>JABDHL010000009.1 GCA_012972825.1 Chlorobiaceae bacterium
TGCTTCATGAAAAGCCTGATCTCTGCTTCCATGGCTATGGCAATCATGTGCTGAGCCCCGGCTCGGGCAATCTCTTCAAGATTCGGTTGCTGGGCTAAAAGCCCCTGCAGGATAGATGTCTCTGTTGTCATGTCTTGTGCTCCTTTTTTACTTCAAGATAGCACTTGCAAATCAATTAGTCACAAATGTCCAGAAACACAACTTTTGAAGATAACACCTCTTATATTATTACTTTATATAAACTTAGCCACTCATAAATAAAATGAGATGAAAACAGATCAGGGTGAAATTGAAAAGGCTCAAAAACTACGAAAGATTTTTATAGAGGAGATAACACAATGAAGACAACTAATTTTAACAACCTGCTGGCAGATAATCTCAAGGACGAAGCTGTTAAAAAAGAGTATGACGCTCTCGAAGAGGAATTTGAGGTCTCAAAAAAAATTATCCACCTCCGCATAAATGCAGGGATGACTCAAAAAGAACTTGCGCGTCTGGCACATACCTCTCAAGCCGCTATTTCCCGGCTGCAATCAGGAACATACAGAAACGTCAGTCTGGCATTTCTTCGCCGTGTCGGAGCTGTTTTTGGAGTAAAACCACACATAGATTTTCAACCGTAGGCTCTACACTGAATATTGATGCCCTCATAATTGCTTCTCTATTTTTACACAATCCACCAAAAGCTGGAGGGAATAGGACTGATAGGACATATAGGGCTTATAGGACTTATACAAGATTGGGTTGGTGGGGAGAGATCCCTCACGGGAGTTCGGGATGACATGGGAGCGGAGTTGGGGATGACTGGAGGGAGAATTTGAGCTACTATGAGGATTATTCTGCTTCGAGTGAAGAATATTCTCCATAATTTACTCAAGCTGCATAGCTTAGCTCAACAGTACCGGGATGAACGGGGAATGGCACGCTTTATGTTATATAGAGTTAGATCGACAACTTATCGTCACGAATTCCTATGAAAAAGCGTCTGATATTTGCCTTACTTATTCTGTTATCTCTTGTACCTGCATTTGCATGGTCGGCAGAGATGGAAGTGCCGGCGGAAGATCTTTCAGCTCTTGTTAACACCGCACTCACCAGCAACCCCGAATTGAAGGCTTCGGAGGCCCGGTGGCAGATGTTTGCCAGTAAGGCAAAGCAGTCAAGGGCGCTGGATGACCCGATGCTGATGTTCAGACTGCAGAACATGCTGACCCGAGATCCGGGAGTGTTTAATCTGGATCCCACCTCCGCGAAGGTAGTAGGCATATCGCAGCAACTCCCCTTCTGGGGAAAACGGGCTCTGCGAGAGAAAGCAGCTCTGAGTGAAGCTGAGTCATACAAGTGGGCTTTTGAAGAGCGCAAGCTTGAGTTGACAAAAATGGTGAAGGAGAGCTACTACCAGCTTTGGGCTGTGAACAAGATGCTTGGGATTATTGACAAGAACCTGAAAATTCTTTCTAATTTTCTGACCATTAACGAGTTGAAATACTCAGTCGGTCAGGGAGTGCAGCAGGATATCTACAAGGCGGGGCTTGAAAAGTCGAAGATGCTCGACATGCAGATTTCGCTGCAGCAGCAACGCAAAAGCCTGGAAGCCAATCTCAACTACCTTACTTATCGACAGGGCAATACACCGATCGGCACTTTTGCTGATTTCACGCTCCCCCGCGTCACCCTTTCGCGGGAACAATTGAACGAGGCCGCTCTCAATAATCGCCCTCAGGTGAAAAGTCTGGCGAGTCTGGTAACCAAGGCTCAAGCATCGCGCAGCCTGGCAAAAAAAGAGTCGTATCCTGATTTCAACTTTTCAGCAGAGTATATGTTCCGCGAACCGATAACAACCGGTATGGCCACCGACCCAGGCTACAACATGTTCAGCCTCGGACTCTCCTTCAACCTGCCCATCCAGCAGCAGAAACGCCGGGCAATGGTGGCCGAATCGACGTTTGAGACAAGCATGGCCACCGAAGAGCTGAATGCCTTGAAGAACAGCATCAGCTATACCATCAACGACATCCTTGCCCAGCTTGACCGTAGACGTCAACAGGTGGAGCTTTACAGCGGAGGTATCATCCCTCAATCGGGACAATCACTGGAATCGGCACTCATCAGTTACAGGGTCAACAAGGTGGATTTTCTGACGCTGCTCGACAGCAGGATGAACCTGTTCAACTACGAGCGGGAACTGTATGAGTCGAAGGCTGAATATATGATGAAGATTGCGCAGCTTGAAGCTGTGGTGGGAAGTGATGTGACAGCATTACCTGCAACTGAACAGCACGAACATCCTGATAATTAACGATACCAACCTGAGAGTCATGGCACTGAACAAGAAATTCACAATTCCTCTGGTGATTATACTGCTTGCAATTGCTGCCGGCGGAGCCTGGTTTCTGTGGCAGAATAGAGAAGGCGGCAAGACAACTGCTCAAGCACCTGTCAAGCAGCTTTACACCTGTTCCATGCATCCTTTTATCATAAAGGAAAAGCCCGGCCTCTGTCCGGTATGCGGCATGGAACTAATCAAGAAAATTAATACTGTGGGGAAAGCAGTCGCCAAACCAGCGGGACAGCCACAGAAGGCTGACCTTCACGAGCAGGTTTCGCTGTCGGAGAAACAACGGGTCATGGCCAATGTCGCTACGGCAGAGGCAACAACCGAAACCCTGAACAAAGAGATCAATGCTGTCGGCATTGTGCAGTACAATCAGTCGCGGCAAGCCAAAGTCACCGCATGGATTGCCGGACGCCTTGAAAAGTTGAATGTCAACAGTATTGGAGCCTTTGTCAGCAAAGAGAGGCCTGTGGCAGAGATCTACTCCCCTGATCTTGTGGCCACGCAGCAGGAGTACCTCCTTGCCCTTAAAAGTCGTGAACAGCTTAAGAATTCACCGATAGCCTCTATTGTACAGAATGGTGAAGGTCTTGTGGCATCGGCCAGACAGCGCCTGCTGCTCTTCGGGGTAAAAGAGAGTCAGATTTCAGAACTTGAAAAGAGCGGCAAGCCGAATATCAGAATCCCGATCTATAGCCCTTTTTCAGGCGTTGTCATTGAAAAAATGGTGCAGCAGGGACAGTATGTCAGCATGGGAGAGGCACTTTTCAACATCGCTGACTTCTCAAGCGTCTGGGTTGAAATGGAGATCTATGAGAATGAAGTTTCGAATATTCACCCAGGCCAGCAGGTGGAAATACGCTCACAGTCATTCCCTGACAAGCCTTCAACCGGCCGGATAGCATTTGTCTATCCCTTTCTCGATCCAAAGACCAGAACGGTAAAGGCACGGGTTGAACTGGCTAACCCCGGCATGAAACTGAAGCCTGAGATGTTTGTCAATGCGATCATCAGGGTGCCGCTCTCCCCTTCTCTTGTCGTTCCTGCAACAGCAGTCATGAATACCGGCAAGCGACAGGTTGTCTGGGTCGAAAGTTCACCCGGCATGTTTGAATCACGGACGGTTCAGCTCGGGCAGCAGTCGGGCGAAAAAGTTCAAATTTTATCGGGCCTCCAGTCAGGCGACAAGGTGGCAGTATCGGGCGGATATCTCATTGACTCTGAATCACAACTGAAATGATAGAAAAGATCATAGAGTATTCCGCCCGAAACCGGGTTATTGTGCTGATGTTTTTTGCCCTTGTCATTGCCTGGGGCGGATGGTCGGTCTATAACACACCGGTAGATGCCATTCCTGATTTGTCCGACAACCAGGTGATCGTTTTTACCGATTATCCCGGCCGTTCTCCGCAGGTGGTGGAAGACCAGGTGACCTACCCTCTTGCGGTCAACCTGCAGGGCCTGCCGCAGGTCCGTGCCGTCCGAGCATCGAGCGCCTTCGGATTCTCCATGATTTATGTGATTTTCGAGGACAAGGCTGACATTTACTGGGCACGAACACGGGTGCTTGAACGGCTGAACTACGCCGCATCGCTGCTGCCTTCGGGGGTGGTTCCGACGCTTGGCCCTGACGGTACCGGTGTAGGGCATGTGTTCTGGTACACCATTGAGGGTAAGGGATATGACCTGGAGCAGCTCAGAACCCTGCAGGACTGGTTTGTGCGCTACCAGCTCAACACGGTGCAGGGAGTTGCCGAGGTTGCCTCAATCGGCGGGTTTGTAAGGGAGTATCAGATTGATCTCGACCCGCACAAGCTGTTTGCCTACAGCATCAAGGTCGGGAAAGTGATGGAGGCGGTCAAGGCATCGAACAAGGATGTCGGAGGACGACTGATCGAACAGGCTGATGCCGAGTACCTGATACGGGGAAGCGGATACGTGAAATCGAAAGCCGATCTGGAGAACATTGTTGTCGGAGCAGACATGCGCGGGACTCCTGTCTTTCTGAAAAATCTTGGTACTGTTCAGATTGGCGGAGCCATACGACGCGGCCTGCTGGAGATGAACGGTGAGGGGGAGAAGGTTGGCGGTATTGTTGTGATGCGGTATGGGGAAAATGCCAAAGAGGTCATTGACCGGGTAAAGACAAAAATAACGGAACTGGAGAAGGGATTGCCTCCGGGTGTCAGGATAAAGGTCGCCTATGACCGCTCTGACCTGATATCGAGGGCTGTGGATACCCTGAAGGAGAATCTGCTGGAAGAATCAATTGTTGTCTCTCTTGTGATTCTTGTCTTTCTGCTTCACTTTCCAAGTGCGCTGGTAATTGTGATCACCCTGCCGATATCGGTGCTGATTGCGTTTATCACCATGAAGCTTATGGGAGTGACATCGAATATCATGTCGCTCGGAGGTATAGCCATTGCAATCGGCGTGCTGGTTGACGCGGGGGTTATTATGGTGGAGAACTGCTATCGCCACCTATCGGAGATGCCGCCTGAGGAGAGAGCCACAAAACGGCTGGAGGTCATAATTACATCTGCCAAACAGGTCGGCAGGGCGATATTTTTCTCTCTGGCCATTATTGTTCTCTCTTTTGTACCGGTCTTCATGCTGGAGGGACAGGAAGGCAAACTGTTCCACCCGCTGGCGTTTACCAAGACCTTCTCGATGATGGGGTCGGCCATTATTGCCATAACGCTGGTACCGGTGCTGATGTACTTTTTCATGCGCGGCAAGATGCCTCCGGAAAGCTCAAATCCGGTTTCGACCTTTTTCATTAAACTCTATTCCCCCGTTATCCGCTGGGTGCTGAAATGGAAGAAAACCACTATTGCCCTTAACCTGCTGGCTCTCGCCATTGCAGTACCTTTGTTCATGAATCTCGGTTCGGAGTTCATGCCGCCTCTTGATGAAGGTTCGCTGCTTTATATGCCGGTAACCCTGCCGAACGTCTCCATTACGGAGGCTAAACGGATTATCCAGCTGCAGGACTCTATCATCAAGAGTGTGCCTGAGGTTGAACATGTGCTCGGCAAGGTCGGGCGGGCTGAAACATCGACTGATCCGGCTCCGGTATCAATGTTTGAAAGCATCATCATCCTGAAGCCGAAAGCGGAGTGGCGTAAAGGATTGACGAAGGCTGACATTGTTGCAGAACTGGACTCAAAGCTGCAGCAGGCAGGTGTGCGCAACGGATGGACGCAGCCGATCATCAACCGCATCAACATGCTCTCAACCGGTGTGCGCACTGATCTTGGGGTAAAGATTTTCGGCAATGACCTTAATGTACTCAAGGATCTGGCCATTCAGGCGGAGACAATTCTCAAACCGATCAACGGGGCAGCCGACGTGGTGGCTGAACGGGTTACAGGAGGCAACTACCTGGACATCGATATTGATCGTCAGGCAGCAGCCCGGTACGGAGTGAGTGTGGGAGATATCCAGGATGTCATTGAGACGGCACTCGGCGGTGAGATGCTTTCGACCACGGTTGAAGGACGCAACCGGTTTCCCATCCGAATCCGCTACCTGCGAGACTACCGGGACAATGTTGATGCCATCCGGCGCATTCTGGTGGGAGGTATGGAGGGCACACAGATTCCCCTTTCGCTTGTAACAAAGCTGAAAATCTCCACCGGTGCGCCTGAGATCAACAGCGAGGGAGGGCTGCTGCGTTCACTGGTTTATCTTAATGTTCGTGGTCGGGATATGGGCGGCTTTGTAACCGAGGCGAAACAGGTTCTGGAACAAAAGCTCAAACTGCCAGCCGGTTATTACGTGACATGGTCGGGACAGTGGGAGAACCAGATTCGGGCCAAGGCACGACTACAGGTTCTGATACCACTGGGAATGATAATTATCTTCATTCTTCTCTTCTTCACCTTCCATTCTGCAATAGAAGCCTCCATGGTGATGCTCTCGGTGCCCTTCGCTCTTGTTGGAGGTGTTTATCTGGTCTCGGCTCTGGGGTATAACCTCTCAGTTGCAGTCTGGGTCGGATTTATTGCGCTCTATGGAATCGCAGTTGAGACCGGGGTTGTGATGGTGATTTACCTGCACGAGGCGCTGGACAAGAAACTCGTCAACGGACCATGTAGTGAACAGGATATCTACGATGCGGCATTTGAAGGTGCGGTCCTCCGGCTGAGGCCGAAACTTATGACGGTGGCTGTGGCCCTTCTGGGGCTGATTCCAATCATGTGGTCAGCAGGTACGGGTGCGGATGTGATGAAACCAATTGCAGCGCCAATGATCGGGGGGATGATTTCTTCGGCAGTGCATGTTCTCATAATGACACCGGTTATTTTTGTCCTGATGAAGACTCGCGATCTGAAAAAGGGGCGCCTGCATCATTCGGGCATGAAACACTGAGCCAAAAAAGCCCGGTATGTACCGGGCTTGCAGGATAACTCAATGATAAGGGAGTTACTTCCCCATCGCCTCATGGTCATGCTCATGGTCATGCTCATGGTCATGACCGGATGGCGGATTCTGCATACAAGGCATATCGGCCTTCATGTTCTCCATCTGATCAATCTTTTTATCGATCTGTATCAGCAATGCTTTTTTCTCTGACGGGTTAACGCCTTTTATGATCTTCTGCTGCATTTTCATAATATCAACCATGGAGTGCATCATATCGTGCATAGGGCTTTTCATGGCCATAGGCATTGGCTGATCACCCTTCATCGTACACTTTTGCGGCATAGAACAGCACTGATCCATCTTCATGGCCTTATGAGGCATTTGACCCTGCATCATCCCGTCATTCGGCTCTGCACTTAAAGAAACACTGAACAGCGTCAAACCCGCCAGAACCGTCATTAACCTTTTCATTTTTTTCTCCGTTAAACAGTTTGTCATGAGCTTGCGGGACTCATAAAAACAACAATTGAACAAAAACTCTTGTAACCCTCTTATATAAAGCTAATAGCCGAATTATTAGTTTAGTATACTCTTTTTTGAGGAATATGCTTCAGAGGTGTTGAATATTCTCCATAGCAACGGAATCAGCAAGAATACAAATGAACGCCATGACAGGCTTCAGTGTTCTGGCATGGAAAATGATATTGATTATTGAGGGTATTATTAAGGGTTTCAACTAGATCAATCAAAACAGAAGCAGTACCATGAAAACAAGCATAGTGATCGCAATAGCACTTATTACCTGTATAGCGTCGACAGCATCTTTTGCTGCTGACCAAAGCTCAACGGGAAACGCTGTAAAGGCGGAGGCATCTCAAAACAGCGGGATAAAAACCTTTACCATACTCTATTCGAATGCCAAAAATATTGCGCCAAATACGTTTACGGTAAACGCAGGCGCGAGAGTGCGACTTGAAGTCAATCCTCTGGATACAGCAACAGGTTGCATGAATACCATTATGGTGCCGGGATTGTGGGACAAACCTGAACCGATTATCAAGGGGAAAAAGATTGTTATGGAATTTACGCCTAAACGCCCGGGTTCTTATAAGATAACCTGCGCTATGGGGGTGAACCGAGGGGTTATTGTGGTGAAGTGAGGTTTTGGAAGAAGAGGTCTTATGTGGCCTATAGGGCCTATAGGAACTTATAAAGAGAGATACTGATACCTGGATATGAAGACGAGAACGTATACCGTCAAAGGGATGCATTGTGCAAGCTGTGCTGCGATCATCACCAAAAAGCTCTCCAAGGTTGAGGGCATTAAAGAGGTCAATGTCAATCTTGCCACTGAGAAGGCAAAGCTTGAATTTGACAGGAATGAGCTGACGGAAGAAGCTCTCAATGATGTTATCAGCAAATACGGCTATACCTTTACTGCTGAACAAACGGAAAAGGGAGGCACAGAACTTCAAAGGACAGGAACATCCGGAACTCTCCTTTTGAAGAAGGAAAAACAGCAGGAGCTTGAGAAACAACTTGCCAGGGTGCAGTTTGCCCTGCCGGTTGCTCTGCTTGTGTTTATCCTGATGATGTGGGATACCGGGTCGATGTTTTTCGCCTTTATCCCGAAGCTGCCGATTTCGATGGAGTTGTTCAACCTTGTTTCCATGGTCATTGCCACGTATATGGTATTCAGGATAGGGGCTCCATTTCTGCACGGAATATCGATGTACGTTAAAAGCGGAGCGGCAAGCATGGATACGCTGATCGGTATCGGAACACTGACAGCCTATCTCTACAGTGCTGCTGTGACGCTGATTCCCTCTGTAAGAGAGCTGCTGCACATACCCAGCTATACCTATTTCGATGTTACCATTGTGGTGATCGGCTTTGTAGTGATGGGAAAATACCTTGAGGCGCGCTCAAAGATGAAAACCGGTGAGGCTATCGAAAAGCTGATTGGCCTGCAGGCTAAATCGGCCTTTGTGATACGGGAGGGAAAGGAGATTGAGATTCCTGTAGAACAGGTCAGAACTGGCGATGCAGTTATTATCAAACCAGGAGGGAAAATTCCTGTTGACGGCATCATTACCCAAGGGTATTCGTCTCTTGATGAATCAATGGTAACCGGAGAGTCAATACCTGTTGATAAAGCGGTTGGTGCCCAGGTCATCGGAGGCACGATCAACAATCAGGGCTCCTTTACTTTTACGGCTTCAAAGGTTGGTTCTGACACTTTGCTTGCCCGCATTATCAGGATGGTTGAAGATGCTCAGGGGTCGAAAGCACCCATACAGAACATGGCCGATAAAATTGCCGGGATTTTTGTTCCTGTTGTGCTGATTCTTGCATTGGCTACGTTTATTATATGGCTGACTGCCGGCACATTTTTTCTCGGTTTTTATGTTGCCCTTCCCTTCGCCATCTCCAGCCTTATCGGTATTCTGGTGATTGCCTGTCCCTGCGCGCTTGGTCTGGCAACACCGACCGCTATCATTGTCGGTATCGGCAAAGGAGCTGAATACGGCATTCTTATCCGCAATGCTGAAAGTCTTGAAAAACTCAGTTCCGTGGATACCGTCGTGTTTGACAAAACCGGTACGCTTACTATGGGAACTCCGCGGGTGTCGGATATCATTACTCTTGTTCATGAGAGTAGCCGCACTTCCCTTCTGCAACTTGCTGCAAGTGTGGAAAGCCGTTCGGAGCACCCTCTTGCACAGGCAATTGTTGATGCAGCGAAGATGGAAAAGCTCTTCTTAAGGGAGATCAGTTCTTTCGAATCTCTTGAGGGCGTAGGTGTTTCGGCAGTGATCGACACCATTAGCGTAAGGGTACGTAAACCGGTTGAGGCTGAAAAAACTTTATTGGAGGTTAACAGACTGCAGGAAGAGGGAAAAACTGTTGTTATTATTGAAGAGAACGGTTTTTGCACAGGATTGATTGCTTTGAGTGATACTGTCAAAGAAGATGCAAAGAGTGCTGTTGATGCACTTCGCCACAAAGGGGTAGAGGTCATCATGCTGACGGGGGACAACCATTCAGCTGCGAATTTCATGGCGCGACAAGTTGGCATTGACGAGGTGATTTCCGAAGTGCTGCCGCAGGAAAAGGCAAATATTATCAAAGAACTGCAGGCAAAGGGCAGAAAGGTTGCCATGGCGGGAGACGGCATTAACGATGCGCCGGCTCTGGCTCAGGCTGATGTCGGGATTGCTATGGCTACAGGAACTGATGTTGCCATAGAGTCTGCGGGCATTACCCTGCTCAAGGGTGATATCAGAAAGGTAGCTCAGGCAATTACCCTTTCACGTGCCACAATGAGGGTAATCCGCCAGAACCTTTTCTGGGCGTTTATCTACAACATCATCGGAATTCCTCTTGCCGCTGGAGCGTTCTACCCCCTTTGGGGAATCTTTCTTAACCCGGTTTTTTCCGGGCTTGCCATGGCAGGAAGCAGCGTGTCTGTGGTCAGCAATTCGCTTCGGCTTAAAACCAAAAGGCTGTAAAAGAGGGGTGATGGGAGAAAGAACAGGACTACTACGAGTGTGCGACTTATGGGAGTCTGGAAAGAATCTCTTTTACTTTCGCGAGCTGTTCAGCATCAATGTTTATCCGGATGAGTGTACTTGATTGCAATTTTAACCACGGTCTTACTGTCTTCTTCAACTTTAGCGAGTTGCTCTGGAATGATAATTTCGGAATTTATACCTAAATTATACGCTGCAATCTCTTTACTTATAATCATTTTTTTAACTTTAACCAGCTTGTTTACGGCAAGTTCATTTTGACCTTTGGGAATCACGTACAAAAATAAAAGGTCGGATGCTTCAATTATATTTAACCGGGCTTCTCGGATTATACTATTTTTGGAAGTAACAATGGTATTTGCGGCATTACTGCTGAAGATACGTATTATTTGACCCCACCCTTCCCTGTATGGAATGAATGATGCTGTTGCTGCATTGAACCTGGCATGGTTATGAATCTGCACATAGAGCTTAGCTTCACATTTTGCAGTGTTAAAACCAATAATTGAAACTAATAACCCTAAAGCTATAATAATTCTTTTCATAATCACTTATTTGATTACGCCGATAATTAACAAAACTAAAATAAGTTAGTTAAAGAATTGATATTTAGCAAAAGAGCAACTCAACAAAAAAAGAGCCGCATTGCTGCGGCTCATTTCAGAATTCATTGCGATGAGGGATCAGTGTTCGTCCGTCTTGATTCTCATGGAGAAGAAGGAGCGGTGTACAAAAACCAGCGACAGGGCAAAGAACACAGCTGCAAGAGAGAGCGCGAACTGAGCAGGAAGTTCGATAGCGAGCTCAATAGCAAGTAAACCAAAAAGTGTTGTGAATTTGATGATCGGGTTCAAGGCAACCGAAGAGGTGTCCTTGAATGGATCGCCGACCGTATCACCGACAATTGAGGCATCATGAAGCGGAGTGCCCTTGGCATTGAGTTCGGTTTCAACAATCTTCTTGGCGTTATCCCAGGCACCACCGGCATTGGCCATAAAAATGGCCTGGTAAAGACCGAAAAGTGCAATGGAGATCAGGTAGCCAATGAAGAAAAATGAATCGAGACAGGCGAAAGCCAGTGTCGTAAAGAATACGGTAAGAAAGAGGTTGATCATTCCTTTCTGGGCAAACTTGGTACAGATTTCAACAACTTTCTTGCTATCCTCGATCGACGCTTTTTCAACGGAACTGTCAAGGTTGATGTTATTCTTGATGAATTCCACTGCATAGTAGGCGCCGGTGGTGACGGCATTCATTGAGGCTCCGGTGAACCAGTAGATGATTGCACCGCCCATCATGAGGCCAAGCAGGAACGGAGGGGAGAGAATTGATAGTTTTGCAATTGCACTTGTATCGGCGAGACCGTTGGTCAGGATCATGATGATTGAGAAGATCATCGTGGTGGAACCGACCACAGCAGTACCGATAAGCACCGGTTTTGCAGTTGCCTTGAAGGTGTTGCCTGCGCCGTCATTAGCTTCGAGGTATCTTTTGGCATTGTTAAAGTCAGGCTGGAAACCAAACTCGCTCTGGATTTGCTGCTTGATGTTCGGAATGGTTTCGATCAGGGAAAGTTCGTAGACTGACTGAGCGTTATCGGTAACAGGACCATAGGAGTCTACTGCAATGGTAACAGGACCCATGCTGAGGAATCCGAAAGCAACAAGACCAAAAGCAAAGACCGAAGGTGCGAGCATGATCACCTTATCAAGACCGACAGTAAGAAGCCCATGCGAAGCAATCAGCTCGGGAGTCAACCCGAGAGTGGTTATGCCAAGCGTACTGAGGCCATAGGCAGCTCCCATCAAACCGACAATGGCAAGGCCCATCCAGTAGGCGCTGAAATTACCGGCAACAAGACCAGCAAGAATATTCAGGGCTGCGCCTCCCTCTTTGGAGCATTGTACGACGTTACGAACATGGGCGCACTCTGTGGATGTAAAGCGGTTCACCAGCTCAGGAATAAGTGCACCGGCAATCGTTCCGCATGTGATGATCGAAGCAAGCTTCCACCACATGGTGCCATCGCCAAGCGTACTGATAAGGTAGTAGGATGCTATGTAGGTAAGGATGATTGAGACAATCGAGGTAAGCCAGACAAGCGTGATCAGAGGTTTTTCGAAATTCATCTCATCAGCATTGCTGTACTTCACCTTTGCCAATGCTGCATTGGTCCAGTAGGAGAAGGCACTGGCAAGAATCATAACAAGACGCATGGCGAAGATCCAGACAAGCAGCATGATCTGCACTTCGGGTGCTTTGATGGCCAGGAGGATAAATGAGATCAGGGCTACACCTGTAACGCCGTATGTTTCAAAGCCGTCAGCAGTGGGACCAACCGAGTCACCGGCATTGTCGCCTGCACAGTCGGCAATAACGCCTGGGTTGCGTGCGTCGTCTTCCTTGATTTTGAAAACAATCTTCATGAGGTCAGAACCTATGTCGGCTATCTTTGTAAAGATACCTCCGGCAATACGGAGCACTGAAGCACCGAGAGATTCTCCGATCGCGAAGCCGATAAAGCATGGGCCTGCAAAGTCGCGAGGCACAAAGAGAAGGATGCAGAGCATAACAAAGAGCTCGATGCTGATGAGCAGCATGCCGATACTCATACCGGCTCTGAGGGGAATGGCATAGGTCGGGAACGGTTTTCCGCCGAGGCTTGCGAATGCTGTTCTGGAGTTCGCAAAGGTGTTGATTCTCATGCCGAACCAGGCGACGATGTAACTTCCGAGAATACCGATAAGACTGGCTACAAGAATGAAAATAACCTTAATCGGTTCCAGGTGCCGAAGCCAGCCGAAATAGGCCACAATGATTGCACCGATCAGAACCCATAAAACCAGAATAAACTTACCCTGAGTAATAAGGTAGGTTTTACATGTTTCATAGATCAGCTCGCTGATCTCACGCATGGCACGGTGAACAGGAAGCTTGCGTATACCCATGTATTGTATGGCGCCAAATGCCATACCGAACAGGCAGACTGCAAGACCCCACAACAGAAGGGTGTTTCCGGGTATTCCTCCAAGGAATGACACCGAGTGTAAATCAGGCAACAATAAATCGGCCTCGCTTGCCATCGCATTTGGCGCCTGCAGCACAATGCCAAGGCCTCCCAGAACTGATAGAGTTCTGGCTAACCATCTTCCTTTAAACGATGTTTTCATTGCTTTTTTTTTCACTGTTTTTCTTGGCTCAAGAAAAAAATGTTACCAGCTGACTCATAACAAGGAACAACCCTGTCTTACACAGGAAGTTGTAATTTGCAACTTTTTTCAGGAATCTCAATACCTTTTTATAGAACTTCTTAAGGGTTTCTCTCTGTCATATATGAGAGATGCCGAATGTTTTTTTCAGTGGCAATCTGAATGTTTTTTTACAGATTTTGTTTCGCCTCTGCATATATTCTTTGCGTTTGATTTTGCACGCTACGGATTTACAGGCTTTTGTTTATGAAACTTCTTGCAGGTCTTGGGAATCCGGATTCCCAATATGCCGGTACACGGCACAACATCGGGTTTGATGTTGTTGAAATAATTGCAGCATCTTTCGGGGCAGTATTCAGCAGGGGAAAAGGAAAATACCTCAGTACTAAAATATCCCATCGAAGGGAGTCAATCATCCTGCTTAAGCCCATGACCTATATGAACCGTTCGGGCCATGCGGTAGTTGCCGCCATGAATTTTTACAAAATCGATCGCAGCGATATGCTTGTCATCTGCGATGATCTCAATCTTCCGTCGGGCTTAATCCGCTTACGCGCAAAAGGGTCCGCCGGTGGTCAGAATGGACTGAAACACATTATTGAATGTACAGGATCCGAAGAGTTCGCACGGATGAGAATCGGTATAAGAGTTGACCAACAGCCATTGAACTCCTTCTCATCGTTTGTCCTGGGAAAATTCAGCGAAGATGAGAGAGAGGTCATGAAAAAGGTACTCCCTGTCTGCGAGGAAGCGGCTCTTGATTTTGCCATCAACGGCATTGAGCATGCCATGAACACTTTCAACAAACCTGTTCTTTAACAGGCAGCAAGCTTCATCGCTGATTGGTGATGAGAATCGCCAGCGGACATTTTCTTCAAAAATGAAATAGCCCGGGCATTGAACTCCCGCGGTTGATCGACATTGCAGACATGACCGGAATTGACGATCACCTCAAGCCAGGAGTTGGTGTGACGGGTAATGATATAACGTACAGCAGGCAGAAACATGTGGTCTTCTTCGCCCATAAGGTAGAGCGTAGGAATAGCTGTATCTTTTTCTTCAAAGTATTTTAAAAGCGGTGTAATCTCATAAGTAAGACGGAACCAGCGCATGAACTCTTTCTGTGCAACTTTTTTGGCTTCGTTGACAAAAAGGAGTCTCGACTTTTTATGCCGCTCACTCGGCATGATAATCCAGGCAAAAAAGCTGTAAAGCCACATGTAGGGAACAACCCTCTTGAACATGTTTCCAAGGGTCACCAGCACCTTTGCCCTGATGTTAAGCCTTATGATGGCACCCCCCATAACCATTGAGCTGACCCTGTCGGGAGCAATTTCGCTGAGGTTGCGGATAAGAATGGTTCCAAGTGAAATTCCGATGAAGTGGGCTTTTTCGATCTTGAGAGAATCAAGCACTTCGATGATATCACGGGTAATATCCTCAAAGTCATAATGACGGTCTTCCTTGTGGGCCACTATGCCTTTTGATTTGCCATGACCTCTCAGATCAACCAGCAGAACATTGAAATGCCTTATGAACTCCTTGATCTGCAAAAACCAGATCGAAGAACTACCGCCAGCGCCATGAACAAAAACGACCCATGGGGCTGAGGAGTCATCCAACTCGTATGTCTTGTAATGAAGCATTGAAAACCGCAGTTATAAACAATTGATGCTTTAAATAAACAAAACAACAACAAAAAGCAAAAAGTTACACACCCTTCTGAAAAACTCTCACCATTTCAAAAATGGCAATACCTGCAGCAACAGCAACATTGAGCGAATGTTTGGTGCCATACTGCGGAATTTCGAGCACACCGTCACACAATGAAAGTACTTCATTTTCCAGACCTTCAACTTCGTTGCCAACGACCAGACAGATTGGAAACAGAGAAGGATTTACCGCAGTATATGGCAGGCTCCCTTCAGTAATCTCAAGTCCCAAGATTTTTATTCCATCTTTTTTCATACCTGAAAGTGCCTCAAAAGGATCGGCATGATACTCCCAGACAACCGTTTCCTGAGCTCCAAGTGCGGTTTTTTCTATTTCTTTTCGGGGTGGTGTTGCCGTATAACCGGAAAGAATAATTTTTTCAATGCCCGCCGCATCTGCTGTTCGAAACATGGATCCAACATTCCACATGCTTCGTATATTATGCAGCATCAGTACAATGGGGTGTTTCGCTGTTCCGGCATATTGCTCCGCACTAAGCCGGCTCATTTCTGACCCTTGAAGCTTTCTGAACTCCGGCATGCTAAATTGTCCGGAGTTTTTTTATAAGACGCTGGTTTTCCTCAACAAGCCCGACATTGAATCGAAGACAGTTGTCCATCAGCCGGTAACCTGAAACATTGCGCACCAGTATGCCTTCGCTCTGAAGACTTTTGAAAACCGCTGCTGCATCCCGGATCCTGATAATCAAAAAATTAGTGTCGCTCATTAAAGGTTCAACACCATCAATTGAAAGCAGTTCACTATATATTTTATCCCGTTCGTGCAGAATATACGACACAGCATCTTTAACCAGTGAATAATTACGGAGTACATGCGTCAATGTTATTTCGGCAAGTCTGCCGGACGCAAATGGAATTTTCGGCTTTGCAAGCTCGGCCATCAGCAACGGATTCGCAATTGCAAAACCAATCCGGATTCCTGCAAGAGCCAGTGCTTTGGACATTGTGCGGAGAACAACCAGATTCGGTAATCCGTCGATCAGTTCAAGAACAGAACGCTGACGGGAAAACTCTATATAGGCTTCGTCAACAAGCACAATGGCATCGCAGGATTCTGCGATGAGACGAACTTCATCATACGTCAGGGATCTGCTGGTTGGATTGTTCGGTGTTGAAAGAACAATAAAATCAACATGCTCATCACATGCTGCATGAATAATGGCTTCGGTATCGAAATCAAGCGATGGAAGCATGGGAACACTGACAATACGAGACTGCAGAAGCAGTGCGATTTTTTCGTAGAGCGAAAACGATGGCTCGGGAATCAAGACTTTTCTGCCGGGCCCAAGACATGCAAGAAATATGGTATAAAGCATCTCATTTGAGCCGTTACTCATCATCACCGAATCAGGCGAAATGCCAAGAAATTCAGCATAGGACTTCATGCCTCTGTATGGCAGAATATCAGGGTAACGGTTCCATGACTCTTTAATAAACTCACTGATGATTTCTTCCTTGAGCCACATCGGCAGGTCAAACGGGCTTTCGTTCTGATTCAGTTTTATTTCGGCCTGCTGTCCGCCTTCAACCTTGTATGTCGCAATATTCTGTAACGCCGGATTAAGAAGTCGCCTGATATCTTTTTGCATGGTGCACCTGTATATCTGAAAATCTTTTAAACAATAACAACAAGCCAACAAGGGCATTGAACATGTTTAAAAAAACATCTTTTTCGCACAATTCATGAAAAAAGTCTGGACATTCATCATTTTTTTTATAAATTAAAACAGGACAAGATTTATCCAATATAAAGGAGAGATTATGAAACAGATTAAAAAAACACCTCTTGATCTTCTCGATGATATATACAGCCTTGCCTACTGGATGACTGGAAGCGAAAATGCATCTCATGACCTGGTCAACAAAACTTATCTCTTTGCAGACACCAGAACAAGGGAGACTGACTTGCTGAAAACGTTCAGGAAGTGCTATGTTGACCAGTTCGGACAACAAGCTGATTTCTGTATAAACGGCAAAACCTGTAAAACTCACCTTCAGCTTATCGAGTCGCTAAGGCAGTGGGCCGCCGATATCAAACTTTCAGTGCTGTTAAGCGAAATATCAGGCCTTAAACACAGACAGATATCCGGAATAGTAGGCAAACCGGTTGACACTGTAAGATTGTGGCTCTACTGGGGCAGAAAAATTCTGGCAAACGATGGACTGCTTCAAGCATCAGCCTGACCTCTTTTCCTGAAAGGCCGCTTAAACTTATAAGCGGCCTTTTGTTTTAATACCCTCCTCTTTATATTTGAATTACCTGCATTAATTTTATTAATTTACTTCATGATCATTATCACCGGCGGAGCGGGATTTATCGGCAGTGCCATGCTTTGGGAGCTCAACCGAAGCGGTGAAGAAAATATCATCGTCGTTGACGATCTTGGTTCGACTACCACTGCAAAATGGCGCAATCTCTCCGGGCTTCATTTTACAGATTTTATCCCCAAAGATCTTTTACCTGACCTGCTTGATAGAAACGCACTCAAGGAGATCTCCGCCGTCATCCACATGGGTGCGAACAGTTCGACAACTGAAACCGATGCAGATCACCTGCTGAACAATAATTTCGGCTACTCGAAAAAAATCGCAGCTTTCTGCATGGCGCATGATGTCAGGCTTCTTTACGCATCGAGCGCAGCAACATATGGTGACGGATCAAACGGTTACAACGATCATATTGATGGACTGGACTTGCTCCGTCCCCTTAATATGTATGGTTACTCCAAGCATCTTTTTGACCGCTGGGCGGTGAAGAGCCAGATTCTTGACAAGGCTGCGGGTCTGAAATTCTTCAATGTCTACGGACCAAACGAGTATCACAAAGGGGATATGAGCAGTGTGGTCTATAAAGCGTTTCACCAGATACACGAAAAAGGATTGTTAAACCTGTTTCAATCGCACAGACCAGACTACCTGGATGGTGAACAGTTGAGGGATTTTATCTATGTCAGAGACTGCACACGGATAATGGCATGGATGCTTGATAATCCTTCTGTCACGGGAATCTTCAATGTCGGCACTGGAACAGCAAGAAGCTTCAAAGACCTTGCCATGGCCACCTTTTCTGCGTTAGACCGTCAACCTGCTATCAACTATATCCCGATGCCGGAAACTTTGCGTGACAAATATCAGTATTACACCTGTGCTGACATGACAAAGCTTCGCTCGGCAGGATTCGGAGAATCTTTCACCTCGATTGAAGATGGCATAAAAGAGTATGTACAGCACTATCTGGCCTACTCCAATCCTTATCTTGATATTGTGCGGGTTCCTTATAATGCTTAACTACCTCTATTTTGATCAAAGAAAAAATAATCGACATTCAGGGTATCGAACCTGTCGTTCTTTTTGGGCCTTACGATTCTCTCCTTAAAAAAATCAAAAATGAGTTTTCCGAAATGCAGATAACTGCACGAGGAACACAGATCATCGTCAGGGGAAGTCGCGATGGGGTCGCGCTCCTTGAACAGATTTTCAGTGAGATGATCCTTCTGGCCAACAGGCACGGCGAGGTGCTTGACACTGACCTGAATGCGCTGATCAATCTTGCCCTCTCCCCTTCACCCAGACCTATAGCGTCTCCTATGGGTGATGAGGATATAATAGTCACCTCACCGGATTATACAGTCAGAGCGAAAACAAACGGTCAGCGGCAAATGGTGGCTGAAGCGAAAACAAACGACATTATGTTCGCCATCGGGCCTGCCGGAACGGGAAAAACCTATACAGCTGTTGCCATTGCGGTTGCTGCATGGAAAGCAAAAAGAGTCAAGCGGATCGTTCTTGCGAGACCGGCTGTTGAAGCAGGTGAAAGTCTGGGGTTTCTTCCGGGCGATCTCGCTCAGAAAATAGATCCTTATCTTCGACCACTGTATGATGCGCTTCAGGACATGCTGACCGCTGAAAAGCTGAAACTCCTCACGGAACAGCGTGTTATTGAGATTGTGCCTCTTGCCTACATGCGGGGAAGAACAATGAACAATTCTTTTATTATTCTTGATGAAGCCCAGAACGCATCGAACAAGCAGATGAAAATGTGCCTGACAAGATTAGGCGTCAATTCTAAAGCGATCATTACAGGCGATGTCACTCAGATTGATCTTCCTAAGGATCTTGATTCAGGTCTCACTCATTCTCCGAAGATCCTGAAAGATATCAAGGGAATCTCCTTTGTCTACCTTGACAAAACCGATGTTGTCCGCCACAAGCTTGTCAGGGATATCATCAACGCATACGAAATCCATGAGCAGGAATAATAAAAATCCTGACAGATTTCGGAACTTTGTTTTTCGATGCAGGGTTCACATAATCTGAAATATTTGGCAGAAGAGATCAGTTTTTACACAAACATCTACTCTTATTCATTAGTAATCAAAGGAAAAACATGGCACATAGAATTACTGACAGCTGCACTTATTGCGGGGCATGCGAACCTGAATGCCCTGTAAGTGCAATTACCCCGGGTGAAGATTGTTATGACATTGATGAAACGATCTGTATTGACTGTATCGACTTCCATGATGAAGCTGCGTGCGTAGCTGTCTGCCCGGTTGACTGCATCATCAAGGTTTGAGTGGAATAAAACGGTGGTTTCTGCAGGTCTTGCGTACCGTATTTCCTTTAATAATGTTCATTCGCTTTCATTCGCTTAAAATAAGCCCTGAGTGAGAAGAGGTTTTTTTTGAGCTAAAAAAAAATCTTATATTATTCGAAATTCACCCGAATCGTTCTTTCTTTCTATTATTTTCAATTCAACTATTAAGCGAGGAATTTGATATGGCACTCTACATTACTGAAGAATGTACCTACTGCGGAGCCTGTGAACCAGATTGTCCGGTCAATGCGATTTCTGCCGGCGATGATGTTTATGTCATCGATGCTGCAACCTGCACCGAATGCGTTGGATATTCTGACTCGCCAGCCTGCTCTGCAGTCTGCCCTGCAGAGTGCATCGTTCAGGGATAAACCAAACCCGATTCTAAACATAAAAAGCGGGTGCTGTTCAGGCATCCGCTTTTTTTTATTTCTCAGTTGATTGCTAAACTCGGGTTTCCAAGGAGCAAATGATTAAGCTTCGTAATCAACTATTCTTCGTTCTATAGTCGCATCACCGATAAAAGGGATCAATGCCAAGTGTTCAGGATGTGCCTGATAGGCTTTTAGAGCGTCAATGTCCACAAATTCACTGAATAACACAACATCACCTGAACTTTCAGTCCTGCTGCAATCAATTCCAACCTCAAGAGCTGTCATTCCCGGCATTTTTCCCCGAAGGGCCTCAAGCTTTTCCTTAACTAAATATGCATTGGTCTGCCGATCATTACCATGTGCACTATCCCTGAGCCGCCACATTACTATATGCCTGATCATTCTCTATATGTATTATTAGGAAGAGCTTTTCTGCTCAAGAAAAAGTTATTTTCTTTTTATTTTTTCTGACCTGTTTTGAAAAAGCAAGATCATGCTTCTTGAATTTCCTGCCTGAATGCGCAAGTGGACTTCTCTTTGACTTATAGCTGGATTTTGAAAGTGATGCCATATTTCTCTTCAACCTCAAAGACGCCTTGGACATACGGTATTTTCTCCGACCGGACTTTACCGGAGAGAGGGTGTCGGCACGACCTGAATCACGGCGGGATGTTTGAACTATCCATGCGGGGTCTGGTCTGTTGCCTAAAAAAGCCATGTCAAACATGTTGGCGGCAACATGCCATCGGTCTGTTTTAGCGTTCAGCATCACCAAAATCACATCCCTGTTATTCTTGATTGCCCTGGCTATGAGACAGCATCCAGCTTTGGTGGTAAAACCGGTTTTGATACCAACAGCATAAGGGTATTTATCGAGAAGCTTGTTGTGGGTTTTCAGACTGTAGATCCTGTGGGTTGTCTCCTCGGAAAAAACAGCTTTCTCAAGACGCGCTATGTCGTTGAAAACAGGGTTCTTTACCGCGTATTCCGTAAGGCGCATCAGGTCACCGGCGGTTGATGTATTACCGGTATAGATGCCTTTATCAAAACCGGCAGGGTTGGTAAACCTGGAGTTTTTCATTCCAATCATTTTTGCCTTTGCATTCATGGCAGCAACAAAGGATTCAACATTGCCGGAAAGATATATCGCTATGGCAAATGCGGCGTCATTGCTTGAATTGACCATGGCAGCCTTAACCAGATCAATAAGCTTGATTTTTTCGCCAGGCTTGAATCCGGCTTTTGAGGGCTCGACGATCGTCGATTCTTTTGTAATAAACACATCCTGATCAAGTCTGCCACTTTCAATGGCCAAAGTACAGGTCAGTATTTTTGTCAGGCTAGCTGGCGAAACCGGCCTGTCTGTATCCTTGGACATCAGGACTGTCGATGCACCTGTCTCCTTAAGGATATAGGAGCTTATCGGCATCTGAAACATCAAGGAATCGCCTTCCGTCTGGGCACGCAACGACAGTGGCAGCATTATGACCGAGAAGAGGAAAAAAGCAACAAAAACTTTTAAGGATGGCAGGCAACCAGAAATGATTTTCTCCTGGTTACCTGTCGCCTGTTTCCGTGAATGGAAAAGCGAGGGTGTCGGATTTTGGCTGTTCAAAGGTGTTCTGGTTAGCATTTAAGGTTCAAACCGGGATTCAAACAGGGGTTCAAACCGGTACTGTTAAGATTCTGTATCGGGGCGCAATTACTATCATTGAAAAGTTCAATACTTGACAGCATTGACTGATAGTGCCCGACATCAAGAAGCACTACCGTGCTTTTCCCGTGCTGCGTCAGCACAATAGGACGCCCGGTCTTCTTAACCTGTTTAACCAATGATGCCGTGTTGGCTCGAAATTCCGACAACGGCTTTATATCTTCCTGAAGATTGATACTGCCCATACTAACACCAGATACGTCTTGTTTTATGTACTTTTAATTGTACTTATTTCTGTCATAAAAAACAAGCATCAAGCTCGGCTGCCAGCATCCATCAACACTCTTTATTCAGACAGACTTCCTGCTTCAGATATTTTCGGTTTCGGGGCTTGAAGTTGAGAGGCATCCATATGCTTGATTTGCTGTACCAGTTTGACCGTGTTGGTAACCAGATCAATGACTGAACGCCTGACATAGCGGTTTTTAAAAAAACGGGTGTAATTGTTTTCCATATCTTCGGCTATCCATCCTCTGCTCCAGCCCAGAAAGTTGAAGGGTGGAAACGTAAAACCAAGATCAGTAAAAAATGAGTTAAGCTGCCCTGCAACACCCTGAACATTGTCCTGACCACCGGTTATAATAAACGAAACCACTTTGTTTTTTATAAGTACCTTATCGTGAGTAGTAATCTGGTTCTGGACGGTATTGAGCCGTTCTGCCATCTTGTAATAAAGCGACGATGCATTCCCCCATCTGATGGGGGTTGCAAGGATAACGGCGTCTGCCCACAACACCATTGAACGGTAAATTTCATTCATGCCGTCATCTGCATCCATTTCTGAAATTGAACACGGCCATGTGCAGGCTTCCTCATGACGGCTGTAGTAGCCTTCACAATGACGAAAGTTCAACTCACGGAGTTTGATCATTTTCGTTTGAGCACCAAATTTTGAAACCGCTATATCAAGAGCGTGCTGCAATGCCGTCTCTGACGTTGAAGGCCTCGGGAGATCGCGATTCATATTTGTAGCTGAAATTCCAAGGATATTGAGAGAGGAGGCTGTGGTTTGATAGCTGAGGCTCCTCAAGTCGGCAAGGGGATCAGATTCGTGTTCGGCCCTGAACGCATCGGCCACCGGTTTTTCCGACACGCAAATCATGCCATTCTCCACAATGACATCATAGAGTGCCTGCCTGTCCAGGTAGCCATACGGAGCTTTACCGGTTTTCAGGTTGTACTGCCATCCATGCCAGGGACAGACAACATAACGCTCCTGGTCATCAAGCATCTGAATGAAACCCTCCCCCAGATCTCCCCCCTTGTGGATACAGGCATGGTCCAGGGCAGATATAATTCCTCCGTAATGAAAAAGCGCAATTGTTTTGCTGCCGTTTTTTACTGATTTATGGGTGTTTTCCGGAAGGTCCGAGAGGTGAATAAGAGGAATGTATTGCATGATTATATCTTTTTCAGCGTTCTGATAGCGCCAGTTTCACGGCAAGCCCGATAAACACAGCAGCAGCTGTTCTGTTAACGACTTTCTGTGCAATGGCGGAGTTGCTGAACCTTTCTCCAAGTCCACCCGCAACGAAACTTATAACACCAAAAACAAGCATGGTCGCCATAATGAATATGCCGCCAAGCTGAAAAAACTGCAGCATCATGGAACCGTGCCGTGGATCGGCAAACTGCGGCAGAAAAGCCATGAAAAAGAGGGAAACCTTAGGGTTGGTCAGGTTCATGATAATCCCTCGCCGATAAAGATTTTCCTTGGAAATGGCCTGAACCTCTTCTTTTGCTGCTGTTGAAACACCTGCCCTGAAAGCCTGCCAGGCAAGAAAAAAAAGGTAGGCTGCACCGATAAATTTCAGGATAGAGAACCAAATCGTCGAGGCTCGAAGAAGAGCAGCAAGACCGAATGCTACCGCAACCGTATGCCCAAGAAGTCCTGTAGCAAGACCGAGAGTTACAAACAAACCTGTCATGCGACCCTTCCGGGCAGATTGTGCCATGACAAAAAGGTTATCGGGGCCAGGAGAGAGAGCAAGAATGACAGATGTGGTAAAAAATGCCAGAAAAACGTTTTTGTCGATCATGTAAACATGTCGTTTTCGTTAAGATTATAACTGAAAGTACAATAAGTTTGCTGTTTCGGATAACGTTTGAAACAAAAAAAAGGCGTACCCCGAATGTCAGAGGATATCCCGACATTGAAAGCGCGCCTTTTCCACACAATACGTAACACACAACTAACAAAGAACATGAACAAGCAAAAACAAAGAGTTAAAAACCTACCTGAGAATAGAAGTTTATCGAATTTACAGCCTGGCTTCCATTTGCGATAGCAAGAGCATCATTCGTAACGGTAACCCATTCCACACCAATCTTGACATTAGGTCTGAGCAGGGCGCCTATACCGGGGATAAACCTATTTATCCGGCCATTAAGGTTATCCTGTAAATGCTCATAACGGAAAAGACCAAAAAGCCATGGATAGACCCAATAATCTCCTTCAAGAGAGAGTGCATCTCTTTTGCCAAAATTCTGACCTGGAGTTGCTGCCGGGACCCTGTCGCTAGCTACATAACCTGTAGCAGTCGGACCAAACTGGTATGGGTCATAAATCACCTCATTAGAACGGGTGTACTGGGCAACTGCACGCAGAGGACCGCAAAATACCCTGACATCTCCTCCAATGACGTTTTTGCTTAACCCCAGAATCTGATCAGCATTATTCAAGCTCGAACCCTGACCGGAGTTCAGGTAACTTACTCCAAAAGTTATAGAGTTGTCCATACCTATTGCCTGAACACCGTAAGAGCCGCCTATCCCGCTCAGCAATCCGTTTCCACCGATCTTGTAGGTCGCCCTGACATAACGGGTATCTGCAAAATTTTCATTGGCACCATCTGGCTGGTCATTGGTAGTAAACGTTGAACTGCCTGCCTGGGAATTACGACCGACTCCTAAAATCAGTGAATATCCACCGGTAGCCCCTGTATTTCCAGCAAGATTCAGCTCAGCACCCCTGTTTGGATATGGCAGATTCGCAGCATAACCATTACGATCGTCACCGGCTGTTGCGGAGATCAAATCAAACTGTTCCGGAAAGTTGACACTTCCCCACGCAAGGATTACTCCAGGGGTAAACGTCCACTTCATGACCAGTCTGCCCAATACTGTTGGTGCGGCATCACTGGCATAGGCGCCGCCATCAATGGAAAAGTCACCGATATAGCTGAGCTGTTTGGTTATGGTGCCGGCAAGGAAAATATCTACTTCCTCATTGATAGCTGACCTATATTTTCCCTTTACCCCGTTTACAGAAGGGTCTCTATAGTTCGCAGAACTTGTTTTGGCAAGGAAACCAAGAGAGGGCATATTTGGCAGATCGGAAGGCCAGATCGCATCAGGAAAGACATCTTTGTAGGCGTCCTGACCAAGCTTGATAGGCTCTTCCTTTACCATATCCTCGTCGGTGCCATCCGGAAAGCGGTATCCATTATTGCGGAAGGCTTCGCCAAAACCGTTTCGGGCAGGGAAGGCTATATGGCAGGTGGAGCATGCTGTATGGTATTTTCGTGCAAATACCGGCAAAGCAAAACTCTCCTGTGCCGATAAAACAATAAGAGATACCATACTACTCAAGAGGAAGATAAATCTGCACCTTTTTTTATTTCTGATGGCCGAATCCGGCCTGACATTCTTTGCCATACTCTCTCCGTTTACATGATTGATAGTAATAATAGCATACCTGTAAAAAGTTATGCGCTCCATGAAAAAACGATGCCTCAATCGACTAAAAAAAGCGGACAACTGCTTAGAGCGCATCAAGCGCCTGCATTATAAACCTTAAAAAAATCACCTATGATGAATCAGCGTCTGCACAAAAAAAACTATAAACAGAATATTACTGAAAGGAACACAAGCTAAAGAAGAAAAATACGCTAAAATATTTATAACTGCATATCAAACAAAACAGCAATCATAGATAAAAAGGATTACACTCTAAGATCAATCGCCTGACAATTACGCTACAAACACAGATCAACATAAGGAATACATGAATGCGAGGAAGTAAGGAAAAATCAAAGTTACTGATTTGCGAAAAAAGAACAATCTTCGTAAAAGAGAAGCAGAGTTGTCTCTCTGCGTTACGAATAACTTTATTCAATTAACGAAAACTTAATAATTGTCATGATAACCAGCAAATATTTTTTTAAGCGTTTTTTAAGAATAAATAAAATTTATAGCTTGTCGGGCTCTTATTATCTGAAGATTTAAGCTAATCATATAAATTTTGTTTATGAAAAGGCTTTACGGAAGACATATTTGTGCTATAGGACAAATAGGACTTATAAAAAAAGCATCCGGTAACTCAAGGTTTTTGCGGGGACTTGTGTGGTGGTTTAGGGAGTGAAGAAAGTTTGCCTCCATAATGACCAAGGAGAGTCACAACGGGAAGCATGGAAAAAAGGAGAACGAGATACATCCAATGTTCTATGCCTTGGCGACTCATCACATCAGGAATGCAAAGTCGAATACTCACCGCAGAAATACAAAAAATAAAGAGCAGAGCGGAAAGTCTAATTTTTTTTATAAAGATAGGTGCTTTAGCTCCCCGATATTTTGTTTTCCAGTCGCGGATGCCTGACAAAAAAGAAACAGGAATTGCCATGACCACAATGAGAATAAGATGTTCGACGGTGTGTTCAAAATAGGTATTCCCTGTTGACAGGGTCAACATAAGGTAGAGTACGGCAACCGGAATCAGCCCATTGCTGAAATGAGCTGCAATGGCGTGAAACAGAAAAGTCTTTTGCATATCCTTAAGCAAACCTGAACCTGGCATGGAGTGTATCTCCTTTGTTTATGATTGTCTGAAAATTAACCAACAGTCACCAAGCATTACAAGAGGTAATTGAGTCTGTTCATACAGTTTAAAAAAATTCCTCATGATATTTCAGTTTATTAAACATAAACTTAGCTGTTTTACGACTCTCTGATTCCTTTCTTTAGTTTAACATGTTATTTTCCTACCGTCAGTATTTCTCCAACCTAAGTCAGTAATGGTGAGTGATTTTCAGTCCATGAAAAATTCTGTACGTCGTGGGCGGACAGATAACGGAGAGTTTGAAACGCCACTGGAGGTCAGAAAGCTGGTTCATGCAAGGTCAATGCCTGTCGACAACATTTCAAAGCTTGCTCTGATTATACGGTTTCTCAAGCCGATTACCTGGATTCCGGTCATGTGGAGCTTTCTCTGCGGTGCTGTTGCAAGCGGTGCTTTCGGATGGCATGAGATTGTCGGTATGAAATTTCTGCTTGGCATGCTGCTTACAGGTCCCCTGGCAAGCGGCACCTGCCAGATGCTGAACGACTATTTTGATCGTGATCTCGATGAAATCAATGAGCCGAATCGTCCGATACCCGGCGGAGCCATGTCGTTGAAAAATGCTACAATATTAATTGCCATCTGGTCGGTACTTTCAGTTATTACCGGTTATCTGATTCATCCTCTTATAGGATTATACGTCGTCATTGGCATTATTAATGCTCATCTCTACAGTGCCAATCCCATCAAACTCAAAAAACGACTCTGGTCGGGAAATATCATCGTTGCGGTTTCATACCTTATCATACCCTGGATAGCTGGCGAAATTGCTTATGCCCCTGCCTTTACGTTCTCTTCGCTTCAGCCATCACTTATCATAGCGGGGCTTTTTACTCTTTCGAGCACAGGCACCATGACCATCAACGACTTCAAATCAATTGAAGGAGATCGGCAAATCGGAATCAGAACACTCCCTGTGGTTTATGGAGAAACCACTGCAGCTCTCATAGCTGCAGTGCTCATCAATACTGGACAGATTCTGGCCTCAGCCTATATGCTCATCATGGGTCAGACAATCTATGGCATCATTGTCAGCTTGCTTATCATTCCTCAGTTTATTCTGCAGTTTTCTCTTATCCGCTCACCAGACACCATGGATGTGCGATATAACGCCATTGCACAAAACTTTCTTGTTGCAGGTATGCTGCTCTGTGCATTTGCCATAAAAACAGCAAGACTATGAGATTCAACTACACTCCGGAAATTTCGGTGATTCTGCCCACCTTCAACAGGGGCACTTATCTTGAAAATGCCGTGCAAAGTGTTATTGCTCAATCCGTCGACAACTGGGAGCTTATCATTGTCGATGACGGCAGCTCTGATAATACGTTTGAAGCGCTTGACCCTTATATCTGCAGATTTTCAAATATCCGCTACCTGAAGCATAGGAACCGGAAACCCGCGCTTTCGCGGAATGCGGGTATTCAGGCTTCTTTCGGCCGCTATATCACCTTTCTTGACAGTGATGACCATTATCTTGGCGATCATCTCGAAACAAGAATGGACATTCTCAATGAATATGAGAACGTTTCACTGCTTTCCGGTGGATTTCTCTGCGATGAAAACATCCGGGTCAAAGACTGCAAAAATACCGGCAATCTTATTCACATCCGGGAGTGCACTCTTGGTGGCACTTTTTTCGGAAAAAGAGAGATCTTTTTTGCTCTTGAGGGGTTTAGAGACCTTGAATATGCTGAGGATGCCGACCTGTGGGAAAGAGCTGCATCACAGTTTTCAGTTAAAAAGATAGAAGATCCGAAAACTTATGTCTACCGGCGTGCTGAAGACAGTATCACCATTAATTATTAGCTCGCCATGATCACATCCATAACCGTTTACTGCAGTTCAAGCAATCTTGCGCCCAGAGAGTACTTTGCCGCTGCTGCAGATCTCGGTCGTGAACTTGCAAGGCTGAATATCGGTCTGGTCTTCGGCGGAGGCCGGGTTGGCTTGATGGGCTGCATTGCCGATGCTGTGATTGAACAGGGCGGAACGGTCAGAGGCATCATACCAAGGTTTCTTGAAGAACGGGAGGCTGCCCATTACGGACTGAGTGAGCTGCATGTGGTTGAAACCATGCACGAACGCAAAATGAAACTTGCTGAATGGGGAGATGCCTATCTTGTTCTGCCCGGCGGGTTCGGTACCCTTGATGAACTGATTGAAGTTATCACCTGGAAACATCTGGGTCACCATCGCAAACCGATTATCCTGCTTAATATTAACGGATTCTGGAATCCCCTGCTCCTTTTTTTTAACCGTATTGCAGAGCAACGTATGATCACAGAGGAACATGGAACTTATTACTCGATCTGCAATACTGTTCAGGAAGTGCTTGAGGTGCTGCAGTCGCTGAACCAGTAAGATTACGACAGAATATATGTTCCAACCAGTCAAGGAACCTCATGGAAGAAAAGAGTGTTGCATAAAAAAGATGTTCGTGGCTATCCAAAAAAATACGATACAATTATGAAACTTATCTTTGTCTACAACGCTGACAGCGGCCCCATCAGTGGTCTTTTTGATATCGGTCATAAAATCATCAGACCGGATACCTATTCCTGCGGTCTCTGCAAACTCACTTTCGATACATTCACTGAAAAGCAGGCATGGAGAGCCTTCAGGGAAAGCTCTCCGGTCGAAATGGAGTTCCTGCACCGCGATGAGTTTGAGAAAATATACAGCAGCACATTCGATTACCCTGTGATTCTTCGTCAAAATGGGGAGATAGAGATTCTTCTTTCAAAAAAGGAGATTGACGGCTTTGCTCACCTTGATGATCTTATTGAGAAAATCAAGGAGTGTTTGAAGGAGTAGAAATAATAGGTCCTATAGGACTTATGAGACCTATAGGACTTATAAGGTTTGACTCGAATACCTAGAACCTTTTTTCATAGATGTGGCAGTAGGGTTGGTGACCGTTCTTCTGGTAATAGTCCTGGTGATAGGCTTCTGCTTCCCAGAATGTTCCGGCTTTTTCGACGCTCGTTACCACATTGTATCCTTTAGACTTTAACACTTCAATTAGTTTATCAGCCAACTTCTTCTGCTCTTCATTAGTATAAAATACTGCTGACCTGTATTGCGTTCCGATATCAGGACCCTGACGATTCAACTGGGTCGGATCGTGAATTTCGAAAAAGAGTTTTGCAAGGGTTTCATAGCTGACCTGCGACGGATCAAACTCAACCTCGATAGCTTCGGCATGTCCTGTTTTACCAGTACAGACCTGCTTGTAGGAAGGGTGATCGAGCATACCGCCTGTATACCCTGATTTGACGGAGAGCACGCCCTTTATTTTACTGAAATGATACTCAACACCCCAGAAGCATCCACCAGCAAAAATTGCCTTTTGCGTTTCTGTCGCTGCATCTGCTTCCGGCAGAAAATTCAGGGAAACAGAATTGACACAATGACGAACATTTTTTACCGTAAACCCCTCACTGAAAAAAACATGGCCAAGATGTGCACCGCATTGTGCGCATACTATTTCAGTTCGCCGGCCATCGATATCAGGAATATGCTTGACGGCACCCTGGATTGCATCATCAAAGCTTGGCCATCCAGTGCCCGACTCGAACTTGTCGGATGACCTAAAAAGAGGAGCATCACAACGTTTGCAGAGATAACTTCCCTGCTCCTTATTTAAATAGTATTTACCACTGAAAGGCTGTTCAGTTCCTTTATTCACAATCACCCGCTCTTCATCGGCAGACAACTTATTATACGACATAGTTCTGTTCTCCTTTTAAGCAATCAAACGAGGCGTACCTGCAGGGAAAGAGAGATTATGACGTGTACGAGATGATAAAAAAACAAGTTGAGCCAGAAGTAAGCCCACTGCGATTATCCCTTGAATTTTGACGATACTCTGCTTTCCGCTGAACTGCATCGTTCCTGCTCTTAGTTATAGTGGCTGTTATATACCACAGTATAACAAGGAGTGATGACAGAAGGTTGCAGAAGCTGCCTACCAATTACGAGTCAGACCAACACCATAGAATGAGCTGCCAACTAGAGGACGAGCGTTCCATGTATTGCCCGGTGAAGTAAACAGGCAGCTGCTCCCGATGCCAATGAGGGCTCCAGCTATGACATCGCGCGTGAAGTGCTCTTTGGATTCAACCCGGCTGTAACCGACAAATGATGCAGCAAGATAAGCAGGGATTCCGCAACTCCATCCGTAACGTTCGCGGATAAACTCTGCAGAGGCAAAAGAGGTGGAACTATGACCTGACGGAAACGAGTGCCGGCCTCCATTCGGACGGGTCTCGGAAATTGTATACTTCAATCCGTACGTGATACCGAACGTCAGAATTCCTGATTCGGCAAGCTGAACGAAACCTTTCTGATCATGATTGGCAAGGATCAGACCGGCCGCACTGGCAGGTAAAACAAACTGTATAACGCTGCCCGCAGTCTCAATGCCATCTTCTGCTGTTGCAGCATCACTGAAAATGAGACAAAACAACAACATCATGACAGAGATATTCGCACGACAGATACAATGGCGCATAACATCACTATAACAACCAGCGTAAGGATGGCCTTCTCAATGATAGATACTTTACAGCAACAGAAAAGTCAGTCTGCCGGGTATTCGTCTTTCCTTATCAGGGGCTGCTGACTGCCTGTAAATGCTTTTACCGTCTTGCTGACTATAGTGCCTGCTGCAAACAGACCAAGACCAACAACGGCAATGCCTGTAAGACCTTGAAGAATAGGCACTGCAACCGGAGCAAGAAGAATCGCAGGGGCAGCTATTTTGACTGGATTTGGAATCATATTTTCAGGATTATGGTGAACCTTGATATTTCAGAACTTTATTTTAAAAAATAACTATATTTTTTTAAAAAATACCATATGCATGCCGATACAAAAAAATTCTACCATCTACCCTCTTTGATACATAAACGGTGACCCTGTAAGGACAATTAGCTCAGCTGGTTAGAGCGCTCGCTTCACACGCGAAAGGTCAGCGGTTCGAATCCACTATTGTCCACCTGCTTATTGTACATACAGTTACTGCTCTTCATCTTTCAGTAGTGCTGATGACTTTCAACTCGGTTTCAGAATAATGGAATGGATGAACGGAAACCCCGGATCCGCATCAAAATTCCTCGACATACATTTCTCCCGGGTCTTCAGGATGATGCCTGGTATAACCGAAATCTTGCAGCCAGTCTGACACATGCTCAACCATGTCGGGCTTTCCACTAACAAAAAAACGCGTCCGTTCAGGGTCAGGCGTTATGTTAAACTGATTCTGCAGAGTATCTTTTTTCAGAAGATCCTCGATAGATGACTGATAACCGTCCCAGTGACCATCTGGATTGGTCAGTGTCGGCACATAAAAAAAATTGGCATAGGTTTCTGCAAGAAGTGTCAATTCACTGTAATAACCAAGATCCCTGTGATGGGCAGCACCCTGGATCACAATCATTTTGCTTTCGGGACGTTCAACGATACTGGAACGCAGAAAACTGATATATGGTGCGATTCCTGTTCCTGTGGCAACCATAATGATATCGGTGCCGTCAGGTGTGTCATCAAGTCTGAAAATACCGCTGATCTTTGTGCCTACATATACCCTGTCTCCAATATTGAGATTAAACAACCGCGGAGTCAATTGACCGGATTTAACCTGTGAAATGTAAAACTCAAGATGCCGGGTCTCACTCGTTGCCGAAGCAATCGAGTAAGGCCTTTTGATCAGCTTGTCAACGTCCACGGGATCAGACTCAATTGCTGAATTGTAAGAACGCTTCTCAAAACCAAAAAGACCCAGCAAAGTATGCTGACCGGCTTCAAACTTATTTTTTGGTTCATCGGTGTTTACCTTTATGATCATGAGGTCGGGATTGATCATGATTTTTTCGATAACCTCTGCATTATAGTGCAACGTATCCATACGATTGGGCTTCTTTTTCCTGATACTTATTTTAATACTTTAAAGCTTTATATACATGAACATGCCTGTCACGATAACCGTTCATCCATTTCAAAGCCATGAACACAACGCTCACTGAAAAAAAGATTTTTGAGAAAATTTCCCTTAGTGAAAATATCCTGGAAAGAGGAGTCTATGAAGAATGCACGTTCAATAGCTGTAATTTTAACAGTGCTGATTTGTCTGGAATTACTTTCAGAACATGCACGTTCAATAACTGCGACTGGAGCCTGACTACCCTCAAAGAGACCATCCTGCAGGATGTGCGGTTTTTGAACTGCAAGCTTCTTGGTGTACAGTTCAACCAGTGCAATAAATTTCTGATGCGTCTTTATTTTGAAAACTGCCTGTTAAAACTCTCTGTTTTTTACAAACTTAAGCTAAAAAATACAATCTTTAAAAACTGCAATCTGCAGGAAGCTGATTTTTCCGAAGCTGACTTTGCAGGAGCAGCATTTGAAAATTGCGATTTGCTGCAAGCAACATTTATGCATACAAATATCGAAAAAGCAGATTTCCGATCGGCCGCTCATTACTCAATCAATCCGGAAATAAACCGTATCAGAAATGCCCGATTCTCAATACCGGGGGTTACTGGTTTATTGACGACGTATGATATCGAGATCGAATGGTGACCGCTTCTTCACCGCCATCCCCCGCCTAATGATCGGTAAAGCTCGGCCTTGATCGAAAGATGCTGGCGCCGGATATCGGCAAGATTGAGTTCTGCCTGGAGCACATTGGTCTCGGCAACAATGATTTCAAGATAGGTGGCCATGCCACTCTGGAAGAGCATTCCTGCATTCGCAACCGCCTTCTGAAGGGTAGCTGACCGTTCTTCAGCAATAACTTCCTGGGATTGTATCTTTTCGAGCTGCACAAGAGCATTGGATACTTCCTCTACTGCTTTAAGCACCGACTGTTTGAATTCAAGTTCCGACTGCTCACGTTTTATTTTTGACTGTTCATACTTTGCTTTTAACTGGCCTCGTTGAAAAACCGGTTGAAGAAATCCTCCCTGCAGATAGCTGAAAAGAGAACCGGGAGTTGTAAACCAGTTGCTTGATTGCAAAGCATCCAAACCCCCTGAAGCAGTCACCGTAAATAAGGGATAGAGGTTTGCTTTTGCTTCACCCATATCGGCATGAGCAACTCTGACGGCCATCTCTGCGGCACGGACGTCAGGACGGTTCTTGAGCAGTTCTGCTGGAATACCGGATGGAAGATCATCAGCGACCTTTATACTGAATAAAGCTCTTTCACGATGAATCGGGCCGGGCATTCTGCCGCAAAGAGTGCTGAGAGCATTTTCCTGTATCGATATTTTCTGCTCAATCACCGGTATTGACAAGGCTATCGACTGCCTTGAGGCCTCCTGCTGCTGAACAGCGAGCAAGGTTACCTGACCAGCGGTATACTGAAACCCGATCATCTTCAGCGTTGTGTCGGCAAGTGCAAGATTTTTTCGTGAAATATCCAGCTGCTCATCCAGCATAAGAAGATTGTAATACCCTGACGCTACATCGGCAACCAGCCTGGTCCGGACTGCTTTGGTCGCGTCCTGCGTCTTGAGGTAAGCGGCAAGGGCCGATTTTTTCTTACTTCTTATTTTTCCCCAGATATCCGCTTCCCATGAAGCTGATGCAGAAGCTGTGTAGTCTTGTGGTGTTGTTTGAACTCCATGGACAGACGGGTAGGTTCGCGTGTCCTGCACTCCGATATTGAAAGCAGGAAGATTTCCAAGCTTTGCCGACTTAAGAGTCTGCTGGGCAATATCGATATTTTTCAGGCCCACCTGCAGGTCAATATTGTTTACTAAAGCACTGTCAATCAATGCCTGCAGTGTGGCGTCTGCAAAAAAACTTCGATATGGCAATAGTGCCATCACCGTATCCGCTTGAGTTGCTGCTTCAACTGGCACACCTTCACGATAAGCTGCCGGGAATGCCACATCAGGCTTCTTGTACTCATGGGTGACACCGCATGCCCAGAGAGAGCTGAACACCAGAAACCGAACGCAGGCGAATAACAACCCGTTTGTCTGTTTTCTCATAGGGAAACTCTTGATACAAAATTACTCTTCATGACACTTTTACAGATCGATCTTTTTCCTTATGCAAAACTTCATCAAGAAGATTTCCAGCTTCCACTATCGGAGATGCCGGACCGGTAATACGCTCCTGGAGATGCTGGAATACAATAAAAAGAAGTGGTACAACAAAAATGCCAAGAACCATACCCATAAACATTCCACCGATGGCTGCCGCACCAATGGAGTGGTTGCCCTGAGCGGTCGGCCCAGAAACAAAGAGAAGCGGCAGAAGACCGGCAATAAAGGCAAGTGAAGTCATAAGTATGGGCCTCAACCTTGCCTTTGCACCTGAAATTGCTGATGCAGAAAGTGAAAGGCCTTCAACCCTTCGCTGAAGTGCAAACTCGACAATCAGAATTGCATTTTTGGCAAGAAGACCAATCAGCATGATCACAGCAACCTGGACATAGATGTTATTAGCAATACCTGCAAGTTTTACACCAAAGAAAACACCAAGCAACCCTGTTGGAATTGAAAGCATCACGGCAAGAGGAAGCAGGTAACTTTCGAAGAGCCCGGAAAGAAGAAAATAGACAAAGACCACTGAGAGCATGAAGATAAGGATCAGGCCTCCGCTTGCTTCAAGTTCTTCGCGACTCTGGCCTTTCCAGTCATAGCTGTACCCTAGGGGAAGATGGGTTTTCGAGACCTCTTCGACAGCTTTGATGGCCTGACCTGTACTGAAACCCGGCTTGACTACTGCATTGACTGAAATTGCATTAAAAAGATTAAAATGGTCAACCGCTTCAGTACCATAGACCCTTTTCAAGGTAATCACTGAACTGACGGGCACCATTTCGCCCCGGTTGTTTTTTACAAAGATCCCCCTCATGGAGGCCGGTTCAGCACGGTCAATAGATTCAGACTGCATGATAACACGATAGTACTTGCCGAACCGGTTGAAGTCCGATGCCTGCATACTGCCATAGTAGGCCTGCAATACCGTCAGAAGATCGCTGACGTTAACCCCAAGCTGGGCTGCCTTGATATTATCGACCTGAAGTTCATACTGGGGAAATGTTGCCTTGAACGTTGTGAACGCAAATCCTATTTCAGGACGTTTCATCAATTCACCGATAAAACCCTCCGCAACATTGCCGAACTTGTCAAGACGCCCGCCGGTGCGGTCCTGCAGGACAAATTCAAGACCACCAACAGCGCTGAAACCTGGAACAGTAGGCTGCGCAAGGGCAAAAAACGATCCCTCCCTGTTACTGAGATTTTTCGTTATCGCTGCAAGAATCTTCTTGATGTCACCATCAGGACCACGATCCTTATGGTCTTTCAGCTGAATAAAAAGAAGACCGGAAGAGGGTGAGGAACTCCGGGAGAGAATGTTAATACCTGCAACAGATATAACCTTTTTCAGTGCAGGCATGGTGCTGCGCAGGGTGACTGCTGCACGATCCATGCTGGCTTTGGTACGGGCAAAGGAAGCACCGGGCGGAAGCGTGACAGAGACAATTACAAACCCGTTATCCTCGTCAGGTATAAATCCTGTCGGCAGTGTTTTAAAAAGCCAGAATGAAAGTCCGATTATCAGAGCAAGGAGAGTAAAGGAAAAACGTTTGTTGCGAATCAAAAAAACCAGACTACCCAGATATTTTTTTTTCAACGCTTCAAATCCCGTATTGAACGCTACAAAAAAACGATGCCCAAATGATCCGAATTTTTTCAGCTTTTCATGTTTCCCTGAACTACTGGCTTGATGAAGATCGTGGAGAAAAAGGGCACAAAGAGCAGGACTGAGCGTCAGGGCATTAACCGCTGAGATCAGAATAGCTATTGCAAGGGTAAATGCGAACTGGCGGTAGAATACTCCTGTCGAGCCTTGCAGAAAACCGACAGGAAGAAACACCGATGACATAACAAGGGTAATAGTCACGATGGCTTTGGTAATCTCACGCATAGCCGAAACTGTAGCGACTTTGGCCTGGTAGTGCTTTTGCTCTATTTTGGCATGAACCGCCTCGACAACAACTATGGCATCATCGACAACAATACCGATAGCCAGTACAAGTCCGAACAGAGTCAGTACATTAATGGAAAAGCCGAAGAGGTTCATGAAAAAGAATGTCCCGATAATCGCTACAGGAACAGCAGTTGCAGGAATGAGGGTTGAACGAAGGTCCTGCAGAAAAATGAACACCACAAGAAAAACCAGAAGAAATGCCTCTATAAGAGTGTGTTGAACCTGCTCAATCGATTGGTCTACGACCTTCTTGGAACTGAATGGCACTGAGTATTTAACCCCTGCAGGAAATGAAGCCGAGGCTTTGTCAAGAGCTTTACGAAGCCCCGTTTCAACCTCGTTGGCATTAGATCCGGGAGACTGATAGACAGCAAGCACAACAGCATCCTGAGCGTTTGCTTTGGTATCGACTGTGTAGCGGTAGGCACCGAACTCAATTCGGGCAATATCACCGAGCTTGAGCACGGTTCCATCCGGATTAGCCCTGATTACAATCTGTTCATAATCGCCGGGATATGGATTCTTTCCCTTATACTTCATGACGTACTGCATGGCCTCGGAGCTGTTCTCACCGAATGACCCTGGCGCGGCCTCAAGGTTCTGACTCTGAATGGCTTTCGATACCTCCTGCGGTGTTACTTTATAGGCCGCCATCTGCTGTGGCCTCAGCCATATGCGCATGGAGTAATCCAGATTGCCGAATACCGAAACCTGGCCAACGCCGGGAACCCTGGAGAGATCGTCAACAATATTGATTTTAGCATAGTTCTGCAGGAAAATCTGATCATGCTCCTTGACATCGCTCACTAAATTGATGAGCATTATCTGGCTGTTCTGGCGCTTGACGGTCGATATTCCTATCTGGTTGACCTCTGCCGGCAGCTGGCTTGCAGCCTGGGCCACCCTGTTCTGAACATTGACAGATGCCTGGTCGGCGTTTGTTCCCTGCTTAAAAAAAACCGTTATAGAGAGGGAACCATCATTAGCTGAGGTTGAGGTCATGTAGGTCATGTTTTCAACTCCGTTGATCGCCTCTTCGAGCGGAGGGGCTACTGAACGGCCAACAGTTTCCGCACTGGCACCGGGATAACTTGCTGATACAACGACGCTTGGTGGAGCAATATCCGGAAATCGGGTAATCGGCAGCTGGTATATGCCAACCATACCGAGGATGACCAGAATCACCGAGATGACCGTCGCCAGAACCGGTCTTGAAATAAATCGTTCAAACATGAATATGTGCGTTTAACTCTGCCAAATCGTTGTACAAAACATGCCTCATTTCTCCTGATCATTCATTGCTCATTGCTCTGGAGTTTGCCTGTTCCGGCGCACTCTTCTGCGGGTTTATAACCATACCATCCTTTAATTTCTCTATGCCGGCAGTAACAATAGTGTCACCGGGTTTCAGACCGGCACTCACGATATAATTATTGCCGCTCTTTCCGGAAACCGTTACAACCTGCTGCCTCACCTTATTGCCTTTATCAAGAAAAAAAACGAAAATTTTGTCCTGCAACTCAACCGTCGCGGCCTGCGGGACAAGAAGTGCATTATGGAACTGTGACTCCATTACAACCTTTCCTGTGTTCCCTGATCGCAGAAAACCGTGTGGATTGGGAAAAACCGCCCTTATTCGTACCGATGCAGTTGTTTGATCAAACTGCCCGCTTATGGCACCGATGACACCTTTTTCACTGTAGCGGGTACCGTCCGACAGAACCAAAGAGACCGAAGGAAGCTGGCGCAGCTTTTCCTGTATGGATGCACCGGCGTACTGCTGGCGAAAACGCATAAAGTCATTTTCACTCATGCTGAAATAGGCGTAAACATCACTGACATCACTGAGAAGAGTCAGCCATTCATTCTGGTTTTTGCTGACAAGAGAGCCAAGACGTAACGGAATTTTTCCGATATAACCGCTTACTGGCGCTTTAATAACGGTATAATCAAGATTTACCTTTGCAGAACGGGTGGCAGCTTTCGCCTGCTCTACTGCAGCCTGAGCTGCATGAGTGCCGGCTGCAGCTGTTTTCAGCTGAATTTCAGAGATGACCTTGTTCTGCACCAGCGGAACAAGTTTTTCCTCGTCAAGTTTTGAAACGACAAGTCTGGCTTCAGCTGCATGCTGAGAAGCCAATGCACTGTTGTACTGTTCGCGATAAACCCGATCGTCGATTGTAAACAGTGGCTGGCCAGTTTTAACAAAGGAACCTTCATCAACATGGATTGTCTGGAGAGTCCCATCAACCTGCGGACGAATTTCAACATTGACTTTTCCTTCGAGAAGAGCTGAATAAAATGTTGTAACTGTCGCATCTGAAAGATTAACCGTCATAACCGGCAGCGCAGGTTTACGATTCATCACTGCATCTTTGCCATCGTTTCCAGGCCCGCAACCATAAAAGAGTACCGGCAAGCACATTCCAATAACCACCGACATCCTTACAACCCTGTTTCTCAGTTTTTTATTCATTGATCTTTTTAATTTATCCGCTGACAAACTGTTCAACTCATCTTTCTCAGATAATTCGGAACATATGGCTCCGAAAATCAACCGATATCAAAAAAACACCAAAAGCCGATCCTTTGAAAGGAAGAATCGGCTTCTTTATTAACTTGTCGAAATAATCAAGTACTCTTTCGGCACAAAAACTTTATTGTCAACATTTATCTGTAATTAACAACAACATAAGAATTTTGATAAAAAATTCGAGATCATATCGGTTATTCTACCCATTTACTTTTTGTGATTAAATTCAGCAATTAATATCAGCTTGCAAATACCGTTAACAGGGCATATCAGCATACCATAAACAGGGGGACAGTGGGCAGTGGGCTGGGAAGATAGACCCCTCACGGGAGTTCGGGGTGACAAACGGTGGCGTTGTTAGTGACAAGCGGGGTGGGGTTGTTGACAAGCGGGGGGGCAGGTGACAAGCTGTGAGTTTGGGTGAGAAGTCCGGGGTTCTGTGAATGTTGCGGGGGAATTGGCAGGGCTTTATGGCAGCAGTGGTTGGCTGAAGCTTTGTTCAAGTTCAAGGAGCTGCTTTTTCAAAGCCAGACCACCTCGATATCCGGTAAGATGTCCGTCACTGCCGATTACCCGGTGACAGGGAATAAACACTGGTATAGAATTTCTGTGGTTCGCCATTCCCACCGCACGAACGGCAAGGGGGTTTCCGACAGCTGTTGCGATAGCTTTGTATGTCACCGTCGTTCCATAGGGAATCGTACAAAGGGTTTTCCAGACCTGCTGCATGAATGGTGTGCCGTAAGGGTCGAGCGGTAATGAAAATTCTTTGAGTATTCCGGACAGATAGTTGTTCAATTGCCGAAACGCTTCGGCAATAAGTTCTGTTTCAAGGAGTTCGGCATCGGGCAGCGGAGCACTTGATTCAAAGAGAAGACTGGATATATAACCTCCGCATTCTGCTATACCAACACGGCCTATATCTGTCTTTTGATAATAAATAAAAAGGTGCTTGTTCATTTTACGGCATTATGAGTATGTTGCTAACCTTGAGCATCAAGAGATTATGAAAAAGCTTTTCCGAACAATAATCAAAAAAGACAAGGGAGAAAAAAGAATGAAAAAGCTGGTTTTGATTATTTTTATGCTTGCGTGTTTTGGAGTGAGCAAAGCTTATGGTGAACAATTCACGTTGAAAAGTGAAGACTTAAAGGGACAGCTTACAGAGGAACAGGTATTTTCAGGATTTGGTTGCACAGGGAAAAATATTTCGCCCTCCCTGAAATGGGTCAATGCACCTCAGACCACAAAGAGCTTCGCCGTAACTGTTTATGACCCCGATGCACCGACAGGAAGCGGATGGTGGCATTGGATTATTGTCAACATTCCAGCAAGCTCGAATGAGCTTAAAAAAGATGCGGGTAATCCCCAAAAAGCAGTGGCACCCAAAGGCAGCATACAAAGCATTACGGATTATGGAAAGGCTGGATTTGGCGGAGCATGCCCTCCGGTGGGCGACAAACCTCATCGGTACATTTTTACGGTCTATGCTCTCAGCGTGGCAAAACTGGACGTTGATGAAAAAACACCACCTGCTATGGTTGGATTTATGCTGAATCAGAATACGATAGCCAAGGCATCTCTTATTTCATATTACAATCGATAACAGTGATGAGGTTTCCGGATACCTGATGTTTCACTATTACCGTTCTGTCATTATTTTCTTTACTGACATGAACCACAAGAAAAGGAGTCTATCATGGGTGAGGAATTTGAAGTGAAAGGGCCACACGAGGAGGTCTTGGAAGGTGGCGATGGAGGTAAAGGGTTCAATAACCAAATTGCAGTCATGACTGCGATTATGGCCACTCTGGGAGCTTTACTTTCTTACGAAGCCAGTTTTACGCTGAGTGAGGCCATAATGATGAAAAATGAAGCGGCTATCAAGAAAACAGAAGCTGCAAATCTATGGAATTATTATCAAGCTAAAAGCAGTAAGCAAAATATAGCGGAGCTTGCAATAAAAGTGACTACAAGCCAGGAGCAACAAAACAAAAAAAATGATGTTGAACGGTACAGTGCAGAAAAAACAGAGATTAAAAAGAAAGCCGAAAAAACAGAGAAACTCTCTCTTGAGGCTGATGAAAACTCAGAAAAGTTTTTGCATTCCCACCATCGCTGGGCTACTGGAGTAACGATGCTTCAGATTGCCATTTCACTTGCAGCCATTACCATCCTTACCCGACGCAGATGGCTTGAGTATGCGAGTTTAACGTGTGCCGGCATCGGCGTTGTTTTTGGCGCGCTTGCCTGGTTTGGAATGTAAATGATTTACAGGTTGTAGTAGCTGCGGTACCAGGTTACAAAACGGCGAATGCCTTCCTTGACGGTGGTTTCCGGTTTGTAGTGGACGTCATGCATGAGCTGATCGACATCGGCATAGGTGTCGGGGACATCGCCGGGCTGCATGGGAAGAAACTCTTTTACGGCGGTTCTGCCAAGCTCTTGTTCAAGAGCTTTTATGTAGTCCATGAGATCGACCGGACTGCTGTTACCGATATTATAGACTCTCCAGGGTGCACGGCTCGAACCTGGATCAGGGGTAATACCTGACCAGTCATCGTTGGGCTCTGCAACATGATCAAGCGTCCTTAGAACTCCTTCAGTAATATCATCGATAAAGGTAAAATCGCGACGATGTCTGCCGTAATTGAAAACCTGAACAGGCTTGTTGTTCACAATGGCATCGGTAAAAAGAAAGAGAGCCATATCAGGCCTTCCCCAAGGACCATAGACGGTAAAAAAACGAAGACCGGTTGTCGGGAGATTATAGAGGTGACTGTAGGTATGTGCCATCAGTTCATTGGCTTTCTTGCTTGCGGCATAAAGGGAAAGTGGATGATCGACATTGTCGTGCACCGAAAAAGGCATGGTCTCATTGGCGCCGTACACCGAACTTGAGGAGGCATAAACCAGATGCTTTACCCCATGATGCCGACACCCTTCGAGAATATTCAGGAAACCAAGAATGTTGCTGTTGATATAGGCATGTGGATTGATAAGGGAGTAACGCACGCCTGCCTGGGCCGCAAGATTGATTACCCGTTCAAAACGCGTTGTGCGAAAAAGCTCTTCAATAGCTTCGCGATCGGCAATATCGGCTTTTATAAAGTTGAACCCCTCGTAAGGTAAAAGCATTGAAAGCCGTGCCTCCTTGAGCGTGACATCGTAATAGTCATTCATATTATCAATGCCAGTGACCCGATCACCGCGCTCAAGCAGCTGCCTGGAGACATGAAATCCTATGAATCCGGCAGCACCAGTCACCATTATATGCATTATGGGGGAATCGTTAAAATGTTAATGATGTATTATTGTAGATCTTAACCTTGTATGATAAAAACAATTCACCGACCTGACAAGACAAAAAGATGTATAGGCTCAACAGGAATAAAGTGAAATCCCAAAAAAAATTGCGCTCTTTTTCAAAGAGCAACTTATTTAGGCTTTTATTATCAATATCCGAAATTATTTAAGTATATAAGGGATACGAAAAATAAACAAAAGCTGATTCTCCATAAACCAAGAAGAAATATCCGTATGAGTCGCTTTTTTGAGCGATATGAAGCAGATGCCAGCCGGTTTTTTGATGAAGTTATCTCAAAGGATGGAAGCCCCCGGCCTCACTATGATAAGTTGCTTCACCGCTTCGGTCAGTTTTCGATTGACGATATAAAAGCCCGCCGAGAAATTGTCAACATTTTTTTTCGGAATCAGGGTATCACTTTTACCGTGTACGGCGAGGAGGAGGGTGTCGAACGAATTTTTCCGTTCGATCTTATTCCGAGAGTTGTGCCGGCTCATGAATGGCAGACGATCGAAAAAGGTCTCGTACAGAGAATTACAGCGCTCAATGAGTTTCTGAATGATATCTATCACACTCAGAAAATTCTCAAAGACAAAATAATCCCTCCGGAACTGATTCTCGGAAGCCAGCATTTCAGACGGGAATTTGTCGGGGTAAACCCTCCTCTCGGTGTTTATATTCATGTTACCGGAAGCGATATCATCCGCAACGGAGAGGGAAAATACCTGGTCCTTGAAGACAACCTGCGAACCCCTAGCGGAGTCTCTTATATGCTGCAAAACCGGCAGGCTATGAAACGTGCGTTCCCTGTGCTCTTTGACAAATACAAGATCCGACCGATAGAAAATTATCCGCAGGAACTTCTGCGCACCCTGCAGGAGATCAGCCCGAATTCCCGTCGCGAACCAAACGTCGTGGTTCTTACCCCCGGCATCTACAACTCCGCCTATTTTGAACACAGTTTCCTTGCCCGTCAGATGGGCGTTGAACTGACAGAAGGAAAAGATTTGGTTGTGAACAACAATAAGGTCTATACAAGAACTACCCGTGGTCTTGAGCGGGTTGATGTGATCTACAGGAGAGTTGATGATGCCTTTCTTGATCCTCTTGTATTCCGCCCTGACTCGAAGCTTGGTGTTGCCGGTCTGGTTAATGCCTACCGCAAAGGAAATGTTACGCTTGCCAATGCCATTGGCACAGGTGTTGCCGATGACAAGGTCATCTACAGTTTTGTCCCTGAAATCATCAAATACTATCTCGGCGAGGATCCGATACTGCAGAATGTACCAACCTGGCTTGCAAGCAAACCTTCCGATCTTAAATATATCCTTGAAAACCTCAGTTCGCTTGTTGTAAAGGCTGCTAATGAATCAGGAGGATACGGAATGCTGATAGGGCCTGAATCAACGATTGAACAGCAGGAGAATTTTGCCGAAATGATTGTTGCCAATCCACGCAACTACATCGCCCAGCCAACCATTTCTCTGTCGCGGCACCCCAGCTTTTTCAATGATGCAGACATTTGGGGATGTCATATTGACCTGCGCCCCTATGTTTTGTACGGTAAAACTGTTACTATAGTTCCGGGAGGACTGACAAGAGTTGCCCTCAAACGTGGCTCACTGGTTGTCAACTCCTCTCAGGGCGGAGGCAGCAAGGACACCTGGGTCGTCGATGAATAAACACTAATTTCTGATTATCATGTTAAGCCGTGTTGCTGAATCCCTGTTCTGGATGAGTCGTTATTTTGAACGGGCTGAAAACACAGCCAGGTTCCTTGACGTCAATTTCAACCTGCTGCTCGACCTCAATAAAATTACTCATATAGAGAATCCGAACTACTGGATAGCTCTCATTCTTGTCACCAGCGACAAGGAACGCTTCAACAACCTTTACAGCGAGTACAGTGCGCATAGCGTTACCGATTATCTGGTGTTCAACAAAAATAATCCGAACTCCATAACGTCCTGTATCGGTCTGGCAAGAGAAAATGCGCGAAGCATAATCGAAAGCATATCAAGTGAAATGTGGGAACAGGTCAACAACCTCTACCACTATCTGCAGAGCGTTACACCGCACTTCGTACACAATGACCCCTACGGATTTTACAAGGAGATCAAAAACGCATCACATCTTTTCCAGGGTATTACGGATAACACCTTTTCCCGCAATGAAGGATGGGACTTCATTCAGATTGCCAAGTATCTTGAACGCAGCGACAATATAGCCCGGCTTATTGATGTCAAGTATCACATGCTGCTATCAGAGGCACAAAGCCAGGCTGAGATTGTTGAGGGTTCGGAGGATATCATTCAATGGATGGCAGTGCTGAAGAGCTGCAGCGCTCTGGAGGCTTTCCGTAAAGTCTACCTGTCAAAAATCGATCCTGACAACATCCTCCGCTTTCTCATTCTTGACAGAACATTTCCGCGCAGCATTAATTTTTCTGTCTGCGCAGCGGAAGATGCCCTATGGCGCATATCGGGCAGCTCACGGCACCGGTATGTGAACAATGCGGATCGTCTTATTGGAAAAATGGAGGCGGAGCTCAGTTATACCGCAATTGAAGATATCTATTCGAAAGGATTACACGCGTATCTTGAAGATCTTGAACAACGTCTGGTTAAAGTGGGCGAACAGGTACACCTTACCTATTTTGCCTATCATACCCCTGAAATCGAATCATCGGATATTGCTGAAGCACTTCCTTTTACCGGAATAGCAGGAGGACGTCCTAACTGGAGCCAGGCACAGCAACATCAGCAGCAGCAATAACCAGACACACTTAATGATGAGAGTATGATTGTAAAAGTTGAACATTCCACCCTGTTTGAATATGATAATCCGATCTATGAAACAGCTACCGAAGTAAGACTGCACCCCGATAACAATCATGCGGCTCCGCAGCGGTGTGCCAGCTTCAAACTTATGGTCGATCCCCCAGCTACTATTTTTGAATACACTGATTTCTACGGAAACATTGTCAATCATTTTAACCTGCTCCAGAGTCATAAACAGGTGAAAATCGTTGCAACTTCTGTGGTTGAAACCGGTATTGGCCACAGCGCAGCCTCGGAGAATGATGATATTTTTCTCATCGACTTTACCTGCCAGAGTCGCTATGTGCATTTTGATCAGGCAATACGCGATTTTTCATCCCGTTTTCCCGCCAATACCGACAGTTTTCAGCTTGCCGAGTCGATATGCAGGCACATCAATGAATCATTCATCTACGAGCCTGGAGTGACGGACGTTCACAGTACCAGTGCTGTCGTCATGGCACTCGGACGTGGAGTCTGCCAGGATTTTGCCCATATCATGCTTGCTGCCTGCAGGTATCTCGGCGTGCCCGCCCGATACGTCAGCGGTTACCTTTTTGGAGGAAGCACTCCAGATGGACGGGATGAAGCAACCCACGCATGGTGTGAAGTTTATTGCGGTAAAGAGAAAGGGTGGATCGGGATGGATCCGACACACAGTACTCTCTTTGCTGATGACCGGTATATCAAAATCGGTTCTGGAAGAGACTATGATGACGTTCCGCCAGTACGCGGCACCTATAAAGGCAATGGACTGGAAACTCTGAGCGTATCGGTCAAAGTCAGCTCAATGGAATAACATGGCAAGTGAACAGATTACCCGGCCCCGACATGGCAGATACATGCCGGGGGTTCATTGAAAGTCAATGCCTAATGAACAACAGCCGCGGAACTTAAGAGTGCATTGATTTTTACTGACAACTCATTACTCAAAAAGGGCTTCCGGATAATGCTCACTCCGAATTCCTGACCCAAAAGCCCGTTTCGAGCAGTTATAATGCTATCAGAACCTGACATAAACAGGGTTTTTAACTTGGGAAAGATCGCCATAAGTTGTTTTGAAAGATCGCAGCCGTTCATTTCCGCCAGGACTGTATCGACAAGAAGAAGATCAATAGTACCCTGGTATTCATTTGCAAACCTGACAGCTTCATCGGATGTATCAAACGCATGTACAGTATATCCTGTTTTTTCAAGCATACGCTTATAAAGATTCAGGGTATCCGGTTCATCTTCGACCAGCAGTATCGTTTCTTTCAACTCCAGGCTGGGGGAAAGCAGCGGGTCTTCAGAGAAATAGCTGTCCCCTATATATTTCGGCAAATAGAGAGTAAAGGTGCTTCCCTTGCCCCACTCAGTCTGGCAATCGATATATCCCTGGTTCTGTTTGGCAATGCCATAGGCAATCGACAAACCAAGACCCATGGCTTTTCCGGCATCACGGGCAGTAAAAAAAGGTTCGAAAATATGGGGAAGATTCTTTTTTTCAATCCCGATGCCATTATCGGTCACAGCAAGCGAAACATAGCTGCCGGGAAGGAGAAACGGGTGATCGGCTGCACAATCTTGTTGATCAATTGAAATCCGGCTGCTTCCAATGGTGATCTGACCGTTTCCGGCTATTGCATCACGGGCATTGAAACAGAGAATGGCAAGAAGCTGATCAATTTGCGAGGGATCAATTTTTACCAGAGTATTTTGTCTGTCAGGTATCCAGACAAGCGAAATATTTTGGCCGATAAGCTCTCTCAGCGCACTCAGCTTATCTTCAACAAGGATGTTCAACTCGAGAACGATTGGCATTACAGCACCACTGCGAGCAAAAGTCAAGAGTTGACCCATCATATCGGCATAACTGCAAGTACTTTCCAGAATATCCTTCAAGTTATTTACAAGCGAGGTACTTAAGGGTTGGTGTTCCAGCGCCATCTTGACGTTAACAAGAATGCTATCGAGCATATGACTGTAATTACAACCCATTCTTTTGATAAAACTTCCTACAAATGCCATTTTCTGAGCCTGAATCAACGATGCGAGAACGTTCTTTTCAGACTTCTCCGCACGCTTGCGGATAACAAGATCTCTGGCAAGATCCGCAAAACTTTTCACCACACATTCATCGTACTTATCATAATTTGAAGATTTACCCCCAACCCCTATAATCGCTGTAACCATCTCACCTTTGAAGATGGGCACAACCAATGTACGCCTGAATTTCGAATGAATATCCGGTCTATTGATGATACTCTCGACGCAACTGCATTCATTATGAATCACGCTGCTCTGCGCTCGTAATGCTTCGACAAATAGCTCCACCTGGTTTAATAAGCCTGGTGCGCCATCTCCTTCCTCATCACCCATCTGCTTGTCCAAATTGCCGGACACAACCTGCAGGGCATGTTCACCCATATCATCATTGAGAAAGTAGCAAAATCCGATCGCACTTTCGGTAAGGCGTTCAGCCTCATGCAGCGTAACCTGAAGCAGTTCTTCAATTGAACAGGAATCAGCCTGGTCAAAAAGGCTGTTGCGAAATAGAGAATGAAATTCTAAGCCTTTGCGCGCTGTGACATCATGGAGCAAGCCTATTATGATGGGATTTCCCTTGCCTGCAACATATTGTAAATGCAACTCCCCCCAAAAAAGGGATCCATTTTTTCTGCGAAAGTGCAATTCGAGAATCGGAGCCGGAAGGTGATTAGTGCCGGTGTTTCTTATGGCGTCAAGAGTTCCGGAAATTTCATTTTCATCTTCAAGAAATCCGGCAAACGATTTCCCTGTCATTTCATCCGGCATAAACCCAAACATGTTTTCAGAATCCGGCGAAACATAACTCAATATAGAGTTGGCATCAACGGTAAAAGCAACCCCATCAAGGTGCTCAGCAATGGAACGAAACTTGTCTGCTGTCTGAATCAGATTATCTTCCTCGCGTTTACGAGCGGTGATATCGAGTATCATACAAATAACGAAAGGGTTACCCTCTATCATTATCCTCCTGCCCGTCATCATGAACCAGCGTAATTCCTGCTCTCCCTGAAAAAGAACCCTTGCTTCTGCAGTTTCTCCGCAGCCGTTTGTAAGGACACTCACCAATTTTTCTTTTATCAGCGGCTGATCAGCATGATAAATCATCTTGTCAATGACATTAATACGATCTTTCCTTCTGCGAAGTTTGACTGCTGCTTTTTGTGGGAAAGAGTCACTCCAACTGACAAAATACCCTTTGGTATCAATAACGAAAACGGAATGGAGAACAACCTCTGAAATGCCATTGCTTGCCACCTGCATATCCGATCCGAAATGTTTCCGGCTGACGGTATGCATGTCTGTTCTTTTACTGCACCTGGTTTTCTGCATGGGTATGGGGTTAAATTCTAAAAGTCCAAATCCTTGGGGAAAAAGAATAGAATAAAGGTCCCGTGCAGCTCTAAGTCCATCATAGGTAACGTGCTGGATATCAGTATAGAGGCAAGTGTTCGGCTGCTAAAAAAAGTATAAACTACGTTTTAACATGATCAATGTAGCATTATTTAATTTATAATACGTCAATAAACGTATTATAAATATATTATTTTCAAAATTACACACACTCATGACATATTTTCCGATTGGACATTATCGACATGAAAAGCGGACAATAGCCCTGTTCCAAACTTTTTTTTATGCTGGTCATTGTCTACCTTGTCACTATGAAATTCAGCATCATCAGCACAGATCCTCACTCTTCCGCCCGATGTGGAGTTTTTCAAACCGCCCATGGGATTGTCACTACTCCGGTCTTTATGCCTGTTGGTACGCGCGCAAGCGTCAAGTCGATTGAACCCCGGGAACTGAAAGAGATCAACGTTCTCATCATTCTGGCCAATACCTATCATCTCTACCTGAAACCCGGAAATGACATTCTTTTGAAAGCTGGGGGTGTGCACCGGTTTATGAACTGGGATGGGCCACTCTTGACGGACAGCGGCGGATACCAGGTCTACTCGCTCTCTCTGCTGCGCAAGATCACGGAGGAGGGAGTCATGTTCAAATCGCATCTTGATGGTTCGAGACAGCATTTCACCCCTGAAAATGTTATTGAAACCCAGCGTATTATCGGCAGCGACATCATGATGCCACTTGATGAGTGCCCTCCATCAACAGCTGAAAAGGAGTATATCCGTCGATCAGGGGAACTCACTATCCGCTGGGCAGAACGTGCCAGACAACATTTTTCAGCTACTTCTCCCCTTTACGGTCACGAACAATACCTTTTTGGGATCACACAAGGCGGCACCCATGAAGATCTGCGCACAATTTCGACAAAAGCTCTGGTCGATCTTGATTTTGACGCATATGCAATAGGAGGAATGGCTGTCGGAGAGCCTGCTCTGGAAATGTACCGTATCATTGAATTATCTCATACACTTCTTCCCGAAGAGAAACCACGCTACCTCATGGGGGTTGGCACTCCGGAAAACATCCTGAACGCTATCGAACGCGGCGTCGATATGTTTGACTGCGTTATCCCTACCCGTGAAGGAAGAAACGGAAGGGTCTATACCCGCCATGGAAAGATGAATTTGCGCTCGGCACGCTATGCTGCTGATTTTACCTCAATCGATGAAGGGTTCGACAACCATGTCTGCCGAAACTTTTCGCGCGCTTATATCCGCCACCTTCTGAACGTTGGTGAAATTCTCGGTCTGAAACTATGCACACTGCAGAATATTTCATTTTTCATGTGGCTTACGGCAACGGCACGAACACAGATACAAAACGGTTCTTTCATAGAGTGGAAAACAGATTTTCTCGAAAGATTCAACAGCAATGAAAAAGCATAAAGTATTTCTTCTGAGTCTTGGCTGCTCAAAAAACACGGTCGATTCGGAGCGTCTGATGGCTCAGGCTGAAGCTTCGGGCATCATTTTTACCGAGCAGGCAGATGATGCAGAGACCATTCTCATCAATTCCTGCGGCTTTATTGCTGATGCTAAAGAGGAATCCATCAACGAAACTCTTGCCGCTATCGATAAAAAAGCTGAGGGTGTCATTAAACGGGTTTATGTAATGGGATGCCTCACTGAACTTCACAGACAGGAACTTCAAGAAGAGATGCCTGAGGTCGACGGTTTTTTTGGCACAAGAGAACTCTTCGAAGTGCTTACCGCTCTAGGGGCTGAGTATCGTGAAGAGCTCTACGATCATCGCACTCTGCTTACACCTCCCCATTATTCTTATCTCAAAATTGCTGAAGGATGCAACCGTACCTGTTCGTTCTGCTCTATCCCGAAAATCAGGGGGAGATACAAAAGCCAGCCCATTGAACAGCTGCTGAGAGAAGCTGCTCTGCTGCAGGCCTCGGGCGTCAAGGAACTGAATGTGATTGCTCAGGATATAAGCCTTTATGGGTATGACCTTGCAGGGAAAACATTGCTGAACGATCTTGTGCTGCGCCTTTCAGACATTGGGTTTGACTGGATCAGGTTGCTCTATGCTTACCCTGTCAACTTCCCGCTTGAGGTGATTGATACCATGCGTGAGCGTGAGAATATCTGCAACTACCTCGATATTCCACTGCAGCATTGCAATAGCCGCATCCTGCAATCGATGAACCGCGGCATCAATAAAAATGAGACAATCCGACTCATTGAGAACATCCGCGAGAGAAACCCGGACATCCGGCTCCGAACTACTTTGATCACCGGTTATCCGGGTGAAACACGGGAGGAGTTTGAAGAACTGCTGGGGTTCGTTGAAACAAGCAGGTTTGACAGACTGGGCTGCTTCCCTTACTTCCATGAAGAGCATGCGCCGGCTTATGCTTTAACGGAAACACTCAGCACTGAAGAAAAACAGGAACGTGCCGCTGAGATCATGGAACTGCAGGAAGAAGTTTCGGAAGAGAAGAACCGGTTATTCGATGGAACAGTGGTAAAAGTGCTGATCGACCAGATCGAGGGAGAAAATGCTTTCGGCAGAACGGAATATGATGCTCCTGAGGTTGATAATGAATGTATCCTTGCGTTTGGCGATATACCGGTCACCCTCGGTTTATTCTACATGGCAACAATTACGGACACTACTGCCTTTGATCTGCATGGTTCAGTAGTTGAGTTATGAGCATACGATATATCAAATCCTTTCATCCTGTTGCTGTTGACAGCTTATCAGGAAAAGTGCTCTCTCAGGTACGGAAAGAGTTTGGAGCGGAGGTTGAGCCGTTAACCCTGCACAGACCGGTACCGGAACTTTTAGCGGGAGCCTGGATGGCATGCAGGGAGACACTGCTCGCCGGCAACGGAGATCGTGATGCCAAAGAGCTTGTTGCCACCGCCGTATCAACCATCAACCGCTGCCCTTACTGCATCGATGCGCACAGCATCATGCTGATGGAAGCTTCAGGACATGATTATCCGGAAGCGCTTGCAGATCCTAAATTGAACGCAATTGCCACATGGGCATCAGCCACACTCACACCTGGTTCAGCGATTCTGCATTCACCTCCCTTTTCTGACGTTGAAGCCCCGGCATTTATAGGAACCGCCGTCTTTTTCCACTACATCAACCGCATAGTCACGATTCTGCTTGGCAATTCTCCCCTGCCATTTTCCAGCGGGCTTCCTAAAAAGGTTTCACTGCATCTTGCCGCATGGTTTTTCGGGGGTGCTATCCGCCTCGTGAAGGCCCCTGGAGCATCGCTTGATCTCCTGGCGGAAGCTACATTGCCTGACGATCTGTCTTGGACAAAAGCCTCTCTGCCGATAGCAGGTGCTTTTGCCCGATTTGCGAACGCAGTAGAACAGGCTGGTGTATCGTCTCTCTCGGAAGCGGTCCGGGCAACAGTCAGCACATCGGCACTGAACTGGGATGGCAGTAACCCGGGCATGAATGATGGATGGTATGAAAACGAAATCGCTCATCTTCCGGGAGCAGACAAGATAGCAGGAACATTAGCATTCCTCACGGCATTTGCCCCCCACAGGGTTGATGAAAAAACTGTTCGAGCTTTTTCAGAGCACTTCCCCGGTGACGACATATTGATCTCAGCTCTTGCGTGGAGCAGTTTCACCGCTGCCAGAAAAATTGGTTCGTGGCTTTAAAAAACCGGTACTCAACCAGTCATAATTTGTGAATCAGAGCTTTGAAGAGTCATACCATATTTATGGTATTTTTATGGTATATGCTTGGAGAGGTTGAAAAGATTGGGTTTTATTAACAATCGTGAATCAAACTTTGAGACTATGAGCATTGCATCTGAAAGAAATTTCCTCTGCTCCAGCAGTTGCTGCTGTCAAATAATGGAGTATGCAGCCTTTTGGAAATCCGGTTCGTGTAGATAGTGCCAGTTTGCACTTTTGCCACGGCCGGTTCCTGAGAATGCAGAGAACCGGCTTTTTTTTTGCCATAATTTTTTTGAACATTTTAACATATTACAAGGAGAAGAGCATGAATCTTCAAGGAATAAAAAAAATAACGCTTGCGGCAACGATTATTCTGGCCTCGGGGATAACCGGAACAATAGCTCAAGCGGCGGGAAGTGCCACACTGCTTAATGTTTCGTATGACCCTACGCGGGAGCTCTATCAAAGCGAAAACAATGCTTTTATTCAGTATTGGCAAAAGAAAAGCGGTCAGACTGTTGTAATCAACCAGTCGCACGGTGGATCAGGAAAGCAGGCTCGTGCTGTCATTGACGGACTGGAAGCTGATGTGGTAACTCTTGCTCTTGCTTATGATATCGATGCGATTGCTGACAGTAAACTTCTCGATATCAACTGGCAGAAGAGACTGGCCAACAACAGCACTCCTTATACCTCCACCATCGTCTTTGTTGTCAGAAAAGGAAATCCAAAGCAGATCAAAAACTGGGATGACCTTATTAAACCGGGTGTATCAGTAATCACTCCAAACCCGAAAACTTCAGGTGGTGCTCGCTGGAACTACCTGGCGGCATGGGGTTACAAGCAAAAACAGACCGGCTCTCCTGAACAGGCAAAAAATTTCATCAAGGCATTATACAAGAATGTACCTGTGCTTGATACCGGTGCCCGTGGCTCGACCTTGAGCTTTGCTCAGCGCGGACTGGGCGATGTGCTTATTGCCTGGGAAAATGAAGCTCACCTGATTCTTAAAGAGTTCGGTTCTGACAAGTATGAAATTGTCTCTCCGGCTGTAAGCATCCTGGCTGAACCACCAGTAGCTGTTGTGGATAAAAATGTTGCGAAGCACGGTACCCGTAAACTTGCAGAAGCCTACCTGAACTTCCTCTATACACCACAAGCACAGGACATCGTAGCAGAAAACTTTTACCGCCCACGCAATCCTGCCGCTTTGAAAAAATATGCTGCAAACTTTCCTAACATCAAGCTCTTTACACTGGGCGAAGTGTTCGGAAACTGGCGCACTGCACAGAAAACCCATTTTAACGACGGCGGCGTTTTCGATCAGATCTATACCCCCTGACGCGGGTTATAAACCATTGAGCTGCTGAACAATTTTTAGGAAAACAGGATACACCCCCATTTCTGTTTTCCTCTGCAGTTCGTACCAAAACATTACCAATGGCATTGTTTCAGACAAAAAGACGCAACATTCTACCAGGTTTCGGACTGTCGATGGGGTACACGGTCTTCTACCTTTCGGCAATTGTCATTGTGCCACTGAGCATGATATTCTTTCATACCATTCCTATGGGATGGGAACCATTTGTGAATGCTGTAACAGCACCTCGTGTTCTTGCATCTTACAGACTGAGTTTTTCTACAGCTTTCTTTGCTGCGATATTTGATGCCTTTGCAGGCCTCCTGACTGCATGGGTACTGGTGCGTTATCGTTTCCCCGGTAAAGGGCTGCTGGACGCCCTTGTCGATCTGCCTTTCGCCCTGCCAACGGCAGTAGCCGGCATCTGCTTTGCAACTCTTTATTCACCAATGGGCTGGTTTGGACAGATCCTCGCTCACTGGAACCTGCAGATCATCAACACACCTACAGGAATAGTGATTGCACTGATATTTATCGGCTTCCCGTTTGTTGTCCGCACTATTCAGCCTGTTCTTGAAGAGGTGGAACAGGAGATTGAAGAGGCTGCGCACTGCCTTGGAGCAACACGGTGGCAGACCTTCAGGAAAATCCTTCTTCCTCATCTCTTCCCTGCTCTGCTTACGGGAGTCACTCTCGCTTTTGCCCGAGGCATCGGAGAGTACGGATCAGTAATCTTCATCGCAGGCAATCTGCCGATGAAAACCGAGATCGCTCCATTGATGATTATGTCGAAGCTCGATCAGTTTGACTATGCTGGAGCGTCAGCCGTTGCGCTTGTGCTTCTCTGTATTTCATTTTCCATGCTTCTGCTGCTGAATGCAGTGCAGGAGTGGCAACAGAAAGAATACAATTCATAATCCATGCCACAACCCGAATCAGCGAAGAGTACTCCACCCGTTGTCAAAAAAAGAATAACCGATCCTCGATCAGTTCAGGTTTTTCTGGTCGGATTTACCTATCTCTTTTTTATCGGATTTATCTTTCTGCCGCTTGGACTGGTTTTTTCCCAGGCTTTCCAGAAAGGATGGAGCTTTTATCTTGAATCCATCCGAGAACCATACGCTATAGAAGCGGTAAAACTAACGCTTCTGACTGTCGCCATTGTTGTACCGGTTAATGCTGTTTTCGGTGTGGCAGCTGCATGGGCTATTACGAAATTCAACTTCAAGGGAAAGAGCGCTCTGAAAAGCCTGCTTGACCTTCCCTTTGCAGTCTCTCCGGTTATTGCCGGTCTTATTTTTGTCCTCCTTGTCGGCAGCCGGACAACTTTTGGTTCATGGCTTGGTGAACATGGTATAAAAATTATCTTTTCAACCCCGGGAATTATCATAGCCACCATATTTGTAACGTTTCCGTTTATCGCCCGCGAACTGATACCTTTAATGGAAGCTCAGGGAAGAGATGAAGAGGAAGCAGCCCTGACACTGGGTGCAAAAGGATGGCAGATTTTTGGAAAAATCACTCTTCCAAATATACGATGGGGACTTATATACGGCATGATTCTTTGCGGAGCGCGCTCAATCGGAGAGTTTGGCGCGGTATCTGTAGTTTCGGGACATATCCGCGGGCAGACGAACACCATTCCGCTGCATGTTGAAATTCTCTACAGCGAATACAACTTTACGGCATCGTTTGCCGTTGCATCACTTCTCGTCTTTCTTGCTCTGCTTACTGTGGTTATCAAGGGTGGAATAGAAAAACAATTTCAGAAAAAAAGCTTTCATCTTTAGGATCTGACATGGGTATAGAACTGCAGAACATTACCAAAACATTTGGCGAGTACAAAGCGATTGACAATCTCAGTCTAAGCATACCTTCAGGAGATCTGATTGCTCTTCTGGGTCCTTCGGGATGTGGGAAAACCACGCTGCTACGCATTATTGCCGGATTGGAACTGGCCGACTCAGGAAAAATCATTCTTGAAAACAAGGATACCACGAACCTTCCTCCACGAGAAAAAAATGTCGGTTTCGTTTTTCAGCATTATGCACTGTTCAGACGTCTTACTGTTTTTGAAAATGTAGCTTTCGGGCTTAAAGTGCTCCCGTTCAGACAACGCCCTGCACGGAAGGAAATACGCGAAAGGGTGGAACATCTTCTGAAGCTGGTACAGATGGATTGGGCGCTTAAACGTTACCCTTCGCAACTTTCAGGCGGTCAGCGTCAGCGTGTTGCTTTGGCAAGAGCTTTAGCCGTGAACCCCAGAGTTCTCCTCCTTGATGAACCATTTTCAGCATTGGATGCAAAGGTACGGCAGGAACTTCGACGCTGGTTAAGAAAACTGCACGATGAAATCCACGTCACCAGTATTTTTGTTACCCACGACCAGGAAGAGGCTCTTGAACTGGCAGATAAAATTGTCGTGATCAACAAAGGCCGGATTGAACAGCAGGGAACCCCGCAGGAGGTGTATGATCACCCGGTAAATGCCTTTGTCTACAATTTTCTGGGAAATGTCAACGTCTTCCACGGACGTATCAAAAACGGCAAGGTCAGCCTAGGGAATCACCATCTTGATGCGCCTGATGAGCTGAAAAACGTTGAAGAAAAAACAAGTCAGACCTTTATACGGCCTCATGAAATCGGTATAAGCAGAATACGCAGTAACGCCAATGACCTTGAAGGAACAATACGAGAAGTTCGTCTTCAGGGCGGACAGATAGGATTGAACATAGAGTGCGAAGGCCTTGACGGTGCCATTGAAGCTGAAGTTCCGAGAGAGCTCTTTGTGAATCTTCAACTTGCCAAAGGGGTGCTGGTTTTTGTTACCATCAACAGAGTCCGGGTTTTTACTGGCGATTACGAAATATGATGCCTCGTCCCTGACCTTAAGAACGCTGGCATCATAAGTCCATCTCTGCAAGAGGAGATTGTCAGTTGCTCCTATCACACTGGGAATTTTGCATTGCGCGTCTGGGATAAAGCAATCCAATCGGCCAGATTTTTATGGATAGTGCACAAATGTTATTTCACTCTAAAGAAAACCCTCGGCTGCTTAGCCATTGTTTAGAATCAGGTTCATTAAGCTTTGCGGCCTTTTTATAATCTGCCAAGGCTCCATCTTTATCACCCAGGTGGCCTTTTGCCGTCCCTCTATTAGTATAAGCTACACCATAATTTTGTTTTAACTCAATCGCCCTGGTATAGTCTTCAATCGCTCCATTGTAGTCACCTAGAGCTTCCTTGACGTTACCACGGTTATTATACGCCAAAGCATATTTTTGGTTAAGCTTGATTGCTCTTGAGAAATCGGCTATCGCACCCGCGTTATCTCCCTTTTTAGCTAATTCTATTCCCCGATTAGAGTACGCAAGGGAATTTTTTGGATCCAGCGCTATAGCCTTGTTATAGTCTGCTATAGCTCCAAGGGCATCGCCATCAGTGCCCTTAACAATACCGCGATGCAGGTATGCATAAGAATCTTTTGGATTCTGATCAATGGCCTTTGTATAATCTTCTATAGCCTCCTTGTAATTATTTGTTTTAAACTTTGCAGCTGCACTTGTGTAAAGACTTTTTGTGTCCTTTGCCGCATAACCTGCAGGGCACTCAAGCATTATGGCGATAACCGCTATAGCTATAATCATTAAAGATTTTCTCATTGGTTTGCTCCTGATAATTTTTACATGTATTTTACAATGTATATAAATTTCACTATAAGAAGAAATTATGCAAATCTTGCGCCATAAGTCGATGAGCACTAAAACGTAGAGCGTGTAATATTTTATTAAACATTGATTTATTTGATAAATATTTTTGTTTGAACATTTTTTAAATTTTATAACTGTAACATTTTTCATCATAAATCGAGACATCAACGAGACGCAACATAGTACTGATGTGTACATTATTTTATGCTGAAACAAATATTCTTCTATGAAGTGTTGTACACCCTCGCTTGAAATGATATATTTGCTTACAAGCATGGGTAATGTGTCCTGGTAATGTGTTTTTATTATCTGTATGACGTTAATTTACTCTTCATTACCCCCTAACATAGAACAAACGAATAAGATTGATTTATTTCCCTTTGAGGGACGCAGGTGAATTATGATTTTTTGAGAAATTCTTGTACCGACTCCCCCAACAACAGATTTTCTTATTCCACACATTATGCGCACAAATACACTGCACCTTCGTTATTGGCTTCATGTTGCAGCCCTGATTGTCAGCTTGGAATGCATCTCTTTTCCAGATGCGACTGCAAAAAGTGAAAACAAGGCTTTTTTCGGCGCTGAACAAGCCTCTGATGATGTTCAACTGGTAGCTAACTGGGCTGTAAAATCCCATGATAATCAAGGACTGCCATTTGTTATCGTTGATAAAAAGCAAGCAAAAATCTTTATTTTTGATGTTGATGGTCAGATTATAGGCGCAGCACGAGCTCTGCTTGGCATGGCTGAGGGTGATTATGACATGGAAAGTATCGGAAGCAAGACCCTTGCCCAGATTCCCCCGAAACAACGTATAACTCCGGCTGGCAGGTATATAGCTCGTTTAGGAAATAATGGACATGGAGGATTGTATCTCTGGGTTGATTATGATGCTAATATTGCAATTCATGCTGTTGTCAACCCCCCTGGGCAAAGACGTCTGGAACGTATTATTTCACCGGATCCCAAAGAACACAGAATTTCATGGGGATGCATCAATGTCCCTGTAATTTGTTTTAATACAATTATTTGTCCACTTTTTAAGAAAAGTAAAGGTATCGTCTATATACTTCCGGAAACTAAATCTCCAATTGCTTTTTTCGGAATTACATCCGAATATTTAATGTTCAAAAATTGATTTATTCTGGCATGTAAATTTCTATTCAGCCTTTCAGTGAATGAAATCTGCCTCTTATTTTTTTTCATTCTGATAGTTTGTTGTATTTTTACCATGTATTCGAAATATAGTAATGTTCATCCATGGCACTTATGCAGTATTACCACCGTCCTTGGAAAATAATAACTTTTTTATTCGTGGCGTTGACTTTTATATCGTCAACAGCATCAGCACAGGATAAACTGCTTTTTTCCGGATTTGCTTTTTCAGGAAACTATGAAAACAGAAAGGAACTTTATCCATATAGTTCAACCATAGAATTTTTAAAGAGTGATAATGGTCAACCGTTGCTCAATAAAGTGTTTTATGAAAAAATAAAAAACAGACCTCATGAAGATGCCCGATTAACAACTGAACTTGGCAGAATTGGCCAAGGGAATCAAATTACCGTCGCTTTCGCCCTTACGTATGAAAAGGTCGAATATATGGAACTGGATGGACATCTGCTTTTATTTCTTGGTATAAATGCAAATGTTCTGGCTTTCGACAGAGCATCAAAACAGTTGATTGCCGCTTATCCTCTTCGGATACGATATCATGATACCGTCATTCAGCGGCTTAGTGATGAACAGATTGTGGAGTTGTTCAAAAAGCTCTATTTAACAAACGAATTGGGAATCAACCCATTTGACGAATGGCTGAACAAGTTTGCCGGCATCACGTTTAAAGGACGCCATACAAAGTATCTGCAAGTAAAAAATATTGATATCGAGCCTGAAGCCCTGAAGATGGTTACTGCTAACAATCAAAGCCCGAAGGCTCTTAAAAATCTTATTGCTAATGAATTAGAATCGTCTATAGCTTCAACAAATAATATTCCTATTATACCCTGGAGCCCTGGTGAAGTTGTCGGAAGAGTCATGGCTTTAAGGTTCTGTGATGGTAATACTTTTAATTTAAACCTGCCTAATCCTGATTATGAAGTTGATTTTTCTCTTCGTGCTTTTCGTGGAACAGAAGTTGAAGGTGCTTACTCTAAACAAAAGATCTATCGCGCACTGGGAACAATTAAAATTTTTGAGCCTGATATCAATAAATATCTCTTGAATGAAAACATTTATAACACTCAAATTGTAACTCTTGCTAAAGCTTATGATGCAAAAGTTGAAGATTGGGAACAATACAAAAAAACTTTAAACGAATTGCTTTATGATACTTCAAAACAATTTTCTACTGTAAACTCAGGATGGGTTAAAGAGCATGCTTCAAGAGGTGCTGAAGCGATTAACAGTTTTCATGAAGCTTCAAAAATAATTGATCAATTAAAATAATCTGATAAAAACCATGAGATTTAAATCATTATTACTCTTTGGTGCTCTATCTCTTTTTATCTCTGAGCCGTCCCTGGCTGAACCGATGAGGTCAACCCATTCGCTTTTCACTTTTTTATTTATGGCACGAAAAGCGACGTCAATTACACAATTTGACGAGAAGAGAACTGATGTTCGGGTACGGAAAAATACTTCGCCAGGCTCAATAGGTTTTGTAACAGGAACTCAGATGGAGCAGACAGGCGGAAGCACTCAAAGAAAAGCTGATGCCGTTACCTATGAGGTTACAAGTTCACAGGATATAGATTCTGCAATGGGGGAAGTTTTGACAAATGCAGGAATTGAGTATGCCGCTTATGATGATGTCATGATCAATGGGGGTGGACCTGACCCTGCGGTCATCAAACCGGAATTTGTCCATAAAGATGATTTAAGCGCGCAAACCAGAGCAAAAATAATTAATGCATCACGAAAGTGTGATGTCCGCTATCTTGCTACCGGAACTATTGATATAGGAGTCAATGATGTCGATCCGGTTTCAGGAAACAGGCGTGTTTATGTTTCAGTACGGGCAAATCTCTGGGATATCAGTACAACTCTTCCGAGAAAGGTTGGTTCAGTAGGTCCTGTTCAATTTTCAGGCTTGGGACCTGACCAAAGCGTCGCAAGCCGTAATGCGCTGATTGTTGCCGCAAAAGAAACTGCATTGAGCCTTGTCGATCAATTGAATGCAAAAGGTGTCCGATAAATTATCATCAAAACCAAATGAAATTCATCATGAAGTTACGAGCATTGGTTCTTGTCGGAGCATCACTCTTGGTCGCGTCGCCGGCAAAGGCTGCATTTGGCTTGCCCGATATTCTCATCAGCAGTGATTCACAGGGAGGAAACTCACATGTCAGAGAAGTTGTACATGACTGCAGAAGGGCTTTGCACAGATATCTTGACTCTCAGTACCTTATTATAGAAGCGTTAGATCTGAAAGAGGAGCTGGCGGCAAGAAAAGCCACACTTAAATTCGCAGAAAAAGGCACTGCTGCTGAATCGGATGATGAAATGATTGCTGAATCCAATGCCTGCAGTGATGTCATAAGGCCACGTATTGAATCAAATAAAAGTCTGGATGCTGAGCATAAAAAACTTGCGGGGCATGCTGCATTAAAATATGTTGAAGCTGTCATAGAGACAAAAAAAATGGTTGGTGCCCTTACCGGCATAAACACATCATCTCTCGGTTTCAGTGACGTTGGCCCTGTTTTGTTTTTAGTCAGAAATGTTCCTCCGTTGGTTACAAATGCTGTTTCTACAACTGGAAAACTGTTGAATTATTTATCAGCAAATAAGGTAGATGTAACAGAGGCAAATAAAGCGGCGAACGACCTCGGTGTTTAGATACCTGTAAATTAATTTGTAAAGTCATGATGAAAAATAAATCATTTATAACTGCAGCAGCATTTATAGGGATTATGGCTTCAGATGTCAATGTCTCCTATGCTGATGCCGCATTCTGGAAAGAGAGGGACAATGAAGATGCTGCCGCACAAGAGACATTGCACCAACAGAAGCTTGAGATAATGGATCAAAAAGCAGAGGCGAAATTGCGGCTGCAACGAGAAAAAACTGAACAGGAGCGGTTGCGGCTAGAACGGGAAGATGTCAGGCTTCAGGAGCGAGAGTTGCGTAATGAACGACTGAGACCTCAGAATAACTATATCATTGTGGAGCCATAAGTTACATCTGGAATCAAGAGAAATGGATGATTTGTCTGTCAAAAATAACCGTGATGACGATATTACCGAAGATGATTTGACTCCCCTGGTTATTATGGACGGAAAGCATTTCCAGAGCTTAAAACCGGAAAAGCTCCGGATGTTCAAAACCCCTTCTCCTTCAGTTCACGATATTTATCACACCCCTCCTGTATTCCATTATCACATGATTTTCCGAACCACTCTTTGGCTGTACTTTTATCCTGCCTGACTCCTTTACCATTAGCATACAATGCCCCAAGCATAAACTGAGCCGCTGCATATCCCTGATCAGCAGCAAGTCGATACCATTTTATGGCTTCTGTGTAGTCCTGCCGTACGCCTTTACCCTTTTCGTACAATTTCCCAAGATTTGACTGAGCAGCAGCATCTCCTTTATCCGCTGCAAGACGAAAGTATCTGCCCGCTTCGACATAATCCTGCCGAACACCTTTGCCATCAGCATGCAACATACCGAGATTGTACAGTGCTGAAACACTTCCTTTTTCAGCAGCAAGCTGATACCATTTTACGGCCTCAGCGTAGTCCTGCCTGACACCTTCACCCTTTTCATAAAGCCGCCCGAGATTAAACTGAGCAGCAGCATCCCCCTGATCGGCAGCATAACGGTATGCTTGAACCTCAGACGGCGATGCTGCTTTTGCAAGAGTGAAAAGGAGCATTGAGCAAAAAAAGGATATAACTATTTTTTTGAGCATAGATATCGCTTATTAAGTTTGAGGGAACGGACAAGTGGTTCAATAACCCAGTATAAGCATAACATAATAAAAAAAAACGTGTTGTTTTCAGCCGAGATATGCCGCCATCACAGCCGGGTTCTTTGCAAGGCCCTTGCTGGCGCCTTCCAATACAACACTACCGCGCTCGATGATATAAGCGCGGTCAGAAAGTGCGAGAGCGATTTTTGCAAATTGCTCGGAGAGCAGGATGGTCATCCCAGAGGCATGGAGTGAACGGATTGCTTCGAACACCTCTTTGACGACTACAGGCGCAAGGCCCATCGAAGGCTCGTCGAGTACCATAAAACGTGGACGGGCCATAAGAACACGACCGATTGCAAGCATCTGCTGCTCTCCGCCAGAAAGGCTCCCCGCCTGCTGCAACCGGCGTTCTCCAAGTCGAGGAAACATTCGGTATATGCGCTTCAGGTCTCCGGAAGCAGCCCGTCTGAAGGGCCCGAACGATGGCAGGCGCGGGTAGGCCCCAAGAAAAAGGTTCTCCTCGACCGTCAGAGGGCCGAACACACGCCGTCCCTCGGGACAAAGGCAAAGACCTCGTCTGGCGACCTCGCTGGCAGGAAGCCCGGTTATCTCTTTTCCGTCGAAGAACACTCGCCCTCCCCGAGGTATCAGAAGACCGCAGAGAGCTTTCGCCAACGTACTTTTACCCGCACCGTTTGCTCCAACCAGCGCAACACAAGAGCCTTCGGCAACCTCTAACGAAATCCCCCGAACAGCATCATCACCGCTATATCCAGCGCGCAGGTTTTCAACGTTCAGCATAATTGCGGCTCCGATGTACCTTGAACACTTGTTTGCTCTTCATCTGCTCCAAGATATGCCTCAATCACTTTCGGATTACGACGAACCTGAGCCGATGTTCCCAGTGCAATCAGACGGCCTCCATCCATCACCGCGACCCGGTCACACAGTTCAGCGACAACGTCCTGATGGTGCTCTATGAGCAGAATCGGCACCCCAGCACATTTAATTGAAGCGATCAGATCAACAAGACGGGCAATATCAGGCTTGGACATGCCAGCCGCCGGCTCATCGAGCATAAGAAGACGCGGGCGGGTAGCTAACGCCCTCGCAATTTCAAGAAAACGAAGGTCTCCGTATGACAACTCTGAACAGCGCTGCCGCGCCTTTTCCTCAAGAGCTACCATGCGAAGCCAACCCATGGCCTCCGATTTACCGCCGTCGTGTTGACAAACGAGAATTGATTCTAACGCAGTCAAGCCGGAAAAGGGTTGAAGATTTTGAAATGTGCGAGCAGCTCCGGCTGAAAATGCAGACATCAGGCTACCGGGCAGCGGTCGGGTGCCGGCAATTTCTACAGATCCAGAGTCAGGCGCATAGAGTCCGGATACCACATTTATAAACGTTGTCTTGCCGGAGCCATTTGGTCCAATCAACCCAAGAATCTCATTTTGACCAATATCCAACGAAACGTTATCCACGGCCCTTACACCTCCGAAAGATTTGCTGAGCTTGAAAACCTGCAAGGGTTTCGAAACGGAGATTCCTGCCGACCTGATTCCTCCAGTTGCTGGAGGCAAAGGATCAGGTGTAAAGCGTATCAGCCTATGCAACGCAGAAGCAAAGGCACCTGCAAGCCCATCTGGAAGACCAACCACTGCAGCAAAAAGGAAAAGAGCAAATATCCCTTTGCGCCACTCTTCAACATTGGACGCAAAAAGAGAGAGAGCCAAAGCTACTGCCATAGCCACTGCAGGAGCTGCTTCCTTAAATGCAGGTACCCTTCTGGAAATCAGTGACCTGAGGATTGGAACAAGCGTAAGAACACAACCAGAACTGACAAGGCCTGAAAAAAGTGTCCGGTTCGAAAGCAAATTGGGTAACATAGCCACAACAGCCGCTCCGGCAAAGGCTCCCCACTGGCTCCGGCGACCTCCGAAAACTACGCCGAGCAGCAGCATAACCATCAGGTCATACCCGAAAGCGGCAGGCTGCAGGTAACCGAAATTCAACGCATGCAAGGCACCGGCAAGACCGGCAAGTGCGCTTCCCCAGGCAAAAGCCAACACCTTGTGGCGTAAAGTACCTATCCCCAGAGCATCGGTAGCAGTCGGAGAATCGCGCAACGCCTCAATGGAGAGTCCAAACCGTGATTTAAGAAGGATCTGAGAAACCCACCACGACATAAACAAGAGCACCAGGCAAAGCCAGTAAAAACCTCTTGCATCCAGGGCAACTGTAAAGAGGGATGGTCTGACAATCGACAGGCCAAGTGCTCCATGTGTAATTGTTTCGGACTCATTAAGAACAATGACCGACAAGGTGGCGAAAGAGAGGGTAGAAAGTGCGAACTGAGGACCTTCCAGCCTCAAAGCCGGCAATGCCAGTGCCGCTCCCGGAAGCAGGGCTGCAATAATTCCGGCTAATAACGCTAAAGGAAAATATGCTCCTGCCTGAACAGCCAACGCTGACGCGTAAGCACCGAGACCAAAAAGTGCAGCCTGGGCGAGGTTGACCTGTCCAAGATATCCGACTGTTGCGTCAAGGCCGATGAGAAGTACTCCGTAAACTGCCATCAGGGTGAGCAGGCCAAGTGCATACTGACCGTGCCAGAACGCCGGCAGCGCACCAAGCGCTATGAAAAGGACTATGCGCACGATGCGTTCCGCTGTATTCTCCCTCAGACCAAGATCAACACCGGTAAACATGGCATCCCCCTCAAACTTTACGGATAATTTTTTTACCGAAGACTCCCTGCGGACGAAGTGCCAACGCCAGAATAAGCAGAATAAGGCCCGGTGCTTCGCGCCATCCGCTGCCGAGCACATAGCCGGAAAGATTTTCCACTGCCCCTAATGCAATACCGGCAATAACAAGACCAAACCCGCTGTCGAGACCTGCGACCACTGCGACCGAAAACGCTTTCAACGTCAACGCGGCTGCCATTGTAGGACCAACAGTTGTTACAGGGCCGATAACCGTTCCTGCAAATGCAGCTGCAGCCCCTGAGACTGCCCAGGAGAGAGAGATCGCGGAGCGTGAACGAACTCCACAGAGTTCGGCTGCTTCAGGATCTGCACTGACTGCCTGAACTGCGATACCGGCCATTGTATAGCGTTTGGCAAGCTCAACCAATGTCATGATACCCATTGCACCCATTGCAATGGCCAATTCCGGCCATGTTACCGATATTCCAAAAAAATCGAGTGCACCGGCAGGCCATGGGGCCGGGAATGGCCTGTCGTCCCGCCCCCATATATTCTCCACGGAAGAGAGAGCAAACAAGCCCACGATGATCGTAAGCAGAATCCAACCCTCATTATGCTGCTTCAAAGCCAGCCTGACCGCAACACGCTCGACAAACCATCCAAGAACCGCCCCTGCCACCATCGCCCCTAGCACAGAAACCCAGTAGGGAAGACCTGTGCCGGCAAGTGAAATTCCAGCAAAAGCTCCAAGCATAACAAGTTCACCCTGCCCGAAATTCACTGCCTTTCCTGCGGCATAGGTCAATTGAAAGCCGTAAGCCACTAGAGCATAGGCCATGCCCATAAGCCCTCCGCCCACAGCCATCTGAGCAAGAGCAATATATTTTGCGTCCAGAATTATCATTCAGACAACCAGTTAAAGCTCCAGACTCACTTGACGGCTATTCCTTCCAACACAAATTTTTCTGATGGATCAGCCAATACAACCCGCCCGTTCTGAACCTTACCCATAACGGTAGTTGCCCGGCGGAACGCCTCGTGTGTCTCGACATTTGACGGATTCCACTTTGACCACGGTTTTTTCCAGTCTGCAATGGCTCCTTTGACGGTCGTTTTGAGGTTCTCTAATGAGAATTTTATTTTTGAGGGATTAGTAGAACCTGCCTCATGAATGGCTTCGGCCAGCAACAAAGCTGCATCATAACCCTGTGCAGCAGAGACGGGAGAAGGAATCCTGGCAACACTGTAAGCCTTATGGTAAGCCAGAATGAATGGCCTGGCCCTCGCTATAGACTCATCTTCGATAAAAGTCTGAGGCATCAGAGCACCATTGCCGGATGCACCTGATGTTTCTATGAAATTGCTCATCGACAGGGTCCATCCGCCAATCATCGGAACCTTGAATCCCAGCTTCTCCTTACCAGATGCTACCGCAGCCAGCTCAGGCCCGATACCCCATATCAGAATCGCCTGCGCACCAGCGGCCTTGGCTTTAATAAGCTGGCCGGTCATGTCCTTATCGCCAATGGCAAACTTTTCTACTGACACCACCTTCAGCTTTCCACCCTGTTTGCTGATCTGTTCAATGAGGTCGTCTCGTCCGGAAACACCATAATTGGTGGCGTCATGCAATATCGCAACATTCGTAAACCCGAGCTTGAGGGCTTTTTCAACTACCATGTGTGCCTGAATGCCGTCATGTGAGGCAAAACGGAAAATCGGCAGATCCTTAAAACCCGCTTTACTCCACTGCGTCATAGATGCACTGCCTGCTGCCGGTGTGATAATTTTGACTATTCCTTTCTCAACATAATATTTATCACCCATCACAGCTACACCGGTGTTAACCGTGCCAATGAC
>JABDHL010000010.1 GCA_012972825.1 Chlorobiaceae bacterium
TTTTCAATGCGTGCTTCCTCTGCCATCAGTTCGGTTTCTACGGCTTTTATCCGGTCAACGACATATTTTTCAGCCTGTAGCCAGCGTTTCTGTTCGGCGATGGCATCCTGTCGGCCCGTCATGCAGATTCGCTCGGCAGTAGTGCGCAGTTTCTTGCAGTGCTTGCGTGCATCAGAGACAATTTTAATGCCTGTGGTGTCATCGATTCCGGCAATTTTCAGCCCTCTGAAATTCAGTTCTATGGCTTTCAGCTCACTTTCAATCACATTCTCTTTCCGCAGCGCGATAGCTTGCGGTGTACCGGTTTCAAGCATGGTAGCAACTTCCGGCAGTTCCAGTGTTTCGCATTCGTTCATGGCAGTTGTGTTTTTGGAGGTTGTCAGTTTCCTTCTTTTTCTTCCTTTCTATCTTCAGTGCTGAGCGCTCGGCACTTTGCGCTCAGCACTTTGGACTCGGCACTTTTTTCATTCCAGTTCCGCATAGGTCACTGTTTTTGATGCAAGAATCTCCTCAAGGTCACGGATTCTGGCTTTCAGTATTTCGCACTCTGTGCAGGGCTTGTGCAGCGGGTCGGTAGCCTTGACGTATCGTGTCTCGTTGTAGTAAAATGATTTCAGCGGATTGTTCGGGTTGTGTATCCACCGCTCTATTGAGAATCGGGATACCAGGTTCAGGAGATAGAGTTCTTCGCAGATCCAGGTTTCTTCAGTGTTGAGCCATTGTCCGGAAAGCCTTTCCAGAAGTGCGATGTATTTCGCCGGGGTGTAGGTAAGTTGCTTCTTGTTCCAGGCGGCGTTGATTTGTTCTGTGGCAGTCATGGTGATAAAGTTTTATTGTTCTTGTTCATAAACCCTTCACCTTAATATACAATTATTCTTTATATTTCTATGTTTATTTATGTTTATTTTTGATCTTTTTATGCTTTTTCTTTGTCTTTCTTTGTTAATATTTATTTTTTATCAGCATATTTCAACCCTTTTTTTTAAGCGCCGAGTGCCGAGCTTTCTCTTATCCCTCAGCACTTGTCACTCCTTTCTTTCTGTCTCAGCACTTGATTAATGCTTTCAGCAGGGCCCTGGTGGCAAGAATATCGCTCAAGGCATCATGTGCTTCCAGTTCAATAAAGAAGGCCTTGCAGACCGTCTGCAGCTTGTAATCGGGCAAGGCGATGGTTCCCTGGTAGTCCCAGAGGTGCAGGAGCGGGAGCGGATCGAGCTTCTTCCAGTTCTGGTAGCTTCCGCTTCCGTACTGGCTGCCGTGGTGGCGGAACCATGCGTCCAGAAACTGCAGGTCAAAAGCAACATTGTAGCCGGCTGGGTAGGCTTTGTCGGTTTTGTCGAATTTTGAGATGTGCCGGTCGAGAAATTTCAGGAATTCGCGGTAGGCGTCGGTACTGCTTGTCCGGCTCTTCAGCTCTTCGGGGTCAGTGCCGCTTACCTTGAGCGCGTCAGGGTTGATCAAGGCCCCTTCATGCGGCTGGAATTTCATATTGAAGCTCTCAACAACGTCGCCTCCGATCTCCATAAGGGCGGCAAGCTGGATAATGCCATGCGTGCCGGCTTCAAGGCCGGTTGTTTCCGTGTCGAAGTAGAGCACTTTTTTAAACAGCGGTTGTGTCATTTTTTATTTCCTTTTTTATATGTGTCCGATTTGTCCGATTTTATGTGGTTTTTCAAGCTGGTAACTTCTTTATTTTGTTGCTTTAATGGTGTTTTTTGCTTTTGTCAGATGGTCTTTCTTTTTTTATGGGTGTCCGATTTGTCCGATTTGTTGCAGTAATGCCGGTCAAAGATAGCCTTTGTCGCCTCTTCCCGCTCTTCTTTCGTCTTGAGCTTCCAGAGGCTTTTTTGCTCTTCCGCTCCGAGCCTGTCGAAGTATTCCAGACGTCCGGCTTCGGGCAGCTCGTTCCATTGCAGCAGCATATAGGCTTCCTCTTTGTGCTGGTCGAAGAAGAGCGGCCACATGCCGAAGCCTATGGCGGCCCGCAGCGAGCTGCTTGAGAGGCGTATGCAGCGGGGGGGCGCTTTGCTTTCCTGCTCAATGCGGAGCAGCTCATGGGCAGCGTTCTGTTTTGCGATCATCTTCTGGCGCAGGTCGTCGAGCATCTGGCGGGCATCGGCCTTTTCCGGTAGGGGGGAAAAAAGGGTGTGCTGAAACTTGCTCTGTTCGGCAAGCTGGTACCAGGCTTCAAGTTCAGCCTCCGTGATCTTCATGCGCGAGAGCATGTCGGTTATGCCAAGGTCGGCAATCATGTCGGGTGCCCGTCCGTTCTCTTTCTCAAGGGCTCTTGCGTAGGTTTTGCCTTTGATGATCTGCAGCGTTCGTATGGCGCGTTCGATTTCTATGGTTGCTGCCGGTGTGGTGAGCTTGCGGGCCATGGTTCTGGCGGCATGGTGGTTGCCGCCGAGGGTGCGTACTGCGTTTTCAAGCGTGGGATTCAAGCCAGCGGAGGTTGTCAGCCCCGTGATGGTTTGCGTCATTGATTGGTTGAGTTGCCGGGTCATGGTGCTGTTGTTTTGACAGATGTTGAAAATGCCAGTGAAAACTTTGCCAGTCTGAAATCCGTGCCACCCGCAGCGCTTCCGTCGCCAGGGTTTCATTGCCATCGCTCAGTTCGTAGAGGTAGCCGAGCGCCTCTTCGGCAACCACCTGCGAGCGGTAGGGAGCCTTTTTGTTCCTGCACCAATCATCCCACTGGCCTGCACAAAAGGGTGCGGTAAAGCCGGGGTTTTTAAAAAGCAGGCTGTTCGTAAAATCAGGCTTAGGGCTTTTTTTGCGGGATTTGCTCCCTTTCGGGCAAGCAGTTCCAGATGCTGCGGCAGGTTCATCATAGGTCGGGTAGGTGTAGTTTTCTCTCTTTCCTCTCTCTTGTTCTTCTTCTCTATATTCTTTCCTTCTTGTTTGTGGTCGGTCGCTGGTCACTGGTTTGTCGTCGGTCTGGTCAACTGTCTGGTCGTTCCTGTCGTTGCGGTCTTGATAAGTGTCGTAATTCAAAACCGTTATAAGGGTGTATCGGTTGGTCGTTCTTATGGCTATTTCCTTGGTCGTTTTCAGCCTCTCCAGGCAGGTGCGGCAGGTGCGTTCTGTTATGCCGGTCTGCAGTGAGAGGACGTGCCTTCCGGTAATCAGCTGGCCTCTCTGCAGATCAACTCCTTTCCAGCGTCCGGGCTGGCGGTTTGCCATCATGATGAGATGCACCAGCAGGTGGACCATCGGCGATTCCTTGTACCACTCCCAGGCGGTAAGCCTCCGGTAGAGTTTTATGTAGCCGCAGGGAGTATCTCTCATGGCAGGAGTTTCATTTCTACTCGAGGTGTCAGGTTATCGACTTCATAAGGTTCGAAGACCGGCAGCAGCTGGTCGGCTGAGTCATCCGGCAGCAGGCGGCATTTTACCATGCAGTCAAACAGGTTCTGGCAGATGTTGGTGTAGTCAAAGCGCTGGCGGGTACGGCGGTAAATCTTGATATTGAGTTTCAGCGGCAGCGGTCTGCCTTCGGCCTCCTGGCGGAAGGTGGCGCAAAAGGCAGGGTTGCCGGTAAAGAGCTGCAGCAGATGGCGTTCATGGTCGCGTGCGCAGTGGCTTTTGATCACCTTCCGTATCGTTTTGCCCCTCGGATCCTTGTAGATGAGCGGCAGGCGGGAGTTTTTCGAGCTGTAGAGTTCTCCCTTGATGATGAAGGTGTGCGGTTCACAGCTCATCGTCCAAGCAGGGTGATTTTTCCTTTATGCCGTTCGTCGCTGTTCGGGGTTTCGTCAAACATATTCTCCTGAGCTTCCCCGATCTCCATCGGTCGTGTCTGCACCAGCTCCCCCGTGTCGTTTCGCACAAAATCAACCGTGCGCAGGGCGTAGTGTATCACCTTCCGGCACTCTATCTGTCGGTGCTCATAGCCGGCCTGCAAAGCGTCGGAGAGAGCTACGGCCTCAAGTCTATGGGTGTCAATCTTTGTCTTGTAGGCAGCGGCTCTCTCTTTTTTCTCGTTGGTGAGCATTTCGGCATTCTGGACATGCCGGGCAAGTTCGCTTCCCCGTTCGATTTTTTCCTCTTCTGTGAGGAAGCACTTGACTTCCATCATGACCAGTTCATCAGGTTTGCTCATTGTTTCGGCGCTCCAGTGTTGTGTTGGTTGTTAAAAAGGCATTTCGTCATATTCCTGCTGGTGTTGCGGCTGCGGCTGGCAGCGCTGCTCCGTTCCGGCGCTTTCCTGTAAAATGCTCTGGCGCTGGCCCTGCAAATAGGCATTGATGGAGTCAATCAGTCCGCTGCATTGGTCAGCCGTCAGCCCTCGCTGTATCATTTCGTCAATCTTGCTGGCTTCAGCCTCCGTTACCTTTGGCCGTCCGGTGAGGTCGCGAAGATACTGCAGCGATTTCATCGAGGCTGGCCGGTCATTAGGCTGCTGGTTGTTCCGGGTGTAGCCGTTCTGTTGCTGCTGGGGCTGCTGCTGCTGCTGGGGCTGGGTTTGGGGTGCTACTGGCGGGCGATGCTCCTGAGGCTGGCGGGCTCGGTCGTTGTAGCCGTTCTGCTGGGCTGGTGCAGGGTTTGCGCTTCTTGGCTCGCTGTAGTGCTGCTGCTGGGCTGGTGGCTGCTGGTAGCCGTGCGAATGCGGCTCGGGTGAAGTGGCATCGGGTTCTTCCAGGTCAATGGTGGGTATCATGAAGATCTGCAGAATGGCCGCTTTGTGCGCCATGCTCATGGCCTTGTTGCTTGCCTTGTCGCTTGAATCCATTGCCTGGCCCATGGTCTCGGTTTCAATAGAGCTGCCGTCGATAGCGGTAAAGCGGTATTTCACCTGCAGCGTGAATTCAATCATGATGGTACCGTTCTTGTTTGTCCAGACCTCGCGGTTTTTGTTGAGGATTTCTGAGGTGGTGAAGACCTGGTGTTTCACAAAGAGCGGGTGCAGTGAGTTGTAGACATTATCAATCCCGCGGAACCAGTAGTGTTGTTCCTGATTCTGTTTGTTCTTCCCTATGGCGGGTACTTCTGCCATAATTGCAGCGATGCGCTCATAGATAAGCGGGCGTTGCGGGTTGCTGAGGTTGTCCATGGTCGTGGGGTTTGCTGATTTATGAAAGCTGTTTTGCTGTAATGGTCAGATGATGTTTTTTTTCCTTTCGGATTGAATCAAGAATTTCTTCTGGTATGAAGAAGAGTCGTGCTCCTATCTTGCGGTAAGGCAGCATCCCTTTGTGGACCCGATTGTAAACAGCGCCATTGGTTACCCTACGGCCTTCCAGCGTTGTGAGAAATTCTGCACAGGGGGTAACTCCCATCGGCTGGGCTGCTTCGGCCACTTCAGGGCGTTCAAGAAAGGCATCAAACTTGCGCGAAAGCTCGGCAACCATTGCCGGTAAATCTTCAAAGGTCGGCGAAGTTGATAGTTGTTTATCTTTGTTCATATTTGTTTATCTTTGTTTATGTTTATCAACTGATAGGTAATATGATCTTTGTTAATATTAGTTAATCTTTATCTATTTAACAAAGAAAAGAATAAAATAAGCAAAAATGAGCATAATAAGAGCAAAGATGGATAATAAGAAAAAGACCATAGGCGAGCGTCTCGAAGAAGAGATATCCAGGAAATTTGGCACCCTGAAAAAAGCAGCTGAGGCTATCGGATCCCGGAGCAGCTCTTATTTCAGGCCGTACATTACTGGTGTCAGTCGTCCTGGGATGTTGCTGCGGAAAAAATTGGCAGATATAGGTCTGGATGTCGAGTACATTATGGGGGGAGAGAAGTTAGAGTATACTGAAGAGACTTTGGAGATGAATGCCGCTGTAAGAAGGAAGCTTGCAGATATGAAGTATCGAATTGAGGAGCTGGAAAAGGAATTAAGGGATATTCCCGGTTTGGAGTCTCCGCCAAAGAAAAAAAAGAATAAATGAGTTTCGGGGTTGAACTTTGGCAGTTGCAACCCCGTCTCCTTCAGTTTTTAGTGCCGTTCGCCAGATAGAGTATGAGGAGAGACTGTTTCCGGTCATGTTCAGCAAGCATGTCGAGCAGCTCCTTGTAATCAGCAATCAAAGTATGAATATCATCAATGAAGTTCGTGTATGCTTCAAGCTTTTCAGGGTGGTTTTTTCGATAACAACTGAGAATATCTTTTATGAAATGGATATGGCTTCCATGGGAGGGGGGAGTTTTTAACATTTCTTTAATGATTATTTTTGAAATACTTAAGCATAAATAAAGTAACTTTATTCTTCAGTTTCCCCAATTTATTATTCGATATTTATACTTCTTGTTCTTCCATATCTAAGGTAATGACATCAGCCGCTGCACGGCGGCTTGCATTGACGACGTGGGCGTAGATCATCGTTGTGTCAATTTTGGTGTGGCCAAGCATCTCGCTCAGGGTTTTGATGTTTGTATTTGCCAGAAGCTGCAGGGTGGCAAAGGTGTGGCGCATCGTATGAAAGGTTATATTTTTCTGAATGCCGGCATCCCGTATCCAATTTTTAAAATGGGGTCTTTTGCATTGGGTATGGAGCTCTATCAGTCTTGGAAAAACAATTCCGGTACGTGTTTCAGTTTTCTTATCCGTTGCCTTGTCTTTCGGTTCGTCTGCCGGTTCATCCGTTGCGGAAGCTATTTTAATTGCCTGTTGTGAGATGGGCAGGTAGTTGAGTCCCTTTGTTTTTCGCTGCCTGAAATGAACGCAGGGTCCGGTGGGTTCAAAAACAACATCTTCCCAGGTTAAGTTTGCAACATCTGAAATACGCATACCGGTAAGGGCGGCAAAAAGTGCCGCTCTCTTAATCAGGGGTTGTCCGCATGGTGTTTTAACCAGGGTGTTTAATTCTTCCTGAGTCAGGTAGATAATTTTTGTCCGTTCACGTGCGATTGCTTTGACCTTTTCAGTAAGCTTGACTTTCATTATATCATTCCGGTAAGCATGGTTTAGTGCTGTACGGATGCATGAGAAATCAGTTCCGGCAGTATTAACCATAGAAGTTGCAAGCAAATAGGTTCGGAAATTCTCAAGAAGGTTCTTGTCGATTTCTGAAAAGTACAGAGGCTGATCTGGTTTTAACTTTAAAAATGCCTGTAATTTTTTCAGAGCGTTATTCCACTTTCCTTTTGTACTGTTTGAAATATTTCTTTCCTGGGTATGCTTTTTAAAAAACTCTATAAAGTCAGCAGGCTTGTTCGTCATCATAAAATCATATCGTCCTGCATGGAGTTGTAATTGTGTTTTGGCAAGGATTGCATTGGCAAGTGCCATGGTCTCCTTATTTTCCAGCCGTGCCTCTTTGCTTTTTGGATTGACATGTAAAGACATGCCAAGATTTACAAATCTGGTAAGCCTGCCGGTTTCAGGGTGTGGTGCCGGAGGGTAAATATCAAGGCGTAAAGAGTATCGGGTGCCGTTATCGATCAGGCGTTTTCTGAGTGTCGCTTTCATGGCTTGGCGGGTAAAATTGTGAAGTCAATTTCTTTTTCTATTGTAAGTTAATGGACAGAGCAGCGGAACAGATCATGGTACAAGTCGTGGAACAAATCAGGGTACAAAAACGGAACAAGTCGAGGAACAAATCAGGGTGCAAAAACGGAACAAGTCGAGGAACAAATCAGGGTACAAAAACGGAACAAGTCGTGGAACAAATCGCGGTACAAATCAGGAACAAGCTGTGGAACAAGGTAAAAAAGCAAAGATCACTGTTCTTTGGTGTCTTGTGGAACAACTATGGAACAAAAAGTAGCGAATTAATAACGAAAGAAGAAATATAACGAAAGAGCAAAAGCCCTATAACTCATTATTGGTAAGGGTTTAATACCTTATGCCTTTTCTCTGTTTTGCCAGCTGTGACTATTGCCCCATGTGACAGCCCCGGCATTGACCGCCTTCTCATTATCCCAATATTTTGAACTCACCACATAGTTGCCATTCGTCAGCGCAGTCACGTTATTCGATTTTGCATCATCTGATCCTGCGTAGTCATTTTTGGTTGATCCAATCAGGCTGTTGGTGGCACTTGCAGTCCCGACCGTGCCCCCATCCCCATTGCACCAGGTGACGGCTCCTGCATCAGTTACGACGCTATTGTCAGCATTAACTTTGTCCCAATATCCAGAACTCGCGACAAAGTTGCCATTGGTCAGAGCAGTTATATTTGTGCCAATACCATCACCGGGTGAAGAGCCGATCAGACTGTTATTGGCAGATATGGTGCCAGCCAATCGTGTGCCGCCCGTTTCCCCGTTACCCCAGGTCGCTGCGCCGGCACCGTTGTTCCAGTTTGGAGAGCCAACCACATAGTGGCCGTTGGTGAGTGCCGTTACTGTAGAGCCAGTAAGGTCATTGGCAAGAGAGCCAGTCAGGCTGTTGGTCGCCATGACTGTTCCAACCGTGCCTCCAGCTCCGTTTCCCCAGGTTACTGCCCCAACATCGGCTGTGGTACCGTTGTCCCAATATCTGGAGCAAATCACATAGTTTCCATACTCAGTGCTTTTACGTTATTTGACGCTGCATCATCAGATCCGATGTAGTCATTTTTTGTAGTGCCGATCAGACTGTTGGCAGCACTGACAGTTCCAACCGTGTCTCCGAGCCCGCTGCACCAAGTCACTGCACCAACGTTGGCAACTGTTCCATTGTCCCAGAACCCAGAGGTCACCACATAATTTCCGTTGTTCAGCACTGTAATGGCCGCACTTCCCCATCCAACCTGATTACTTGTTTTAGAGCCGACCAGACTGTTGTCGGCGCTAACGGCTCCAACCGTACCCCCAACTCCACTTCCCCATGTTACCGCTCCGGCATTGATGGCTTTACCATTGTCCCAATATCCTGAGCAGACGACATAATTGCTGTTGGTCAGAGCAGTGACTGTACACAACCCCGAATCACTCGCTCCTATGAAATCATTTTTTGTCGAACCAACCAGGCTGTTGGTTGCACTTACAGGCCCGACAGTACTGCCAAGCCCACTGCACCAGGTTACTGCACCAACATCAGTGACTGTGCCATTGTCCCAATATCCTGAGCCAACCACATAGTTTCCATTTGGCAGAGCAGTCACATTAGAGCCAATTGCATCGTTGGGTGAGGAGCCGACCAGGCTGTTTGCTGCAGATACTATGCCTGCCAGTCGATTACCCGCTGTAGAGCCATCACCCCATGTTGCTGCACCGATGTTGTTGTTCCAGTGAGGAGAGCTCACCACATAGTTGCCGTTTGCCAGCGCTGTTACCTTGGAGCCGATTTCATCATTGGCAAAAGAACCGACCAGGCTGTTTACCGCAGACACATTCCCGCTGATACCTGTGGTGCCATCGATCCATGTCACTGCACCAGCATTCGCCAGGCCTGAGTTAGACCAGTTTGTTGTTGAGGTGACAGCATTGTTATTGCCAGCAAGGGCAATGAGATCATTTCCTACCATATCATTTGCCGTTGAACCGGTCAGCATAGAGATCAGTGTTCCATCCGGTCTGTAGAGACGGACTGTACCTGCATTTGTCGCTGTAAAATCATCTGATGGAGTGGCAACAATAATATTGCCGTTTGAGAGTTCAACTATTTTTCCGGACCCATGCTGGCTGCCTGCTTCCGGGTTGGCATCAACTAACGGAATGAGATAGAAGGTTTGAGCTGTTGGATTAGCGTCAATAGTTATGTTTCGCGGGTCGAGCAGCAGCAGCCCGTTTTCGCCTTTTGGGGCGGCGGCTATGACGTTGCCTTCAAAAGTTAGCTTGTCATGGCTCGATACCTCGACCTCACCACCGTTGCCGTTGTTTATTCCCCCTTTAGCCTCGATAGTGCCGGCAAAGGAGGTTGACTGGTCAGACCAGATCACTACGGTGCCGCCACTGCCGTTATCAAGAGCATTGGCATTCAGCCTGCTGCTTGATGTAACCACTGTGGTTGCTGCGTTGGCAAGAGTAGGATCGTTGCCCTGCCATCCTCCGCCTATGAAGATTCGTCCGCCTCCGCTCTCTCCGTCCGCCCTGGCCAATGTGCCGGCAACAGTTGTCTCCGGCGCAGTGATTCGTATCTCCCCGCCCTGGTAAGTGCTGCCGCATGCGCTGAGCTCTCCGGAGAGGTAGAGTTTTTTCCCTGCGGTGATGGAGATATGCCCCCCCTGGCTGCCATCTGCACTGATACGGCTCGCGCTGGTTATATCAATGCTGCCGAGAGCATTAATGAGGATATCGCCGCCGGTTGGGTATCCGCCTGTGTCCCATAATCCGGCATCAGCCAGGTTATTAACGGCAGCATTGATTTCGGGAGCGCTGAGTTTTCCTGTGTTGACCATTGTACCTGAAGCGGTTGCTTCAATCTTGTTTCCTGCATCGATACTTCCACTGTTGAAAATGGTGCCGGACTCAATGTTGACATTGCCGCTGTGTTCTGTGACAGTGCCGGCACGCACTTTGCCGCTGTTGTTGACTACTGAGGAAAGCAATGCGTCAGCTGCGGATGCACTCATCACAATTGTGCCTCCATCAGCTTCAATGAGTCCGCTGTTTTTTATCTGGGCGTTATAGGTCGCCTGGTCTACCTTTATTGCAACAAGTCCATAAGGATCGAAACTGAGCGTGATTCCCTCACCAACGGCTATTCCGGCCAAACCTCTGGATGTTATCATACTGCCTGCGTTCTCAGCGGAGCTGCCGAGAAGTGCTATAAAACCTGCGTTCATGCTTCCCTGGTTGATTACTGAGCAGGCAGGGCCGTCCCTGAACAACGTGTATTTTTCCGAGAGGAAATCGCTGTCCCTGATTGCGAGAGTTGATGCTACCACGCCTCCAGCGTTTACGCTGGCTCCTGGGGCAAACAGCACACCGTTCGGATTTACCAGAAAAATTTGTCCGTTGGCTGTAAGCGTACCGAAGATTTGTGAAGGATTGTTCCCTGATACCCGATTGAGCAGTGTTGATTGGCATGTTGGTTGGGTAATGTTGACGGATTCGCCATTGTTGATATCGAAGGATTTCCAGTTGATGATGGCCTGCCTGCTTTCCTGAACGATATGCATGCTTGTGGAAGATGGTGTGCTGATAGTGGCTTTTCCAGCAGCAGTCAGCCCTTCGATGGGCAAGGCAAAAGTGCGGCCTTCGGGAAACGATGAGAGTATCACTGCGACAGTGGTAATCCGGTATTTTCTGCACCATCTCTTTATCATCCTCTGTATGCCCGACTGCTGTTCAATCCTGTCCTCATATAGGGTTATCATAAGGGTATGATTTACTTTGACTCTCCATTAATATTTACTGTATAAATACACTTTATTTACGTAAAAGCAAAAAAATGTAAAATATTTCAGTTCATCACTGACCGTACTTTTCTGAACGGCGAAAGTTATACGAAAGCTGAAAAGCCTGTGACAGGTATGAGGTGCTGGAGCCTTCTTTTGCAATGAACCAGGGGCTGGTTATCTCTGGCAACGAGGCTCCTTCAGAGGGCTATGTGAAAAATGTATTGCGGATGTTTTCCCGATAAAGGGCAAGTCTTTTCTGAATTTCATCCAGATGATCGCCACCAAGCTTTTCAAGCAGTGCATTTGCGATGACCGGTGCGACAACTGCCTCCGCGACCACGCCAGCTGCGGGGACTGCGCAGGTGTCGCTCCTTTCGAAGCGTGAAAGCGTCGGCTGCAGCGATTCAATGTCAAAAGACAGCAGGGGAGTGACCAGCGAGGAGATCGGCTTCATCGCTGCCCGGAGATGAATGACCTGACCGCTTGACATGCTCCCCTCGAGTCCGCCAGCGCGGTTGGTTTTTCGTACGATGCCATGTTCCGTAATAAGGTGAAATTCATCGTGCACCTGAGAACCGGGTTTTCCTGCGTTATCAAAGGCGCTTCCAATTTCAACACCCTTGATAGCCTGAATGGAGATTATTGCAGCAGCGAGCGCAGCATCAAGACGCCTGTCGTGCTGTACATAGCTTCCGAAGCCAGGGGGTACTCCCGTGATAAAAATTTCGATGATCCCTCCGAGAGTGTCGCCACTCTCTTTGGCTGCATCAATAGCCGCAAGAGCTGCTGCCTCGGTTGTTTTATCGATCATGCGGACGGGTGAGATGTCGGCCTGTGTTGAAACTGCTTCTGCTCCCTGGCTGAGGAGTTCGGTGAGCTGTGGATTGGCAGAGGGTTCCGCCGCCGGTCCGATAGCCGAAATGTAGCTGCCGATTTCAACCCCGAGGGTTTTAAGAAACGCTTTGGACAATGCACCGGCGGCAACCCGTGCAGCAGTTTCCCTGGCTGACGAGCGCTCAATAACAGGCCGGATATCGTCAAAACCGTATTTTATCCGTCCTGCCAGGTCGGCATGGCCGGGCCTTGGAATCGTGATTTTGGTTATTTCCTCATCAGGTTTCTCAAACTGAGCCATAGTGGATGTCCAGTTTTCCCAGTCGCGGTTTTTAATGACCAGTGCAATTGGTGAACCGATGGTTTTGCCGAAACGAATGCCCGAGAGCACCTCAGCTTTATCGGTCTCTATTTTCATGCGTCCTCCACGGCCATGTCCTTGCTGCCGGCGGGCTAACTGAGCGTTGATTTCTTCTGAGGATATGGGAACTCCCGCCGGCATACCTTCCACTATTGCCGAAAGTGCAGGTCCATGTGACTCTCCTGCAGTAAAGTATCGTATCATGGCATTAAACAGTAAAATGCCCGGCTGTGTCCTGAAATGTACAGCCGGGCGTTTTCAATGGGTTATTCTTTTTTCAAAGAGGATCAGCGAAGTTTTTTCGCGGCTTCCTTTGCATAGTAGGTAAAAATAAGGTCTCCGCCGGCACGTTTCATACAAAGCAGAGACTCCATCATGACGCGTTCTTCGTCAATCCATCCGCGCTGGGCAGCTGCCTTGACCATGGAATATTCACCGGAAACGTGGTAGATCGCTACAGGAATATCAAAGCGCTCTTTTGTTCGATAGACAATGTCAAGATAGGCAAGACCGGGTTTCACCATAACAATATCCGCGCCTTCCATGATGTCAAGTTCTATCTCCTTCATGGCCTCGTCGGTATTGCCGGGATCCATCTGATATGTTTTTTTATCACCGAACTGTGGTGCCGAGTGAAGTGCATCACGGAACGGGCCGTAGAAGCTTGATGCATATTTGGCGGCGTAAGAGAGAATACCGATATCTGAGAAACCTGCATCGTCAAGTGATTCGCGGATGGCGCCGATACGGCCGTCCATCATATCGCTTGGAGAGACGAAATCGGCTCCCGCATTGGCATGGGAGATTGCCATTTTACAAAGCACCTCCACGGTTTCGTCATTGAGGATAATGCCATCTTTAACAAGACCGTCATGGCCGAATGGTGTAAAGGGATCTAGTGCCACATCAGTCATGATGCACAGGTCGGGCACTTTCGCCTTGATAGCTCTGATTGCCTCCTGAATGATGCCGTTATCATTGAATGCTTCACTGCCGTCTTCAGTTTTCTTTTCTGGAATACCGAAGAGGTCGATAGACTGGATTCCAAGATCCCAGAGCTCCTTGCACTCTTTGACTGCGTTATCGATAGAGTATCTGAAGCTGCCGGGCATTGAAGATACTTCTTCAACAATATTGGCTCCTGGGCAGACAAAGAGAGGATAGACAAGATCATTGACCGTCAGGATGTTTTCCTGCACAAGGTTTCTGATTGCGGCAGATTTGCGAAGTCTTCTGGGACGCTGGACAATATTGAGTAAATCGAGCTGGCTCATACGGAAGACGAATTAGGGTTTTAAAAAGCCAAAAATACGAAAATCTATGAACATCGCGAACTTCCTGAAAGGAAAAACTACCATAGAGGGAGCAACAAAAAAGCGATAAAAATTTTCAGGGGAAATGTTACAATAAAAAACTCATCATGATGCCGGCGGCAACGGCTGAACCGATGACACCGGCGACATTTGGAGCCATGGCATGCATGATCAGGTGATTGTCAGGATCAGCTTTAAGTCCTTCAATCTGAACCACAATCGCACTGTCTGGCACCGCCGAAACACCTGCAGCACCGATCAGCGGGTTAATCCTGTTTTCCGTTGAAAGAAAAAGGTTCATGATTTTAGCAAAAAGCACCCCGCCGGCCGTTGATATCATAAAGGCAGTTGCGCCGAGAATATAAATAAACACAGATTCTTGTGTCAGAAAGGTTGTTGCCTGGGTTGAGGCACCGATGGTGACGCCAAGAATAATCGTGACAATATCGATCATGGCATTTTTTGCAGTATCTGCCAGACGTTTTGTTACCGTGGACTCTTTCAGCAGATTGCCTAAAAAAAGCATGCCGAGAAGTGGCAGCGACCCCGGAGCAATAAATCCCGTAAGAAGAAGAGCGACAACGGGAAAGAGAATTTTTTCCAGTTTACTTACTGAGCGTGGCGGTTTCATTTTAATTCTGCGCTCTTTTTTCGTGGTCAAAAGACGCATGATCGGTGGCTGAATGAGTGGAAGAAGGGCCATATAGGAGTATGCGGCAATGGCGACAGATCCGATAAGATGCGGAGCAAGCTTTGAAGAGAGAAATATTGCTGTAGGGCCGTCAGCCCCCCCGATTATTCCTATTGATGCAGCTTCCGGATTGTTGAATCCGAGAGAAATGGCTCCGATGTAGGTTAAGAAAATGCCAAGCTGAGCTGCAGCACCGAGGAGCATGAGTTTGGGGTTTGAAATCAGCGGCGAAAAATCTGTCATGGCACCGATTCCGAGAAAAATCAACGGCGGAAAAATCCCTTTCAATACGCCCATATAAAGATAATTCATAACGCTGCCCTCCTCATATATGCCAAGGTGCATTCCGGCATGTTCAGCGAATGGCGTGTTACCGATCAGGATACCGAATCCTATCGGGACGAGAAGAAGTGGCTTATATTCATATCGGATGGCAAGATAAATGAATATCAGACCGACAAGAATCATCAAAAGGTGTCCCGGGGTCGTATTGACAAAACCGGAATGTTCAAAAAAACGCACAAATCCTTCCATAATAGTGTTATTCAATTTCGATCAGAACATCGCCCTGCATGACGGTATCACCGACGCCAACTCTGACTGTTTTAACGGTACCGCCCTTTTCAGCAAAAACATTGTTTTCCATTTTCATGGCTTCCAGGATGATGACGGGTTGGTCGAGTTTAATCTGCATGCCGGGATAGACGTTGATTGCAATAATTGTACCAGGAAGGGGTGCCTTGATCAGGCTCAGGCCCGGGGTATTGAGTACCGGAGCTTTTGGAGGGGTTGGAGGAGTGTACCTGACAAGTTTTGGCGTATGGGGTGTTCTGATTTCCTTTCCAAGTTCAACCTGATAGGAGGTTCCGTTCACCTCGACCTCGGCAATGTTTTCATCGAAAGATTTGATTTCAACGTTGTACTTGTTTCCGCTTATCGTGAACTTATATCGCCTCATCGTTGAAAACGGTTAAAATTAATGACATTGTAGATTTTTGAATTCCATGGAGAATAGGATTTGCCAACTTTTTTTATGGTTAGAATTGCAGTTTCCTCATCATGCAACTCTTCCAGATAAAGAGATATTGCCGTGGCAATTGCGGCACTGACCTCTCCTTGAATCATATTTCCCGCAAAAGCGGCCTTTTCCTCGCCACCCGCTTTTTGAAACTTTTTTCTCAGGTTGCGGGTGAGAAATTTCGGAATGATAGTGAACACCAGAAAAAGCAGAAAAAGGGAAAAAAACACGACGCTGTAACCGATGACGGCAAGGCCTATATGTTCCCTGCAGATTGCTGAAAGGTCAACAGGTAAAATTTGAACAAAAGCGGTCATTGACTTGTTTTCGGTTATAGTGGAATGGTAGAGTGCTTTTTTGGAGGATTGATATCCTTCTTGGTCGAAAGTGTCTGTAAGGCTCGGATTATTCTGAACCTGGTATTGCGTGGTTCAATGATGTCATCAATATAGCCGTATTTTGCCGCTTCATAAGGGTTGGAAAATTTCTCACGATACTCAGCTGCATTATCAGAAACAAACTTTGCACGATCTTCAGGGTTTTCGATTGCCTGAAGATCGCGATTATACAACACCTCAATAGCACCGATTGGCCCCATGACCGCAATTTCTGCCGTAGGCCAGGCATAATTAACGTCTCCGCGCAACTGTTTGGAACTCATGACAATGTAAGCTCCGCCATAGGCCTTTCGCAGGATGATCGTAATTTTTGGGACGGTGGCCTCTCCGTAAGCAAATATCAGTTTTGCACCATTACTGATAATGCCTTCAAACTCCTGGGCACTTCCCGGAAGGAATCCAGGGACATCGACAAGGGTAACGATAGGGATATTAAAGGCATCACAGAATCTGACAAACCTGGCAGCTTTACGTGAAGCATTAATGTCAAGGCATCCGGCAAGGAAGTTCGGCTGATTGGCGACAATGCCGGTTGATATTCCATTGAAAGTGACAAAACCAACAACGATGTTTCGGGCATATTGACGCTGTACTTCGAGAAACTCTCCATTGTCCGCAATCGAATGAATAATATCCTTGACATCATAAGGAATCGATGGCTTGTCAGGTATGATGGTATTCAGTTTCTCATCCAACCGGTCGGCAGGGTCGCTGCAGACGGCCAGTGGCGGTTCTTCAAGGTTGTTCTGGGGGAGGTAACTGAGCAGTTTTTTTATCAGAAGTATACCCTCGGTTTCATTAGCTCCTACAAAATGAGTGACTCCTGATTTTGTTGCATGCACTGTTGCTCCGCCAAGATCTTCATCAGTTATGGTTTCACCGGTAACAGTTTTAACGACTTTCGGCCCGGTGACAAACATGTAACTGGTCTTTTCAGCCATGACAACAAAGTCAGTAAGTGCAGGAGAGTACACAGCGCCGCCTGCACACGGCCCGAAAATAGCCGATATCTGGGGAATGACTCCCGAAGCCATGATATTGCGCTGAAAAATACTTGCATAACCCGAAAGGCTTCTTACCCCTTCCTGGATTCTTGCACCTCCGCTGTCATTTATTCCGATAAGTGGTGCTCCGACCTTCATTGCCTGATCCATGACCTTGCAGATTTTAAGGGCATTTGTCTCTGAAAGGGAGCCGCCAAGAACGGTAAAATCCTGAGAGAAGACGTAGACGGTACGTCCATCTATGGTTCCATGGCCCGTGATGACTCCATCTGAAAGATATTGCTCCTTATCAAGACTGAAATCAGTGGTTCGGTGCGTGACAAACATATCGTATTCTTCAAAACTGCCTTCATCAAGCAGCATGTCAAGACGTTCCCGTGCGGTAAATTTGCCTTTTTTATGTTGTGCTTCTATGCGCTTTTCCCCGCCTCCGAGACGGGCTTTTTCACGTTCCGCAATTAAGCGTTTCATTGTGTTTTACGATATTGATTAAGTAACTTGCCATGCGGCTTTTTTTCTTTCAGAATTATCTCACATGCACCCTCATGCCGTTTATCAGGTGCACGGATAATGCGGTATGCCGCTTCGTATTCCTTTCTTTTCGTTCTTTTAAGCTTAAATGGTTGTAAAAAAAAAGGAATAACTGCTTTTCAGTATGCAGGAATGGATAATATTACATTTTATTGTTAAAGTTCTTAATAACGAGTAGAAAACTATGACTTCCGATCTTCAGCTTGCCGTTGAATTGGCCGAACAGGCTGGCCGGTTAACCTTGGACTATTATTCCCGAAAATCGCTTCAGGTTTTCAGCAAAAGAGATTCAACCCCTGTCACCGAAGCTGATCGGAAAGCAGAAGAGCTTATACGGGCAGCTATTACCGCACGGTATCCTGAAGACGGACTACTTGGTGAAGAATTTGATGAACGTCCTTCAGCTAATAATCGTCGTTGGATTATTGATCCAATAGACGGTACCAAGGCGTTTATCCATCGGGTTCCGCTGTATGGTGTTTTAATTGCTCTTGAGGTTGATGGACTTTTGAAGCTTGGTGTCGTTCATTTTCCTGCCCTTGGTGAACTCTATCATGCCGAACGGGGAAGCGGCGCCTTTCTCAACGGATCGCCAATTTCGGTCTCTTCTGTTTCTGATATCAATCAGGCAACGGTACTTTATACAGAAAGAGAGTATCTGCTCGACCCTCCCTCCCTCCATCCTGTTGATCTCCTTCGTCGGGATGCCAATCTTGTTCGAGGCTGGGGTGACTGCTACGGTCACATGCTTGTTGCCTCAGGCAGGGCTGAAGTCTCCGTGGATAAGATTATGAGCCCATGGGATTGTGCCGCACTTATTCCAGTGGTGATTGAAGCTGGCGGATGCTGTTTTGATTATCGGGGGGTGACGACAATGTCCGGTGAAGGTCTTGTCAGTGCCAACAGGATCATCGGCGCAAAGCTGCTGGAGGGCATTGAAAAACAGGTATAACAAGTTATGATGATAACTGCGCTGCTTATCGTTATTGTTGTCTTGCTTGTCGGCGTACTGGCATTGCTGCTGACCGGCTGGCCGGGCAGGGAACGGAAGGAGATTGAAAAAACAGGACAGGAACTTCGCAGGGAGCTTGCCCAGCACAGGGCTGACTCTGTACAGCTTCTCCATGCCATGCGTATTGAGCTGGAAGAATCAGTCAGGGAAACGCTGGAACAACAATTTGAATCGTTTGAAATGATGCAACGCCGCCCATCTTCCCGGCAGAAAAAATCGTATTCCACTCAGGAAGGGATAGCTTCGAAACTGGAAGCCGAGGGAAGTCAAGGTGGTGAGAAAGGGTACCGTCTTCAGCTGTCAGACAGAGATCGGCAGTTGCCGCTTTTTCAGGAAAAAAAGATAGAGGAAGAAACTGTGTACATTGAAAGTCAATTCTTTTCGGATGATGATCTTCCAGACATTGAGGAAGAGTTGACCGATATCGATATGGAAAAGGAGCAGAAAGAGTGAGTGAAGCCGGTTACTGCAGTGCTTCGGCGATAGATTTTGCAAAGCTTGAAGCATTGAAATCTTCAGGGATAACATCAACATGAATACCCAGTTTTTCGAGAGCTGTTGCCGTTGTTGTGCCTATTGCAGCTATCTGCACACCAGGAGGAAGGGTCGTGGTTCCGAGAGCTTCAAAAAAATTAACCGCTGTAGATGGGCTGGTAAATGAAAGACACGAAAGCTCGCCTTCTTCAAGTAGTTTTTTAACCTTCTTACTCTCTTCAAGTGAGGGAGGAAGGTTTTCGTAAACAGTCAGTTCCACACAGGTTCCCCCCCGTTTTTTCAGCACATGAGGAATGGTCCCAAGTGAAAGACTCCCTCTGAGAAACAGAAAGGTGTTTCCTTTAATTGCATCATCACCGATCTCTTCCATCAGGGTGATGGCATCGGCAATCCTGGGTATAGGCTCTGTAGTAACCCCATGTACCGCCAAGTCCTGGGCTGTTGTTTTCCCTACAGCCCATACCAAGAGCTTTTGAAGGTTTTTCAGTTCTTCAGGACTCTCATGGAGCAAGCGCTCCATAAAAAAGCTTACGCTGTTCGGGCTGGTAAAAAAGACCCCGTCAAACCCGCTTAGCTCTGGAACTTTCCAGCCGGAAACCGGCCTGATCTCGATTGTCGGAAAGACAAAAGAGCTCAGACCATACTGTTCCAGTTCTTTAACAAATGAGGTTGCCTGATGTTTCGGACGAGTGACAAGGACAGTTTTCATCAGCGGGTTTTGCGGATTTCAGACAGAATTTTTTCTGCACCCTGTTTCAGCAGTTCATTTGCAAGAGCAATACCGACTTCTTCAGCCTGTTCAGGAGAAGTAAGACCGTTTTTTGTTATTTCATTGTTCAGTCCTGTTTTGCCGTCGACCGAACCTACAAAGGCAAGAAGCTTCAGAGTTCCGTTTTTAAACGAGGCATAGGCACCGATAGGAATCTGGCATCCACCCTGCAGATGACGGAGCAGTGCACGTTCAGCTCTGCAGCAGTATTCTGTAGTGGAGTGATTGAGGATTCTGACAATCTCTCTTGTCTGCTCATCGTCAATACGTGTCTCAATACCGAGTGCCCCTTGTCCAACCGCAGGAAGCATCACCTCGTGAGGCAGGATCTCTGAAATGCGATCGCTGAAATTCAGGCGGTAAACACCAGCATAGGCAAGCATCATTGCGTCAAACTTGCCTTCGTCGAACTTCTGGAATCGTGTGTTGAGATTACCCCTGATATCGCATATCTCAAAATCAGGACGCATGCTCAACAGCTGTGACATGCGGCGAAGGCTGCTGGTAGCGACTCTCGCACCTTGCGGCAGATCCTTCAATTTTACGCCATTCCTTGAAATGATGACATCCCTCGTATCCTCGCGTTCGGTAAAGGAGGTAATAAGAAGCCCTTCTGGAGTGGCTGTAGGAACATCTTTCAGGCTGTGAACAGCAAGGTCGATCTCTTTGGTGATCAGATGTTTCTCAATGTCCTTGGTAAACAGCCCCATATCCCCGATTTTTGAAAGGGGAGAGTCAAGAAGCACGTCACCGGTTGTTTTAACCAGTTTCAGTGTGATTTCGAGTTCAGGAAAATGCCTGGAAAGTTCCGTTTTGGTGAATTCTGCCTGCCACAAAGCGAGGGGGCTGGATCTTGTGCCGATGATGAGCTTTTTTTTCAATGCAATGACGGATTTTTATTTAGTGTGACTGATTTGGTTCTTCAAGATCAAATACGTTGCGTACAAGATTGACTCTGTTCGGAATTGAGTTTGTTGTGTCAATTGGAGCTTTGAGCATTTTGATAGGGTGGTGCAGGATTTTTTTCAGGATCCTGTCCGTAAGGTGTTCCATTCTCGCGAGTTCCTCCTCGCTCACCTTGTAACGGTATCGTTCAATCTCTTTATCCTTGATTTCAATAAACTTCGACTGAAGATCAACAATCGTTGGTCGCACTTTCAAGGTGTTGATCCACTGCCCGAAAGCCACAAGCTCCTCTTCGATGATGGCATTGACTTTTGGAAGTTCAAGGCTGCGACGTTCAAGGTTTTTGTCAATGATATGCTTAAGAGCGTCAATGTCCTTAAGAAACATGTTCTGAAGCCTGGCAATACCAGGGTCAACATTTCTCGGTAATCCAAGATCAAGAATAATGACTGGTTTCAGTTTTCGCTTGAGCATGCTCTGATGCATTTCAGTCTCATTAATCACGTACTCTTTTGTACTGACCGCAGTAATAATAATATCAAACTCGTGAAGATGATCCTTGAAAGATTCAAAAGGAAGAACTTGTTTGGTGCCTAAATCTTCTGAGAGGGTTTCTGCTTTTGAAAGAGTTCTGTTGGTAATAACAATATTGCGTGCGTTTTTCTGAAACATGTGTTTTGCAGCCAGTTCACCGGTTTCTCCGGCTCCGACAAGCAGAATCTTTTTCAGAGAAAGATTCGAAAAAATCTTCTGGGCAAGTTCAACGGCCGCATAACTGACCGAAACAGCACCCTCCATGATTTTTGTCTTTGTCTTGACCTTTTTGGCAACACTGAAAGCGGTATGGCAGAGACGGGTAAGGAGAATACCTGCTGACTGTGTTTCTGCCGCAATTCTGTAGGCATTTTTAACCTGACCGAGAATTTGTCCTTCACCGAGAACAAGCGAATCAATCGCGCTTGCAACTTCAAAAAGATGACGTGCGGTACCGCAGTAAAAACGGTTAAAGAAATGTTCTGGTCGTACTTCTTTGCGTGCATCCTTGAAAGATATAAGATACTCCTTGAGGAACTCACCTGTAACTTCGTGCATCGCAGGCACAACATAGAGTTCAGTACGGTTACAGGTGGAAATTACCATGGCTTCATGGGCAAGTCCGTTCGAGATAAGACCGGTAATGAACTCCTTGTTTTGAACTTCTGAAAGGGAGATTCTTTCGCGGATTTCAATAGGTGCTGTCTTGTGGTTGACACCAACTGAAATGATGTTCATAGCAGGTTTGTTTAAATGAGCTGTTTAAGGTACGATGCTGACAAGCTACGGTATCCGGAACAAGGCAATGAGCCTAAATATATCGTAAAAGCCCATATTTTCAAAGACAACTGATATTATAAGCTCAGCTTGTGGAACGTCGGCGAAAAAAACGTCATCAGAACGATCAACAGGGTGATGAAAACGAATAGAACAATGAAAAGATAGGCCATATGTTTTATGTCCCAGCCGATTATCGGTTTGATAAAGATGCTTGTTCCGTAAAGCATCCATATAATGATCAGTGTGACAAGCTTTGGCTCAAGCAGACTTATAGACTGACCGGAAGCCTGCTGCTCCATAAACCCGGCAAAAAGGGTAATTGAGAGAAAAAGAAACCCGAACGAGACGGCATGCATCGTGAGTTTTTCAAGCACTTCAAGGTTCGGCAGGCGCTGAAACAGCAATTCAAAACGGTTTTGCTCTATCTGACGGAAAAGCAGCAGATAGAGAATGCTGTAGAGTCCGGCGATTGCGATGGCGCTGAATCCGAAAATAGAAGCAATCAGGTGTACCCCCATTCCGATGCCGTTGAATGTTCCAATTCCTGTATTTGGAAGCTGGGCTGTCAGAATAGAAGAGATAAGCTGCGCGCCGGAGGCAAAGGCAATAACAAAAAAACCTGTTTTGTCACTCTTGGTCGTAAACTCTATGAACAGATAGGTAATAGTCAAAGTGAGAGCAACCATGGTCATGAGATTGACCGTCGAATAGCTGATCTTGTAACCTTCCAGTGAAGTCAGAAGTCCAAGGTAAACCACGTGCGAAAGGACAGTCAGCGCAAGAAGCGGTTGTTTGTATGTTTTGGCAAACTGGATATCCTTAAAAAAATGGGCTCCGTAAAGAAATGTTGTCGACAGGTAGAGCAATGAAACAACCTGATTGAGAACAAGTAACGGCAGATTGTTAAATAATATATTGTTCATTGTCCAGGAGATAGAAATGGGGTGAAAGGCAGTTAAATTGACGCTTTGATCCTCATGGATTGCTGGTATTCAATACGTTGATCCATAGACAAAGATTGTGTCAACATTAAAAGGAAAAAATGTATATTCCGGCCACTACGGGGTACAAATATACTTATTTACAAGGAAAAAAGATGAGATCAACCAAGAATATTAGAAATATAGCCATTATCGCGCACGTTGATCATGGAAAAACAACACTTGTGGATTCTATTTTTCAGAAGACAGGCGCTTTCAGAGAGAATCAGCAGGTCAATGTAAGGGTACTTGATTCAAATCCTCAGGAAAGAGAGAGGGGCATTACCATATTTTCGAAAAACGCAGCTGCAGTTTATAAAGATCATAAAATTAATATCGTCGATACGCCGGGTCATGCCGACTTTGGCGGTGAGGTAGAACGTATTCTGCAGATGGTTGATGGTGTACTGCTTCTTGTAGATGCATTTGAAGGCCCCATGCCGCAGACCAAGTTTGTTCTGCGCAAAGCCCTTGAACTGCATTTGAAGCCTATTGTTGTTATTAACAAAATCGATCGCCCACAGTCGGATCCGGTCAAGGTTCACGATCAGGTTCTAGACCTGTTCATAGCACTTGGCGCCGAAGAGCATCAGCTTGATTTCCCCTATATCTTCACTTCGGCGAAAAATGGTGTTGCCAAATACAGCATGGACGATGAAGATGGCGATATGAGCCTTCTGCTCGACATGATTGTCAAGGAGATACCTCCGCCGGTTGCTCATGACGAAGGTGGCTTCCAGATGCTGGTGACCACACTTGATTATAGCGATTATATCGGCAAGATAGCCATCGGCCGTATTCAGCGCGGCAAAGTCAGCCCCGGCAGTCAGCTTGCTGTAGTAGGACCTGATGGTGTGATAGGCAAGGGAACCGTAACAAAGGTTTTTCTCTTCGACAAGCTCCAGAAGATCGAGTCCAAAGAAGCCACCTCGGGTGACATTATTGCTATTGCAGGCATACCTGATGCCACAGTAGGAATGACGCTTGCCTCTGTTGACGATCCTGTTTCGTTGGCTTCTTTCGACATCAGCAAGCCAACGCTTTCCATGCTCTTCTCGGTTAATGATTCTCCCTTTGCCGGACTTGAGGGTAAAGAGGTCACCAGCCGTAAGATTCGTGAAAGGCTGATGAAAGAGAAAATGACCAATGTAGCCCTCAACGTTGAGGAAACAGACAGTGCCGATACCTTCCGTGTTTCAGGAAGGGGAGAACTTCACCTCTCTGTTCTGATCGAAACGATGAGGCGCGAAGGTTTCGAAGTTGCCATTTCAAGGCCGGAAGTCATCATGCACAATGATGAGGACGGTACCCTGCTTGAGCCGATTGAGCATGTCACCATTGACATTCCGGAGGAGTATACCGGTGTTATTATTGAAAAGATGGGTCGCAGAAAAGCCGAAATGACTCACATGGGTACCTTGCGCGGCGGAATGGTCAGGGTTGAATTTGAAATTCCGACAAGAGGCCTTATTGGCTACAACCTTGAGTTTACTACCGATACCAAAGGCGAGGGCATCATGTCGCATGTGTTCTTTGAATACCAGCCATTCAAGGGTAAACTGCCCTCAAGAGAGAGCGGCGCACTTGTTGTTGCTGAAACAGGAACATGTGTCGCATACTCACTCAGCGCCCTTGAGGATCGCGGAACTTTTTTTGTTTCACCAAACACCAAAGTTTACGCAGGTATGATTGTTGGTGAGTCGACAAGAGGATTGGATATTACCATCAATGTCTGCAAGACCAAAAAACTCAGCAACATGCGTTCTTCCGGCACTGACGAGTCGCTTCGTCTGACTCCTCCCAAAATTCTTTCACTTGAACAGGCGCTTGAGTTTATCAATGATGACGAACTTCTCGAGGTTACTCCCCAGAGTATCCGACTTCGGAAGAAAATTCTTGATGCAAACCTCAGGCAGAAGGCAACCAAAAAGGCAAACGCCTAATTCTCGAAGAAAAGTCTTTTCAGTTGTGTCCGGGCACCAGCAAGCAGCTCCCGGACAGCTGATTCCTCCCTGTGTGTCAGTTCAGCAATCTCGCTGCAGCTTTTCTTTTCCTGCTCAACCATTCGGTATACCTCTTTTTCCTCAGCAGTAAGCTTTTCAATAGACCTGGTCAACTTCAGATCATCACTTTCGATGGCTGTATCTTCTATCCTCTGCCCCGAAACCGAAGAACTCTTTATTCGTCCGAAAAGCTCCTCAGCAGAAGCAGGTATCGGCGCATCATCACTGACATCGCCGAAAAGCCGGACAAAACCCATAAAATCAAGCCCGCCAGCTTTGCAGGGCGTTATTTTATTTTCAACAATATCGAGCGCAAGCCGCTGAAATTTATCGCGGATTTCAGGCAGTCTGACCGCAAAGTCAAAACTGTCATCCTTGTCGCGTGCCTCTGCGTTGTAAGGCACTTTCATGAGCACTGTGATGCCTGCCGCTTCAGCATATTTTTCAGCAATGCCGCTCCCGTCATCGCGGTTGATGACAAGACCCAGCAGGCGTGACTGGCCCCCGATAGTTCTAAAGTAGTTATTAGCCTGGCAGATATTGTTAGCGGTGAAGATGGACTGCCTGTCATTGTTGGTCACAAGAATCACCTCTTCGCTCAGTGATCGGGCAAGCGGGGTGGCAAATCCTCCACAGACAACATCCCCAAGAAAGTCCATCAGGATGATATCGATATCCCATTTGAAGATTCCAAGTTTTTCAAGAACATCGAATCCCGAAATTATCCCTCTGCCTCCGCATCCTCTGCCAATCTGGGGCCCGCCAAGCTCTACACCGTATATCGGCTGGGGAAAATCTGCTATATCTCTGCGAAAGACTATATCGCTGATTGAAACCTGCTGGTTCAGTGCGTTTTTTTCAGCAAAAATATCGGTCACCGTAGGCAATGGAATACCCCCGAACAGGGATGTAGTCGAATCATGTTTCGGATCACATCCCAGTTGCAGCACCCGTTTGTTCATCAAGGCGAAGGTGGCACTGAGATTGGTTGTCGTAAAGCTCTTGCCTATTCCACCCTTTCCGTAAATAGCTATTGTTCTTGCTGCCATTCAGATACTGCTTATAATTATCCAGTTACCGGCAAGCGTTGACATTCTGCTCAGTACCGGTCTTCCAGAGCAGGATCATTTTCAGGCAGTCGGGATCGTTGAATGCCTGCAGGTAGGCTGAAGAAATATCATCCTCAACCGTATGCTGATGGGTAAAAATCCGTTCGGCGTTGAGTTTGTGCTGTGCGATAAGTTCTCTTACGCGCTCCAGATCACCCTTGGCCCACTGCTTTGCGGCAATGAAAGAAAGTTCTTTCTGAAAAGCCTGAGAGTAGTCGATGTTTATTCTCTGGTAATATCCTCCCAGAAGCACAACCCCGTGAAACTTCAAAAACCTGAGTCCTGTATCAATGGCACTCATGATTCCCGTGCTGTCAATCAAAACGTCAAATTCATGACCGGCAAGTGCAGCAGAAACATCATCAGTTTCAGGATTCACCCGAAGATCGGCCGATGAATAACTAAGTCTTTTTTTCTGAGTGTCAGTTGCTGCTACCAATGTTGCTCCCATAAGCTTTGCCAATTCAACAGCAAGAATGCCCACCGCCCCCTGACCGAGTACCAGTACTTTCTTGTTTTGAACCTGAGCCAGATCAACAATATGCAAAGCTGTCGCTCCAAGAGGCAGGGCAATGCCGCATTCCGGATTGTCAAGATTGTCAAGGAGGGTTATGCTTTCGACCGGGCAGACAATATATTCCGAAGCTCCACCGAAAGCCGCATTAACTTCTTCATAACCGAAAGAGCCGGCAACATAGGCGAACTTGCCGATAAGGCTCTGGTTGACATGGTCACCGACCTCAGTAATTTTTCCAACAGTTTCATAACCGGGAATAAAGGGAAAGATAAATGGCCACGAAGGGATCAGCCCGTTATAAGCCATTTTTTCCGTACCGGTACTGATTGAAGACCAGTAAGTTTCAACAAGCACATCAGTTGACGAGAGGGGTTTCAGGGAAACATCACAGACCTCAATCTGCCTTACTCCTCTGAAGACAATAGCTTTTGCTTTCATAACGGTTTTTGTCGGGTTTACTCATGTCGTCTGACGCTGTTTCAGCTTTTTTTCATTGTGTTTTTCAAGAAGCAGACGAATGACGAATTGCGCGGCATTAATAAGATAACTCAGGTAAGCAAGCAGGGCAGTCCGGATAAGAATAGTTTCATCAAGTCCCAGAAAAAACAGGATAAAGTACGATATATGAACAACCATGGCTATGGCGCTGCCGAAATCCTCCCAGAAAAATTCCGGCGCAAAAGCAAAAGCCCCGAAGACCTCTTTTTCAAAAAATCCCCCGGTTACAAAAATCAGCACCAGCATCAGGGTTTTCAGGATCACAAAAAAAGTAATCCAGTAAAAGTTGTCAATCCAGATGTGTGCCTGGTAGAGATAGGTGACAGTGACACCGGTAAGAAACATAAGAAATTGTATGGGTGCCAGGATTCCCTGGACTTTTGTCCATACCGATGCATTTCTTCTTTCAAGCTGTTCAGGTGTATAACGGGGCATAAAACAATGAGTTCACTGGTGATTGCAGTCAAAAAAATAGTTGAATATAGTAAAAATGTTACTTTATGTTCCAGTCAAAGGCGTTGTAGAGTGAAGAAATAAGGTTGACATCAGCGTTTTTGACACGGCGGTTGAATCCTTCAAGTTCATCGTAGTAATAGAGAAATGTTCTCGGTTGTTCATCATGCAGGATTTTCTGATACTTCTTCCATAATGCAAGCTTCCGGTCATCCGAAAGAGGTCGGTTGAGTTCTGCAATAATGGTGTCGAGTTCATGGTTTTGAAAAGCTGATGAGTTGAATTGATGTTTTGCAAAATCCGAGCCCCATATAATAAGCTGGAAAGGCAGTGTCTCGGCGGCCATTCCCGAGAGTGCGGCATCATAGCGGAACTCGTTCTGGTTTTTTAAAAAAATCAGGTTCTCATCAAACTTCAGACGGCAGTCAATGCCGATTTCCCTGAGGTTCTGCTGCACGATTGTGGCAGCATAGTTGCGCCGTGGATTGCCGACCGGGGCGGCAAGCTCAAAAGAGAATCTCTTTCCGTCTTTCTGCAGAATACCGTCCCGACCAGGATTCCATCCGGCCTCATGCAGCAGCGCGGAGGCTTTTTTGGGGTTATAGGTGTAGGGGGAAAGTGATGTGTTGGTTATCGCTTTATAGGCAGGCGAAAGGGAGGTGTTGACGATGGAAGCATGCTCAGGCCCCATAAACCCGTCAATAATTGATTGCCGATCAATGGCAAAGGTGAGCGCCTGGCGCACCAGGTTGCTGCCGAACAAGGCGTTTGGACGCACTCTGCCGTTTTGACGATACTCCTCCCCATCGATATTCAGCCAGACAATGCTGTCAAAGTATCGGTTCTTGACCGGGTTGATGACAATTGAAGGTGCTGTCCTGGCAAGTTCTTTACAATCTTTTGGATTGATCCCTCCAGCTGAGATCATTGCATCAATCTGGCCTGATTTCAGCATGGAAAGCCGGGTAGTGTATTCCGGTACAACAAGAAATATCAATGATTTTATCGCGGCAGGCTTCGGCAGCATTGATAACGGGTTCCTGACAAGCTCAAGTTTTGTCTGTCGAGTCCACTTTTTTACTTTGAACGGTCCTGCACTTACTACTGGTATCGTGGATGCCTTGATGCGGATGTCGTCAGGTTTAAATGAGTTGAAGATATGTTTTGCTACCGGCATCAGATCGTTGAAATGATCGAGCACAATATCGCTGTCCATCGGTTTGTTGAAATGCAGCACCAGCGTTGAGTCATCAGGAGTTTCAACCGCATGTTCAATATCGGCTGTTCCATCCGGAAGTAAGAGAAGATCGTTGAGATAGTGCTGCCTTGAGCTCGCAATTTTGGGGTGCTTGTATAAAGAATAAGAGTATTTAAAATCATGTGAAGTCACTTTGATCCCATCTTCCCATACAACCCCGCTCCGAAGGTGGAAAGTGGCATTCTTCCCATCCGATGAGAACTCCCAGCTTTGAGCGGTATTGGGCAAAAAAGTTATACCACCCTTTTTCTCATCATAAGAAGCCTTCACAAGCGCAGGAAACAGCAACCCGCAAACCTCCCGCGACATGGAAAGCTGTATAAGCAAAGGATTGAGATAATCGAAATCAGCCGATACACCGGTAATAATGCGGCTGCGCCGAACTTCATCAGAGTTATTCCTGCACGCGGAAATGACGGTGAGCAGCAGTAATATCGCTGCAGCAGCAATGATTTTTTCCAGTGTGCGGAATATTCTCTTCATCAATGAATTCTATTTAAGCTTGTCATCCCGAATGCAATGAGGGATCCATTTTGTCTTTCTTACTTAGCACTCAGTGCTATCTTTCTTCCTCCCAGCACTTGGAATGCCAAGACTTACTTTCTGAACTTGTCATACAGAGCGAAGCGAAGTATCCATCTTCAAAAACATAAGCAGTAAAGTACTGAAAACTTCGAATAACTTGAGAATGGGAAGATTACTATATGCCTCTGAACAGAACCAGTTATAAATTCAGATTTTCGATATCCCAATTACTCTTTCTGTGTTCTTGCGTAAGCATGGTGTATATTGAAAATTACCGGATCGATAATGTTATGCAACCTGTCAATATGCCATGAAAAGCGAGCAGCAAACTCGTATAGAGTTGATTGACAAGCTGTTACAGCAGGCGAGTTGGAACGTCAAAGATCCAGCACAGGTTGTGGAAGAGTTTGACATTCTGATGGAGTGCAGGAAGCCCCTACCCCTTACCAGGGTCATCAGTTCAGCGACTATGTCCTGCTGGGTAAAGATGGCAAGCCTCTTGCCGTAGTTGAGGCAAAAAAACCAGTCGTGATGCTGCCATTGGCCGTGAGCAGGCAAAGCAGTACTTTCAGCCCAAAGGAAAAGAGCTGAAACCCCAACTGCCGCTGCCGGTGAAACTTTTTGGGCTGCGGCTCGACAAAATTGAGAGCGCCCTCACAATCGGCAACACCGCCATTGTTGAGCGGGAAACTGTAAAACTACGCAAGCAGATAGCCGAGCTGCCCCAAACCTCTGTGGTTATCAAGGAAGCTGCATCGGTTCTTCACTGTCTCCAAGAGGAAAACTTCTGGCTCTCACTTTCCTCGCAAAAGATTGAATATCTGAGAAACCAGGTCAAGCCACTCTTCAGAATAGTCTCTGATGCTGATTTTAAAGCCATGCGTTTCGAGCGCGACATCCTGGAAACTTTACTGGCAAAGCTGCGCGACCAACAAGAAAGGTACTACACGCTCAACGATGCCATTGTCGAGCAGATCACCGAGCTTCCTCTGAGCGTTGGTTTTGTGAAACACGAAGAGGAACTGATAAGAGCCGCTCAAACGAACCACTTCTGGAATAAGGCAACCGAAGAGACCTTTGACGAGCTTATTGCAAAACTCTCACCGCTTATGAAGTTTCGCGAGCAGGAGAGCGGTGCAATCGGTCAGGTTCACCTGAATCTTGCCGATCTTATCCATAACAAAGAGATGGTTGAATTCGGCCCCCAGCATGAGGCAGTAAGCATTACTCGCTATCGTGAAATGGTCGAAACGCTTATTACCGGATTGACGAAACAGAACCCGATTCTCTCTAAAATCAAGGACGGTCAAGAGATTTCGCCTGAAGAGGCCACTGAGCTTGCGGTGTTACTCCCCAAGCATCGTTACATAGATGGATGTCTGGTTGTGTTTCTAACCCAGCTTGATGTAATCTCTTGCATGATTGTAAAGTTTACCAAGTTTTGCCCAATTACGTCCGCAGTGCGAACGTAATTCAATACGGTGATAAAGCATCCATGAAGAACCCATGATTGTTCCAGTGTAGTCTGAAAAAACTTCTTGTGAATAGTTACCATAAATGCTAACTTAAGTAGAATGAGTTATGAACTTGAATATTTTCATCCTCGAATCAAAGAGGATAGTAAAATCGTGGCCAAAATCCATAAAGATGGATTACGCGAGGTTAGTAGAACTACTTATAGGGTTTGGGCCTGACCTAAGGATGCCAAACTCAAAGGCAATGGGAGGTGGCTTATTTGAAACTTAGACCCAGAGGAAAAGATGGTACTGGACGGGCATTTTTCTGTTTTATGAAGGGTAAGCGCATCATGATTCTTCATGTATTCATAAAAAAGAGACAGACCACCCCTCAAAAAGATCTTAATATTGCACAAAAACGAATGAACGAGGTGATTAATGGATGACCTGACCTATCAACCAGTAAAGCATAACCACGAAGAGTTTCTTCGTGAGGAAATGAAAGATGAAGAGTTTCGTAAGGGATATGAGGCTTTAGGACCAAAGTACTCTCTCATTAGACAACTGCTTTTGGCCCGTCAGCAATCAGGTATGACTCAGGAAGCCATTGCTAATAAAATCGGTACTACAAAAAGTGCTATTTCACGGTTGGAATCAGGAGGAAAACATGTTCCTTCCATTACTACCCTAAGGAAGTATGCCGATGCTGTTGGTTGCGACCTGGAAATTAAGCTGACTCCTAAAAATCTGAATAAAACGGCAGGCTGACAATAAATTCAACTCTATTGCCAATCACGTCCGCACTGCAGACGCAATTGCAGTGGACCGTTATTCAGTCCGGTGATTTCTCATGAGGAGAGGTGAGTGACAAAATAGCGCTCAAGAATTCAAAACAGTATGAAAGAGACTGTTCATGACAGAAGAACAAACGATCATAACTTTTGAAAACACTCCGATCCGTCGGTACTTTGACGAAGCTACTGACATATGGTACTTCTCGATTGTCGATGTTGTCGCCATCCTGAGCGAAAGCGTCAGCCCGCGCGATTATTGGTTCAGGATGAAAGTCAGGGTAAAAAGTGACGATGGCCTTGAACTGTCGACAATTTGTCGACAATTGAAAATGAAGGCTCCTGATGGAAAAATGCGGACAACCGATTACACAAATGTGGAAGGGTGGAGGGTGAGTTAGCCTGACAGATATGCTCATTGGAAAGAACACATTGGAAGCGCACAAATGAGATGTCCCTCACCTTACTTCAGTTTTGTGTAAATAACGTATCTTTTACTTCTGGTTGTTTTGATAACCATCAACTGTTTTATGCCTTGCTCAAGGGAAAATAAAAATCAAGTCTGATGATTTTTCGCCACACACAATGAAAAACATAGGGTATACCAGAAATATCAAGATTTCTTGGGATTATCATTTCAATGTACTTTGATGAACACAACCCTCCGCATTTTCATGTGCAGTATAACGATTATCGGGCATCAATGGACATCAGGAATTTGAATATTACGGCGGGTTTCCTCCCAGCAAAAGTTCGTGGCCTTGTGGAAGAATGGGCAGAATTGCATAGTGATGAACTTGTACTGATGTGGGAAACAAAGGACTTTCATCGTATTCAACCGCTTGTATAAATGAGAAAAAGATGATGGAATGTATTTCAATTGTTGAGGCAAGGTATGTGAAGGATTATCAGATATTTCTGAAATTCAATACCGGTGAAACAGGAGAGGTGGATCTACGCGATCTTGTCTATAAATATCCAATAGCGGAATCATTGCGGAACCCAGAAGTTTTCTCAAATTTTTATCTTGATTCCTGGCCCACTCTTGCGTGGGATTGCGGTTTTGATGTTGATCCTGACTCACTTTATTTCAGGGCAACTGGCAAATCGCAGTGGGAAACGAAAGCATCATGACAAAACGCCATTACTGATTCTTTGTCATGCGGCAGGGGAGGATGCGCAACGAGGGCAAATGTCCCATGTTCAGGCCACGACAATATTTTGAGTTCCAATAAATTCTGTTTCCAGCACTGGCTCGCCATCCTCAAGCAGCATTTCTACCATTTCCAGAAGGTTCTGATGGAGTTCATCCAGGGTTTCCCCTTGTGTGTGTGCTCCTTGGAATCCTGGGATAAACCCAACAAAAAGACCAGTCTCTGTACAGCGTTCAACAATTGCCGTGTAATTTTTCATTGTAAGCGTTCTCCTCTCCTTATTCATCAGGTTATTTCGTCAGACATGGCAAAATTGTCTATTCCTCAAGGTAAAAAATTGATACTGATCCCCAGATAACAAGGCAGAAAATGGTTATGAACCTTCAGTAATTATTGAGCTTAAGCCAAGCTTTGCAAATACATGATTTGAATGTTGTTGCTTATTATTATCAAGAATTAGCATAAATTGACAGTATGATATCCATTATGATGGTTCCATCGTAAAGAAAACAAAGACAAAACCATGCCAATTAATGTTAATCTGACGCCGTTCCTTGAAGAGATGGTTCGTCAAAAAGTAAAATCAGGGCTCTATACATCCGCAAGTGAGGTGGTCCGTGAGGCATTACGCCTTATGGAAGAGCAGGATTCTCTTCGCAAAGCAAAGCTTGATACGTTACGGCAGGATATACGTGCCGGAATAGAGAGCGGCACTGCTAACGCTTGGGATGCCGAAGAGATAAAGAAAACAGTCAGAAAAAGAAGGACAGCCACCAAGGCAGGTTAAGTAAATGCCGATAATCATTAAACGCCCCCTTGTTTTTGAGGATATTGCAGATATTTGGGATTACATAGCCGAGGATAACGAGAACAATGCCGATGCCTTTATTGATTCTATCGATAGGAAATTCCATGAGTTGGCGGTCTCACCTCAGATTGGCCGTTTGCGGACTGAGCTTTTACCCGGGTTGTTAAGTTTTCCATTTCGCAGATATATCATTTTCTATCTCATTATTCCTGGCGGTATAGAGATTGTAAGAATGTTGCACGGTGCCCGTGATATCGATCCTCTGTTTAACCCGGCAGATACGGAAGAGGCATAAAATTCTTTTTTTCGATCCGAAAGCCTAACACTGGTAATCCTTGATTCCTGGCCCACTCTTGCGTGGGATTGCGGTTTTGATGTTGACCCTGAGTCACTTTATTTCAGGGCAACTGGCAAATCGCAGTGGGAAACGAAAGCATCATGACAAAACGCTGTTCAGTGATGTAGATCTCAGTTTCCACTTTGGCGTTATCCTCTGCTGACATTTTCCAAATTTATTTATTGTCATAACCCGCACATCTGTGATTTTACCATGGGGTGCTTTGGACAGTAATAAACCAGCTCCCACTGTCCAGAAACATCAAGGATTTTATTGGAATAGACGGCTGAAACTTGCTAATCCATGGCTCATAACATGATTCACAGTTGATCCCCCTGGAGAAAAAAATTACCCACCACTTCGACCTTCCACAATCGCCTGATATTCGCAATAGCACATTATTGCTTTTTATAACACCAGGGAAGCGCTATATTCGAATTATTAATCATACGATAAATGTAAAAATAGTTAATTGTGACGGAAATATCATACAAAGAATGGTCTTCCATGAGCGATTCTGTTTTGGTAGAGCAAATCGGTAATTTTGTGAAGCATCATAGGCTGGAGCAGAACAAAACTCAGGATATGCTGGCACATGCTGCCGGCATCAGTCGTTCCACCCTCAGCCTGCTCGAAAGAGGGGAGTCGGTAACCCTGGCCACACTCATACAGGTGTTGAGGGTATTGGATCAGTTGCAGGTGATGGATGTCTTTGAGGTACAGCAAAGCATCAGTCCGCTGGCTATGGCCAAAATGGAACAGGAGAAAAGAAAAAGAGCAAGGCATAAAAAAAACAAATAATCCGGAAGGAGCTGACTGGTAAATATGAACACAGCGTTTGTGAAAATATGGGGCGAGTTGGCCGGTGCTGTAGCCTGGGATGATATTTCCGGCATTGCAGCATTTGAGTACGATCCGAAATTTATAAGTCGGGATTGGGATATAGCCCCTCTGCAAATGCCTATCAATTCAGGCAGAAAAAGTTTCAGATTTCCTTCCCTGAGGAAAAAAGCAGACCCGGCAATTGATACGTTCAAAGGTTTGCCTGGCTTATTGGCTGATGTGCTGCCCGACAGATATGGCAGTGAATTGATCCGCATGTGGTTGGCGCAGCAAGGCCGCCCACTGGACAGCATGAATCCGGTGGAAATTCTGTGCTTTATCGGCAACAGGGGGATGGGAGCTTTGGAATTTGAGCCGGCCATATTACAACAAGGCAAAAGAGCATTCTCCGTTGAAATAGATAGTCTTATAGATATTGCACAAAAAATATTGTCACAAAAAGAGGCCTTTATTACCAACCTGAAGGGGGGTGAAGAAAAGGCGGTCATGGATATTTTACGGATAGGCACATCAGCGGGTGGGGCAAGGCCGAAGGCGGTAATTGCCTACAATGAAAAAACGGGAGCGGTGAAATCGGGGCAGACCAATGCGCCCTCGGGGTTTGAGCATTGGCTGATCAAGCTTGATGGAGTAAGTGATGTTCAAGTGGGCGCCAGCAAAGGATATGGACGGGTTGAAATGGCATATTATACCATGGCAATTGCATGTGGCATTGAAATGATGCCGTCCAGGCTACTGGAAGAACATGACAGAGCACATTTTATGACCAAACGATTTGACCGGGAAGGCACCTCAACCAGGCACCACATACAGACCTTTTGTGCTATGAAGCATTTTGATTACAATGCGGTAGCAAGTTTCAGTTACGAGCAGCTTTTTCAAACCATGCGGGAACTCAGGCTTTCCTATCCCGATGCAGAGCAGATGTTTCGAAGGATGGTGTTTAATGTGGCGGCTCGCAATTGCGATGATCATACCAAAAATTTTGCATTCAGGCTGAAAAAAGATGGGAAATGGGAATTGGCACCAGCCTACGATATATGCCATGCATATCAGCCGAAGCACCAATGGGTAAGCCAGCATGCACTGAGCATAAACGGAAAGCGAAACGATATCACAAAAGAAGATCTGCTGATCATTGGCAAATCAATTAAGAACAAAAAAGCAGAAGAGGTGATTGACGAAATCAGTGATACGATAGGCAAATGGAAGACCTTTGCTGATGAGGTGGACGTTTCACCTGCACTTCGTGACGAAATAGAAGCCACCTTGATAAGGTTGAAATAATTACCTGCCCGTCCGCCATCGACCCACTCACCATTTCGAAATCCCATTACTCTTCAGCCATTGTTGAACATCAGCATTGCCAATCTTGGCCGCCTGCAATAAATCCGCTGTTGCTCCTTCTTTATCGCCCTGGTCGAGTTTTATGGCAGCTCGATTGAGGTAGGCAGGAACAAAAGACGGGCTAATCTCAATGGCTTGCGTATAGTCTGCTGTGGCTCCTTTATTATCTCCAAGATCAGATTTTATACTCCCCCGGTTATTATAGGTATCTGCAGATTTTGGATTGATTTCAATGGCCTTTGTGTAGTCAGCTATGGCACCCTTGAAATCATTGTTACCGAATTATACTTCAGCGCTTGTGAAAAAAGTTTTAGCGTCATCTGTCGGGTTGGCGTTTGCGAGTGCATATGCAAGCATGAGCGCAAATATTGATAGAGATAGAATCCGAAAATAATGTTTCATTGGTTACTGCAGCTGTAATGGTTATGTAAAAATCCGTGTATCTGTTCCATGAACGTGTTGTTACCCGGCTGACGGGGCAGGGTTTATTAAGGCCCCGTCAGGAGAATGATTCTTTCAGGGTTAGAATGCCTGTGTTAAGCCAACATTGAACGAACGACCCTGTCCGGCAACCGACGCGAATGGAGTGATTCGTTTGTTTGCCAGGTTCTGGTCATAGTTGATACCACCAAGCGGGAGATAATAAAACCTGTCGAACAGGTTCGTTATACCAAAGTCCATCCGGAGGTTTTTGTATTGGTACTATAACGCGACAATCAGTTTCAGAAAAAAAGACAAGCAGTTTCAGAAATTTAAAAGCTCGTTAACACCATTAACAATTTGACGTAATTTAACACCTGTTCAATGGGTGATAAACGAAGGATAAACTACAGCAAAGAGGCCTCTAAAAAGTACGTATCTGTTTGTTCAAGAGACCACCTTAAAAAGGTTGCAATATCAAGAACAAGAGCATGTGATCGAGATACGGATGTGCGATATTCCCACTCTATTTGCGCTGCCTTACTCATCCCCATAATCGCCTTCTCAACATCATCAAGAACACCAAGAGCAAGCAACTTTAGACGGCATTGCACCATAGTAATTGATTGAGGTATTATTGTCGGTAGAGGCTGAGCTTTTGCCCAGCAGCCGCCGGCATGCCCATCCCCAATTCCAAACCCGATAGGGAGTGGAATCCACCCATTTTCAGTTATCAAATCCTCAACAGTATGGGGATCCTCTATATCAATAACATTCGTAATCTTTTCGTCTACTATTACTGCGTAATTTGGCATTCGGTTTAAGTTTTTATGATTATCGCACCTTTGTTCCCATCTCCTGTAGGAGTATTTGATCCTAATCCTGCGGCTCCAATCGTAGACGTGTATGCTGTACCAATCACGAGATTGGTATAACGTTTAATTGCATAACTTCCATTAGAACCACAAGCTGTTGTATTGTTAACAGGATTACTATTTCCTATTGTCCCAAATATCCCTGGTAACATTACATCATGGCTTACACCGTCTATAAATGCACATAAACCTTGAGCATTAATATCCCCATTAGTGCCGATTGGTGGTCTGCCACCAAAATATTGTATGCCAGAAGAAGATGCCGGATATCCACCAGGAGCAGTGATAGTCGTTGGGCCTACAAAGGATGTTGTTCCTCCAGCGGTAGCAGTACCACTTGTGCTATAAGAACCGCCACCTCCGCCGATAACAGTAACTTCTGCTGAGGTTGAAGTTGCCGTCCAAGTTCCTGTTGTTGTTATAATCGTGGTGTTTGACGAAATATCACCTGAAGCCAGCAGGTTTACTCCACCAATTGTCTTTACCGCAGACCACAACGTTGCAGTTCCATTAGTGCTAAGTATTTTCCCACTATTGGATGTCTGATCTGCGACTTGTGATAACAGTGCCCAGTTTGTTGTATCCGACGCAGGGTCAGTTGTACCTGACCCTGCCGTCTTACGTCTGTACGATTGATAGTTTGTTGGAGACCAGCGTACATCGCCAATGGCGTACGAGGTTCCTGACACCCACTTTGAAGCATTGACAGCACTAATTGCTGTATTTAGCAGCGCATTAGCGCTTAAAATATTATTAGCACTGGTTATCACATCCGACGCGGTACTTGCTGCGTCTGAGTCACATTGATTAGCTGTTAGATTAGCTTGATTCGTCCAGGCTGCAAGTTCAGCTTCATGAGTCACCCACCAAGAGAGGAAATTTGCAACAGCACTAGAAAATGTTGTTTTATCACCTCTAACTGGAGGAGAAGGAGGTGTAGTAAGAGTTTGAGTTATACTCATTATATCAGTCCGGTTACTCTAAACTTTATGATCATATCGTTAATTCCAACAAAGGTTCTGCGCCATTCCTCTAAAACGCCATAAATGATGTATGATTGATACGATATCGGCCCTTGATTAAGATCATAAACTCCACCGGTGGCCCTCATGCTATTGAGAAAATTGACTATCGCATCAGACTCCTCAGTCTTGACACGTATAACGGCATTAATATCAGGGGCGTAGTTACCCTGTTTCAGATACCGATCGCCAAAATCATCAGGTATATCCTTAGAGAAATCAAGCGCCCCGTCATCCATTCCTTTTTGTGTGCGGCCTATATCTTTTGAAGATCCAGGGGAAATTTTCCCTACAGAGACTGTCCCAGGCGACGATAAGAGTATTCTGATTTTATCACTACTACCAGTTATCAAGCCTAGCTCAATAGAAAATTTAGACCTTGGATCAGGAGGCTCTGAAAAAAACCAGTCATAGTAATCATCAACGAGATCAAGACCATAATACAGATCTAGGGTTCCACTATCCCACAAGGCTGTACCTAATGAATCCAACACTATCGCCTGGGCTGTTGAAGCAACAACTCCAAGGAAGTACAGCGTCCCCACATATGGCTTTTGAATGATTTGGTCAATTATCAGGGGATTAGTGCTACAAGTTGAGAGATACCCATCCCATACCTTCATACGATTGATCATCCCGACAATAAGCCAATACGGGTCGGCGATCGGTGCAAATCCTGCATTAAGCCAATCATTATTGACGTTCACACCACCGGCATACAGGTCAGGATCTTTGCCTATATTGCCATCTTTTGCAGACTCATACAAAAAGACTCCTTTGTACCGCTGATCACCAATCGCATATGTCTCTGTACTCGACCAGATCGTTTCAGTTATCGGAATATTCGTTGAAACGATATCTTCCGATGTTATCGCAACAGGCTTCATCGCTCTCATGATGATCTCGTGATCACGCCATTTTTTTGAAAGTCACGGATCGCAAATTTAATGTCACTTACGGTCTTATTACCATCTTCAGCAACGACCTTGCTCTCCTGTATCATCTGCTTGAGATCAATAATCGCCTTTTCAACATCTCTTAACGTCGCGTCTTTACTCGCCAGTGATTGTATTAATCCCGCATTCCTTGCAACAATTCTTGCGTACTCAAGGGGATCAGTAGACAACGATCGAGCCGTTGCAAGTACGTTGCCTACCGCTCCACTTATACTATTTAATGCTGTAATCCGTGTATCACTGTTGCTTGAGAGTGCGTCTTGTACAAGCTGATTAACTACTGCTTGTTGAGATAACTCTAACCCTCGGCCACGACTTAACGCAGTGGTCTCTGAGTTTGTCCACAAACTCCTGCTATACGCAAGAAGAGAGTCCGCAGCTTTCTGAAGATCCGTTGCCGCTGTAGTGGTTGTCTCTGCTGCAGTTGTCTGTGCATCTGCAAGTTGCTGCTGTAAAGTCGCGATCTGATCTGTCAAGCGTGATGTCGCCTGAGCAACCATATCATTAAGTTGTTGCTGGCTTTGCTGCGTTATGTCTGCAGCAGTTTGAGCTGCCTCAGATGTTGTTGTTGATGCTGCTGTTGATGGTGCCGATCCAAGCAATCCCGCTCCGGCCAATATGTCGCTGAAGGTTTGTATTTGAGGCGCAAGACTATCCACAATAGCTCTGCCGGAGTCGGAAAAAGACTGCAACGCAGAGGAAGAGACAGGCCCTGCTGCGTATGCTGCCGTGACACTATTCATCCAAGGCTGCAATGCCGGCGTAATCACCGAGGACGAAAATTCAGTTATCGCAGCTTGAGATAAGGTGTTATTTATTGTTGTCGTGAAATCCGTCTGAAATTGAGCTGCCGCGCTCATCGAATTTTTGAAAGCGTTACTCAATGAACTTGTTAATGTTCCGGCAAAGTTATTCGTCTGATCAATAGCCGTTGTGGTGGCACTTGTAGCTGTTGTTGTCGCCGCAGTTGTTGCCGCAGTTGTCGAGGCAACACGCAGGCCCATAGCATCCAAACCGGAAACGAACTGAGTGACCGCAGGTATCAAACTCTCAGTTACTGATTTTACCCTGTCGAAAGCCGAAGCGATATCCTGATCAGATCCACCATTAGCCATCAAGTTCGCCACATCAGCCATAACCGGCTGGAGTGCAGGCATAATAACGGAACTTGCAAACATCTGGATATCGATACTCCGTATAGCTTGAGCAATACTATCCTCAAGCTTTCCAGCGAATGTTGCCCCTGCAGTACCATCAGTTCCAGCAGCATTTATAGCATCATTCAGGAATCCTGTAACACTGGTCTGCGATATCCCGGTTAAAGCAACAATTAGCTCGTTTTGCTTTGCTAACTGTAAATCAGCCGTGTTCCCAACCGTTTTTTGAAGAGCTTCGTACTTGTAATTGATATTTGCAACCGCCGTTGCAACAGAATCATTGGAAAAACTCTTTATTGCCGTATCAATGGCCTGAAGGCTATTAAGATAATTAACCAGGTTAACACCGGCTTGACCTGTCCAGGCTGTAGACGTTCCAGCCGCATCGAATAACGATTGAGTGCCTCCGCCGGTTAAGGAATCCGGAAGTATTCCTTGAACATTATTTGCCCGCAACTCCTTGAGATTGGCGTCTGAATATCCGGCAGCTGCCATTATTTTCTGTGCAACAACACTACCAGCTGCTGCAAGCTGCTCGATAGATTGACGGGACGATGCATTAGTGTTATCAAGATTGGTTGTATCACGGCCAACGAACAACGATGAGATGAGAGAGGTCGCCGTTGTTGCCGCGGCTATATAAGGATTCCCCGTCGAAGCAAAGCTTGAAGCACCTGCTGCAAGAGAGTTCAGAACAGGGCTTTGCGTACCTGTTGCTTTTATCAGACCAGCGCCAAGTTGCGCCACCCCCTCAGTGGTCTTTGTAGAGTCAGTCAGGACAGTCGCCAGCCCTTTCGAAATATCCGACAATCCCTTGATAGCCTTCCCACCCATTGCAACATAAGCCTCACCAACCGCATCAACCGATGAGACGATATCAGCATACAATTCCTTCTGCTTTGCAAGGGTTTTCTGCATGTTCTCATGCGCATACCTTTCTATGTTTACAGCTTCGGCAAGTTCATTGCTCCCTTCCTTGCCAAGTCTTTTCGCTGCAGCAACACGCTCCTCTGCGGATTTAACACCAAGCAGAGCATCGGATACCGAGAGCGTATCATCCTTGTATGTTCCTAAGTATTTCTCAGCCTGAATGTGTAATGTTTCCGACTCTTTTAACGACTGGTTATATGCCGTAGTCTTAGTCTTAAGCAGTTCATCAGCCGCGGATACATCTTTCTTCGCATTAACCAAATGCTCCGCAACCTTCGCCCAACCGGCATCAGTGGTCGCACTCTCTTTCGATGCCGCGGTATATGCTTCTCTGGCTTTCATTGCAGATTCTTCAGCCTCAGCGACAGTATCGGTCGCTTCTTCCCGCTTTTTCATCGAAGCATTATACTCGTTGATGGCACCAGCATAAGCATTCCACCCAGCAACACTCTCAGCCGGAGAGGCTTTGTTTGCTTTGGCTGCATCCTTTTCGATCCGCAATTTTATCGCACTTTGTTTGTCCTCTATATTTAAGTTTTGCTGGTTGATGGCGTACTGCTTTTTCGCCTCATCCGTTGTCATTTTATAATACGTAGTCATCAATCGAACATCCTCTGTCTCGCCAAGGGTTATTTTTGCTCCCTTGATTTTCTCGGCGGCTATTGACTCGTATGTAGAGAGTTCAAGTTTTGCGTTGGTATATGCGGTAGGGTCAGCAGCGTAATACCCAGACAAAGAACTGATAACTGTAGAGACTAGTGACGGCTTCGCTTCCTTGATGGCCGCCTGCCTTGATAACGTGCCTTCGAGATAAGCCTTTTGATCTATAAGCTGCTGTAATTCAAGTTTAAGCTTAGCGAGCCCTTCAGCTCCATGTATTTGGACGGTCAACCCGAAATCTTTGTACTTCTGAATACCTTCCAGCTGTTGGTCAAGATCCGCAACCTTAGTTCCTGCAAGGCCAAGCGCATTGGCAACCTTTGCCCCATACATATCCCATGCAACCCATAAAGCAGTAATCGCAGAAACAGCAATCCCAACACCTGCAGGACTCATTAACCCCTGCAAGAGGAGCTTAGACATTGATGTACCGGTGGCATCTGCTTCTTCCCTCAACCGTCCCATTGAACCAGGTAGCTGCTGCAGGTTATTAGCTATACCCTGCATACCATACGGCATATCCTGTATGACTCGACCTAAGTCAATCATCGCGCCATTAAGTGCCCGACTATTCGTTATAGCAGCGGGGGCAATCATTTTTTCCGAAGCGCCACTGAGCTGGTGAATCTGCGCCTGGAGATCCTGCGATTTCGCCTTCAAGGCATCGAAAGCCTCTGTCCCTACATGTAAGTCGGCAAACTTGGAGTGTACCTGAGCGAGTTCTTTTCCAAGAGAGTTTAAGGAACTTTCCGTAGCCGCAACCGTTTGACCGGCACGCCCGAGGCTCTCATCAAGCTGCTGCACCCCGGAGAGGTCAGACTCTCCGGTTTGAATAGCAACTCTAAGTTTGATCTCCTCTATTGTCAAAGCCATTACTCTTCCTCTTTCTCGTTTTTAATTATCGCCCGAGCCCTCCAGTAATTCATCTCTTCATAGCTGACCTCGACCTCCGTTCGGGCTTTCGACATCCCGAGCATCTCGGCAAGGTCAAACCAGCTCATCAGCTCGGGATCGTCGTAAAATCCTGCTTAGCCTCATCAACCGTTTTAATCGCCTTCATCTTATTGTAGAGCTCCTCTACCTCATTCTGGAAATGGAACTCCAGCAACGCCTGGAAATCATCATTTGAGAACAGCCTTGCTCCATCACTGTCAAGAGCCTTCATAATGACATACCGGGTCCACATCGCAGCATTGGACTCTCCTGAACTCCCCTGTGTAACCACCTTATTCGTTTCATTCGGTGACAATGGCACAAAGTAAATTGTCTTATCCCATGCCTGGACATAATGTGACTGCTTGTTCTTGACAAGAGCTGTGTCAATCACCCTGAGTTGGTCAATAAAACCCATAATAAATACTGTTAAACGGTTGTTAAATGATGAAAAAATACCCTATGTATTACGCTCTTATGTTGCCGTCCCCTTTGTCGGAGTCGAAGCATAAACCAGTTTATAAGTACCTGTCTGTGTCTTGTTTTTAGCTGGTGCACCCTGATTCGGAACATCGGTAACATAAGCCGAGCCCGTCCATTCAATTGCACCAGTGGTCTTGCCGTCCGGATAAAATTTAACGGCAGAAATGAGTGTTCCTGCAGCAAAAGCGGTATCCATAGCGACTTGGCCATTGGTGTCTGTCGAATCTATGGCAACATCAATGGCAAGATCCCGCGGAGCTGAGGCACCTCCCGTAGCAATCACATCAGGCTCTAACAAATGCAACTCATCTGATAGCACCGGAGGCCGTGGCGGAATGGTAAAGGTTACTGTATTGATATGCAAAACTGGACTGGTACCGATATAGACATCAGCCTGATTAACTGTTTTCCTTGCCATCCTGTGTCTCCTGTTTGATTATTGGTTTTTCGATGTTTTTATTTTCCTTCAGAACCCAGCCCTGTTTAAGCAGCTCTTTAGCCACCCAGTCAACAGTAGCCCTTTCGTCACCTTGAGGGCTCACAATATCAATGAACACCTCTCCATTTTCAGACTGATTCATCCGCATTACCATCCTCCGTTTGATATTCTACTTTATATTCTACGTCAAGCACTGTATGTTTTAATGCTGCTTTTTCATTGTGCGTCCGCCTTGATACACTGTAGATGAGGTTTGTCGCCAGACCGTTCAAATAACCTCCGTTTACAAAATCACCATATAAAGCAGACTCAACTTCAGAGTGTACCTGGTTAATAACAACATGATCATCACCCTTAACAGTGATTCCTATTTTCAACGCTAGCGATTTTTCTGTTGCCCGTAAACTGCCTCCAATATTACCTTCAGCACCAAAAGAGATCGTTATACCTGGCATTGTATCCGGAGTTTCAGGATGCTCAGTTGCCTGGAAAACATTATTTCCCGTTGTATCCAACCCAGTCAAGAGTGTCACAACCCGATTGAGTATTTGTGTTTTCACATGCATCAGGCAACTCTCCTTGTTTGCGTTTTCACGCTAAGCAAGATCCCATATGTCCATGCTCCTTTACGCTCTTCGACATAATCATCACGTTCAAGCTCAACGCCATCAACACAACCGTCCGGAAGAAATCCAATGAGTCGTAATGCAGCAAGATCCAGCAACTCATAAATTCCTGCGCCCGTATCTCTTGCAAGAAGTGAATCAGAGAATACAAGTACTTCATACCCCATAGTCCGATCCTGCACCGTAATTCCACAAACCTCTCGCTTTCTTGAATATTTTGATCCAGTGTACCGTACAACAAGAGCACCACTCGTCGCAAGCGTAACAAGAAGCTGTTCAGATGGCTGCCGTGGATAAGACTCAACCTTTACAGGCACATCAACAGTAGTGCCATCAGGCTTCTGAAGGGTCTTAACCAGTGCCGGTAAACCAGTTATTTCCTCCTGAAGACGCGACTTAAGTGCACCTTCGATATCATCTATTACACTTTGCATAACGCTGTTTTATGTTCCTTGAGCCGGTCCACACAGTTCAAATAATTCATCATATCCTTCTCGATACAGATATATCTCCGATCAGTGTTTATTGCCGCAATGGCTGAAGTTCCACTTCCTGCCGTATTGTCCAGGACAACATCACCGATATCAGTATAGGTCTTGATCAGGTATTCAAATAACGCTAAAGGCTTTTGCGTGCTATGAATCACTTTCTCACAGGTGTTCGAAAACTCAACCAGGTCTTTTGGAAACCTTCTCCCTGGGTTCACCGTCTCACACCGTTTCACTTCCCGATATATTCCAGGCTTCCCCGTATTCCGTCGTTTCGTGATGTATGGTGATCCTGGCTCAAACTGAGGGTTATACTTTGTCCTTCCTTTTGCAAATACCAGTATATCCTCATGGATCCTGAGCGGCATCTTGTTAGCATTCAAAAATCCCACTGCTCTCGACTTCTTCCAAACCCACTTATACCTGAACCACTTCCGGTTACTGTTGATCAGTTTTGTTTCGAAGGGTTGAGTTGCAGTCAGTACAACAACGCCACCCGTCTTTAGCATTCTTTGATACTCTTTCCACAACTTTTCGAGATCAAGCTCAACATCCCAATTACAAGCGGTTATTCCATAAGGGAGATCACACAACACCATATCAATACTTCGATCCTCGATAAACTCAAACACATCAAAACAATCCCCGAAATGCAACGAATCCAACTCCATTAAAGCACTACTTTTACTTCTATTAACTCAACGTGTAAAACCTTTCAACCTTTTTTATCACTGCTATAAACGGGATCTCGTCGCCATACTTTTCCATCTGGCCAATCAATACATCGCTTCCCGTAAACACTACCTTATGAACACCATCAATTTCTATCTGCAGGGTCAGACATTTTCCGCTTTTGTTCTTCCCAAACTTGCTCTCGGTAATTCGAGAGCCTATTACGGTCACTTCACGATTGATCAGGTCATCCAGTTTTATCTTATCGCCATCAAGCACCGATGGGGCATCCGCAAAATCAGCAAATCGTTTCACCTCTCTGCAAGGGCTCCATCTACAGATGCATAGCATCCCAGGCGAAACGTGTTATACTCAGTCCATTCAGCTGATGTCCTGGATAAAGCCAATTTCCCAAGTTGCGATGCATAACTGTATCGAGCAGTGATCAACGCATCAATCAACCTTGATCGATCGAGATCCGGAACCTCAACAAAATCGTACTGCCAGATTTCAGGCGTGTCTTTTGTAGCCGCAATTTCCGTGATATTGTAACGGAACTGCCATTTCCCATTACACTCCACAAACGCATCAGGAGCTACTGCACTATACCCAACCATACTGTTTCCTTAAATTGTAGGTATCCGCCCAAACGAACCACCCGTTATATGCCGCCAAACTTCTCTCTTCAGATTTCTTAACCTGCTCTTTAAATCTCTGCACAATAGATTTCCGTACCAGTGTGAACCTATGGAAAAACCGGTATCCGAGAAAATCAATCCCTCTTGCATCCACAGGGAATACCTGCCAGTTTTTCTTTACATCAAGCTTCAATTGCTCGGAAAGATACCTGTTGATATCAACCCGTATCCGATGAAGCTCCTCTTTGGTCTTCCCAAGCAACACAAGATCATCGCAGTACCGGAAGTAATACCGAACCCTCAACGTCTCTTTAATCCAATGGTCAAAATCCGAGAGATAAACGTTAGCAAAGTACTGGCTCGAATAATTTCCGATCGGCACACCAGGCGCACTGTCAATAATGAGGTCGAGCAGCCAGAGCACATCCATATCTTTTATTTTCCTCCGAATCAGTGACTTAAGCTCACCATGGTCAATTGATCGATAAAACTTCCTGACATCCAGCTTTAAACAGTACTTTGTTGCGTCAACTGAGGTTAGTGCTCTCCGGAGTCGCTTAACACCATCATGTACACCTCTGCCCGGTAACGACGAATAGGTATCACGAATAAATCCCCGTATCCATATCGGCTCCAGAATATTCACGATACAATGGTGAATGATTCTATCAGGGAAATATGGCAGTTTCCATATTTCACGCTCTTTCAATCCATCGGTTCTCATCATTACGACGTAAGGAGAATTGATAAATGATTTTTCAATCAGCATTTTCCGAATCATCATGAAATACTTATCAGGATCCCTATCAACCATCTTCACTTCTGTATAATGAGCCTTACCTTTTCGTGCTAGACGATGCGCAAACTCAATATTTTCCAAAGAACATATCCTCTCCCATAACCCTCCGAACCGCTTCATTGTTGGCCCTTAAGCTTTCGTTTTATCTACCAGCATAACAGTGAGCCATCTTCCTTTTTTGCCAAGAGGCAAGGACACCAGGAACAAGAACAATTCTGAAGCAGAGGCGCCTGCCGATATTCGTATTCGTATCCGATGCCGTGTTATTCGCATTCCAATAGAACGGACCCGCATTCGTTCCGTTATTCGAATTACCGCCTACCAGCAACACCTGCAGGCACACTACAATCCCTTTTATCCCAAAGAACAAAACCGCAACGCACAACGAGCTGCTACGCAGCTTTTTTGAAGCAGAGGCGCCCGCCGATACTCGCCCTCGCATCCGATGCCGCGTAACTCGCAACCCAACAGAACGGACCCGCAGCCGAGCCGTGCTCCGAATAACCGCCCACCAGCAACACCCGCAGGCCAGCGGCTTGGTAGTAATAATCCCTCATTTTTGCTGATGAGCTACCCGTCACTGTAGAGGGCAACACAATACCCAACCCGGAAAACGGTATTCCTCCAAATCCGTCACTGGACGGAAGAGTAATATTTACACCCAATTCGGTCTGTAACCTTGTCCATCCAGCTATCGTTGTATAATCGTAAGGCGGTTGAGGCTTATAGTAATAATCGTGATCGCTGATAAGTGCAGTAACTCTTTCCCATACATTCCCCCAAGGATTCTCAATACCAAGCACAAAGGAATAATCTGTCGCATAGCCTCCAGTTGTACCGACCTGGACAGCTCCGTAATAGTCGTAAGCCGCAAGGCCTAAACCGCACTTACCGATATAGCTTCCGTTTACCCAAGCACCTCCGGAAAGATTGATACGTCCAGCACCAACAATGGCAGGTATATCGTAGCTAGCAAATATTGCGAGCATCAACAGTCGCTGATATTGTGCTGTCAGGAAGTCCTGTATCTGCCAGCTAGATCCACGAGCGGCAGCAAGAGCATCCATCTGTGACGCATTAGTCCCTGTTAGCCCCCACGCACCAGAACGCTCAGTTACTGGATATACATCAGATACCCCATCAGCTGGACTTTTAGCGATACTGTAAAGCTTATTTCCAGATCCGCTGTTATAGACTGACGCCTCAAATGTCGCTTGGTAAACTGCACTTATACCAGTAAAGAGAGGGTGCAGTGTAAACCCTTCAAGAGGCAAATGAGAGAGCATCACGTAAACCCAGTTTCCCCATGTGCCGACCTTAACGTACGAAGGGAGGTACTCGACCATCACCTGGCCATCAGTACCACTTAAAGGTACAGTGGTGCCGTCAGTGTACTTCGTTTTATCAATCCAGGATATCTCTTTTGTTACCGCTCCATTATCTTTCAAAGTGACCATCCTCAACCTGGAGATTATGGGAGATACCCATCGCGGACAAAAAACGCCAGTCGGAATACCCTGCGACTTTCCGAGGCGGGTGAATACATCCGAATAGGTGTTGTATGCAAATCCGAAGTAATCTTCTGACTGTGATATCGTCTCGATTACTGATATCCTTGCATTGAGTCCTGCTATATCATTCATTACTTTCCTGTCAGGCCAAGGCATATCAATAAACGTTTAAAGTTGCTGTAACCGTCGCAGCAGATCCTGCTGGAGCAGTTGCATAAATCCAAATTTTCGCGAATGGCCCAATAGCTGGCCAGTAACATTTGCGACCACTGCCGTCATGGGTAAGGAGTATTCCTCCGCCATCGACCTTGGCTGGAGTATCGAGGACCGCACTTGCTTTATAACTGATCACCACAGCAGCATCTGAATCAACTTCAAGACCGAAATCACCTGATGCACCAAGAGCATTTACATCTACCAGTACTCCCGTTGATGTTGCTCCAGCTTCAAGCACCCGGGAAGTAAACAATACCACTGTTTTCATTGCTATCGAATTTGTAACTGTGATACTGGTGAGTCAATCTGTCCCGCTAAAACAGCATCAACCTTTTGAGTTAATAAGTTAAGGTTACCCTTCATCGCAGCTGCCTCAGCATCAGTCAACGTTCCGGCTTGAGCAGATTTAGCATGATCGATTATCGACGCAATTGAGGCATCAGCATCGACGATTAATTTCCCAACCGTCTCGGATAAATTTATGAGGTTCTGTTTAGCTCCAACAGCCGTAAGTCCTGCCTTTAAGAGCTCCTCAAGGAGCGATACCATCACAAGATCAATCATTTTTTCAGTCCAATTTTTGTTAGCAAAGAATCAGCAGGTTGAATCGCCTCTGATGCCTGGGAAAATGTAAGCTGAGCTACAACAGGGTCCTTCTTAATTAACGGGTATGCGATATCAAGAAGCGCTTGAGCCTTTACAACTGCATCTCTTATTGTTTTCCCTTGTGCTGTGGTTATAAGAGGTGGCTTAGCTGTAAGTGCATCATAGTTGAGCTGCTGAAGAAGTGCTGCAGCTCCGTACCCGGTAACATAAGCGAGTTGCAGCTTTTCTTGTACTGTCTGAGGAGTAGCCTCAGTTTTCGTTTTCGTTGTAACGGAACTGCTTTTCACCGTTGTGCAACCTGATAAAGTTGCTGTCAACAATAGAGTGGTAAAGAGTATAAATTTTTTCATTTTGCCTCAGTGGTTAAGTCCGTTGGCAAATCCTTACTTGTGAAATAGTTAAACTTCTTGTCTCCGAAATACCAGCGAAGCCCATAGACTGAAGCAGTGATACCAATGAGTAGAGACGGATACCACCATGGTGCCAGCGCAATATAATGCCACCCTTTTACAACAGCCTCCTGTGTCTGTGGTACAAACGACAAGACAAACGGAATCGTAAAAACCCATAAGAGATATTCATCCTTCCAGCTGTGCTCCTGGTTCTTCATCGCCTCCATATCATAGTCATCAGGCGCACTCTCTTTTTTCGCATCAATACGCATCTGCTCGAGCTGAAGCTCAAGGTCAAGCTTTTGCTTTTCCTGCTTCCCGTTTATCCATCCAGTGGCAAGATTTATAATCCCATCGATTATAGGTATCATTTACAATATCTCCTTTGACAAGAACCTTAGCCTCTCTTTTTCTCTCCTATTCACTAAACCAACGAGCTTCACCAATTTCCCGTTAACATGCGCACCTTCCCATTTATGGAACTCTTTCGCCGCATCATCGAATCGGCCTTCATTGACCAGCCTCAAGAGAGTAGAATCTCCAAGACCTTCTGCTCTGTTATCGTGATCCTCATCAAGTCCGACGTTAAAGGCAAAATCAACAAGCGCATCAAACATTCCCTGAGTAATTTCACTAGTGACAAGTTTCATCACATGCACAGCGACAAAAGAAAGATCTTCTTGCAGCAATCGTTCAGCTTCAACTTCAGTAATAGCCTTTTTGGGGTCAACGTTTTTTGTGTGACCCCACCCTACCGTCCATTTTCCTGCAGGGCATAAGTATGGCGTAAGTCGGAGGCCTTCAAATTCTTTGATCGTATCAAAAACCCAGGTTGATAAAGGGATAAATGCTTTCATTTCTCTTTTACATAGCGTTCACGTATCAGAACACCGTTAAATAGCGTTAAATGATACTTAAGCAGGCGAAAACTCCTATAGGCCCTTACATTGTGACGCATATCAATCACAAAGTCTCCTCCTGGCCTGTTTGCTGCGTTTCCTGTTCAATGCCGATTCGAGGGTAATCATCATCCAGTAACCCTCCCGTAAATCCTTGGGGAAACCTGTGCCTCGTATAATTCACCCTTGGTCCCTGTGCTACAGCAATCGTATCTGTTCCTGAGTCAATCCGGAACGTGTTCGCGGTTATTGCTTTCAGCTTTTCCTGCTGGCGTTTGTACAGCTGGGTTATCGCATCCGGAACAGTTTCTGCAGCTCTTCGGAAATACAGGTGGCATTTCATCAGCTGAGCAGTCAGTTCTTTGATATCATCCGGCACCGGACTGAAAGGCAGAGTATAAAGGCCCCTGCAGTATAGGTGGATATCCGAGACCGCAGCAACATTGCACGCCGTCAAGTTTGCTGTCGCGGCTGTGTCGAGTGTACCAACTCCATAATCGTCACAACACTCGATAATCTTCTGCAGGGGAATAACTCCCTGCAAATATGTCAAGTCGACGTACAACATCAACCCAGTCTCACGCCTGGTAAACAGGCAAGAGCACGACCATTGAACGCCTCACCACTGTCAGCCTGCAGCTCAATAGTTTGCTCATAGAAGTTTCCAACCAGCTTCATGTCATATACCTTGAGTCCACTGCGAGTTGTCATCAAACTCCAGTAAGCAGCCTCTTCGGAGCGGAGAGCGTAGATCGTGGTAGTATCAGACGATGTTCCCTTTGTTTCCGTTAAGGGCAGGTTATCCGATCCATCATACTTAAAGCCTGCAGGGATAATCGGAACTCCATTGAAGTGATCGATCTGACGACCAAACTCATCTGTCGTGGTACTGACATTATCACGAGCAACCGTTGAAAGCCTGCTCCATATTTTGGAGTTGAACACCAAAGCAGATGCACCGCCATCTATAGCAGCTATCAGGTCATTCAGCGCCTCGATAAACTGCTGATGGCTTTTCTTGGCTGTGTTATCTGTACCGGCAACAATCTGAAGCCCATTATCGCCAAGATTGGTTAATGTTTGTGTAGCATTGAGACCTGCAATAGCTTTTTTCATCCCGTCAAACTGCAACGCAGAAACCGTATGGTCGCCGGTCAGCAGGTAGGTCTGAAGGTTTTTCCCAAGGGTTCGGGCAAAAGCTTTCAGCTGGCGTTTAAACTCTGAAGGGATATCACTCCCTCGATCTTCAAAAGCCCGGTCAACCCTGAGCGTTTTACCGAAGATTTTAAGCGCAAAAGCCGCATAAACCGGAGCGACGTCATTAGTACCATAATCAGAACCAATAGCCCTGAACGCTGCGGCAGTGTTGATGTCGGCATCTTTACGCAGACTGGCTGCACCACCCGGTTCAACAAAAAATTGGATGACGTCAAGCAGAGGGGCATTCCTGCGTACCTCTTCAACGACCATCCTGGTGACTTCATCACCTCCCGATATTTGATGTAAATACATATCCGTAAAGAGTTTTGATTGATAAATCCTTATTTCGATCCCTGAGCTGCTTCAAACTGCGCAGTCAAGGCAGCTTGTACTGGATCACCATCCGGCGCGTCTCCTTCAGCAGCTTTTTCTTTTGTGGCCACCTCCTCGAACACCAACTGAGGCTTTGCTCCAGCTATCAGCTCTTTCAGCATATCAAAGCTTGTCTTCGAGACCTTTGTGCCATCAACTTCAAACTGCACTGGCTGTGCACCGTAGAGGTCACTCAGGATAGCAACGATCTGGTCTTTAATTTTTGGAGTAACAACTGCTCGATGTTCTGAGCAAAAACCAAGAATTTCAGCCTGCACAAGTCCTGCAGCTGCTTCACTCTGCTGCTGCAGCAGTGTTGCGTTTTCTGTCCGGAGTCTTTCCAGCTCCTCCTGTTGTTCAACTGTCATATCCGATTCGAATTTGTTAGTGGTAGTGTATGGAACTGCATCTTTCGGCGGATCTGCCGGAAGGTCAGGCGGATCTGCCGGAAGGTCAAGTTTAAGGAAGTCCATCACATACGATGGGAGGAACTTATCAGCGGCTTCGATGCCGTTCGCTTCGATTTCCTTGTCACGCATACGCTGGAACAGTCCGGCAACATCTCGCATCCAGCCCTGCAACATCCATTTCCAGCTGACATCAAAACCCTCTACCGGATTCCCAAGATCTGATGCCTCAAATTCAACCTCTTCGGTATAGACTGCCGGGACGTTATCCGATGCTTCAAATGCCACTCCAAGTCCGCTCACAGCAGGGTTATCAGTGAAGCCTATGTGTACGATCTCACCGAGCTTACCTATCCCGACCGAAACCTTGTCGCATCCAGCATTTTTCAAACTGGCAATCCATTCTTTTGCAAAGTCAAGCGGCTGAGCAGTCAAGTATGTCCGACCGCCTTCTTCAAACACCTGGATACTTTCGCGATCAGCATAGCCAAGCACTGGAAGGTTATTCTTCGGATGGCGGTAGGTATAAGGGATTTTCAGCGGGCTGTTCGCCTTGGTTGATTCAAAGACACCAAGCACCTTCTCTTTCGGCCAGAACTTCTCCTTGGTTGTTTCTTTCTTATGCACCCCTGAGGCAAATATTTTGTGGCGTTTAAAGTCCATTCATCGGTGATTCAATTGGTGATAAAGACTCATTGCGGTGGAGATGCCGCGACGTGAATGCTCCTATAATTACCTGCAACTTATGCAGCGTAATCGGCAAATCTTTCATGCGCCATTTCCAGGAAAACTTGCAGGGAAAACGATCTATAGAACCCTGCCGGAAATCAAGGCTACTTTGAGGGAGTATCAAAATCGCATAACCCAACATTATGACAGAAATAGGGAGTCAAGGATTCGTCGAACTTGCTTTACAACTCGGTATTGCAGTACTGCTGTTCGGAGCGCTTATCATTTTCTCGGCAGTAACAAGGCACTGGATTAAGACCGAGCAACTCCATTGGACGGAAGAGTTCAAGCTCAGAGAACAAAAAGACGCCGGGGATAAACTGATGCTTACCAGTTTAATCGAAAAGAATTTCTCAATACTGACCGACGTCATGAGAGACAGTAGAGAGCAGATCCACGCCATCACCCAGCTGGTCGAACGGATAAAGCAAATGCAGATACACTACGACCAGGCATTTCGTGACCTCTTCATTAAGCACGACGATCATACAAAAAACCCGTGCTTTGAACATTTCAGATCACTTCTCGAACATCAGAACCATAAAGAATGAGTCAGATTCGTGACCTAAAACTTGGTCAGCTTGAACAGCTGCGTCAAAAAATCACTGCCCTCGATGCCAAGGCAGCCAATGCCATCATTGCCATTGAGCTGAAAACCTATAACAAGAGCGACCTGTCAACGCTTGATGTCGAAAGTATCCATCAGGCGGCAATGGACTTAAAATCATACGTCAATGACCTGCGTAGAGTAAAAAAACAAGCCAACGATCTGCACGAAGAGCTGTATGGCTAAAAAAGCAGAGCTCTACAGCGAAGCCGAACGGCTGTATGTGCAGGAACATCTCGGTCAGACCGATATCGCAGAGCGCCTTGGGGTTGCTGAGCGGACCATCCGATACTGGGCAACCGAAGGGAATTGGGCAGAACGCCGGGGCAACTACGTAGAAGCAACCAGCAAGACCAGCGAGAAGCTGTACAAACTTGTACAGACGCTTACTGACAAAGCCATCGAAAGCGTAGAAAATGGCGAAGTACCAAGTCAGTCACAACTCTTCTTTATTAGCAAAATGGCTCCGTTACTGCTCAAGCTGCAAAACTATGAAGAATCATCAGCACCGGCAAAACAGGACGAAGCAGACAAAGCAAAAACCGCGACCCGTTATGAAGACGTTATGCAGGAAATGCAGAAAACCTTAATGCAACTCGGCCTTGGTTAAAAAAGCCATACATCCAGAGGCACTCCCTCACACCGCCACCATTATCGAGGAAAAGGTTTTTATGCCTTACCAGATCGATGTTATCCGTGATGAGCACATCGCACAGCTGGTGGAGAAAGGACGGCAGGAGGGCCTGAGCTGGGCATTTGCTTATAAGGCTTACAAATGGACAGGCAAGGAAGGCAGGTTCCCGACATTCTTCGCTACCAAAACAAGAATCCTTGCTAAACAATTTATACAGGATTGTTCTGCCTGGGGTAAGCTCGACAGGCTGATCAAGAGCACCATTGACGCCACCTACGAAGACGAAATCAAGGTCTTCAACTCCACAACAGAAGAAGAAGTGACCGTCAACACCTATAACATTCGCTTTCCGAACAAAATGGAAGTGACGGCTCTTTCCAGTAATGCTGACGCTATGAGGGGATGGCGAGGCTATAAAATCGCCGATGAGTTTGCTATCCACAAGCAGCAGCCGGAAATGCTCGATGCTATCCTTCCTTCCCGTATGTGGCGGTTTCCATTCTCTTTTATCAGCACACACAAGGGCATTAACTCCGAGTTCAACAAGTTGATCAAGAAGTTCAAGAAAGGCGACCTTGGAGCGGACTGGAACCTCATCTCGATACCGATTCAGCGGGCTGTAGCTGATGGCCTCCTGGAGAAAATCTATAAACGACCGTTCAGCGAACAGGAACGCCAGGAGTGGCTTCAGAACCTCGAACGTGAAGAAGGTCAACGCCGGTGGAAGCAGGAGTACTGTTGTATCCCTGAAGATGAAGCAGGCGCTTTCTTCTCTTACGATCTCCTTATCTCCTGCGAAATGGATGATATCCTTTATGACGATATCCAGAAGTTCAGCGGGAAAGAGCAAGAACTGGAAGCTCAACTATGGTTTGAGAAAATCGCCTTCAGGATAAAAATTGAAGGTCGTGGAAACTTCTATATCGGTATGGACATTGGCCGTGATGTCAATTACACGGTACTTTGCCTGATTGAGGACGTTGCAGGAATAAAATTTATCAGGGCACTCGCAGCTCTCGAACAAATGCGATTCCAGATCCAGCAGGATTGTGCCCGCATCTGGATCAGAACCAACCGGTTTCGAAGGTCCTGTGTCGATAACCGTGGTATGGGCCGTGAAACCGTTGAACGCCTGCAGCAGGATTTCGGTCCGTACCTGGTCGAAAAGATCGATTTTAACCTTGTCCTCAAAGAAAAGATAGCGTATGCCGTTTACCAGGCACTGACTGACCGCATACTCATAATCCCTGTCAGCGATACTGTGAGAGACGATTTTCACAGCATCCGGAAAGAAACTACCGATGCCGGAAATGTTCGGTACGTGGCCAAGGTGAACGATACCGACCCGAATTCACACGGTGATTACTATACCGCCATTTCTCTGGCCTATCACGCCACCGGCAATGCAGCTACCGACATACCGGACGCCATCAAGACAAATAGCACATTACCTGACCGCAAAGAGCGCATGGAAGCTCTGCTTGAAGGATACGACAACGATTTCAGAGCACATTCAATGAGAACATATGCCAACTAATATCAGCACACCAAAAGTTATCCAGGATGAAATAGCTATCCGATCGTATGTCGAAGGGTTGCTCCAGGTCACAAAGCTCCTGCCGCATCCAAGCAAGGTGCTCAAGAATATCTGCAATACCATCGAAGTATTTGAGACAACACTCAAGCAACCCGATGTGGCTGCAGTATCAAGACGGTACCGGGATGGCGTCAAAAAGCTTGACTGGGATGTATCAAGAGTAACGCAACGAGGTGAACGGGCCTCCTTCATTAAGAGTGTCTGCAGGGACATGAACCTGAACTGCATCATTCCAGCTGCTCTCAGTGCAAGAGATTTCGGGTTCACCATCCTCGAAGCCACCTGGGAAAAATTTGGCAGTTACAGCGTCATAACTGACCTGGTCGAAAAACCACGCGAATGGTTCCGGTTCAACTATGCAAACGAGCTGCTCCTGATTACAAGGAATAAGCCCGAAGGAGTGCTTGTGAACGAGGTTTATCCACGGAAGTTCATCGTTGTCCAGCACGAGGCAAGCTACAAAAACCCTTATGGTAACGGCCTGCTTGATGAAGCCTACTGGTACAGTAAAGGTTTAGCCGCAAACTTCGAGTATCATCTTTCTTTCCTCGAAGATGATGGCCGTGATCACTGGATGGGATGGGTACCACCTGGGAGCACCAACGACTATAAAGACAAAGTTGAACTTGCTCTTCGCCAGCTGCGTAATGCTGCCGTCGCCGTTATAGAGGAAGGTACACGCATCGAGAAGAATGAAAATAAAGGCAGGACGAGTACCAGCAATTCCTATGAAACCTTCAAGAAGTCGTGCCGAAGCACCTTGAACGTTCTCTGGCTGGGCAGTGACCTTTCAACCTCCGTGACTGGATCAGGCGCCTATGCCAGCAGTAAAACCGGTATGGACATTACTGATGATGCTATCGAAAGTGGAAAAGAGTTGCCTGAAAACGCCCTCAACCAGGCCATCAAGTGGATGGATGAGGTAAACAACTTCCCCGGTGATACATCCGAAGAGGTTGCCTTTTATCTCTACAAGGCACCGAAGAGCGACAAAGAGCAGGCGGAGATTGATCAGATTTACGGGACTGTAACAGGCAGGAAGCCTAGTCCGCAGTTGCTTGCAAAACGAGGGTATGAAGAAGGTGACTTCGAGGATCCCGCTATTTCCCAGGCACCTGTGCAGACATTCGAAAGCGGCTACAATATGCAGCCTCTCTTCAATGCCGTTGAAGGTTTAAAAAAAAAGTACTGACAGAGAGCGAGTCAAAGCTCCTCAACCCGAAGCCCGATAAATCATTTATCAATGCCTGGTCAACAGCCATTGAACAGGCGTTAAACGACGCATGGAGTAAAGGCGCTGCGAGCGTTAATTACTGGCTGAGTAAATCCGAAGGCACGACCTTTGAAGCCAAAAACATCACCCTCCGATTCGGCAACAAAGACGCAGCAGCCTTCCACCAGTTCAAAGCCTTCTGCAGCGCAGTCATTACTGACGATGAATTATCACAAGCAGTCAAAGAGAGCCTCAGCAACTCCCTGGCAAACGGTAACAGTTTCGAAGAGTGGCGGAAAACAGTTGACCAGGTGTTTGATCAGCATGGTGTCACCAAGCTTAACTCCTTCAAGGCTGAAACCATTTACCGGAACGAAACGGCAATGGCCTATGGAGCCGGTCAGTTCGCAAAGCTGCAGACAGTCTCAGACAGCTTCCCGTACTGGCAATACACCACAGCGCACGATGAGCGAGTACGTGAAAGCCATCGCTTGCTCGATGGCAAAATCTTCCTTGCAAGCGACAGTGAATATTATCCGCCTCTTGGCTTTAATTGTCGGTGCAGGGCTATCCCTATAAGCCTGCGACAAGCAGATACAAGAGGCATCAAAGTACCTGATGTAATTACTCCGGAAATGCGGTCAAATCTTGCAAACGCTGAATTCATCGGCGATAAAATCGGAAACTTCGCGGACTGGCTCCAGGTGAAACTGGGAGAACTTTCCGTTGAATCTTTGACACTCATTACCGAAAAGCTTGCTGAAGTTGAAACTCAATTAGGTGAACTCGCCACCGCAGCTGATCAACTGGCAGCCGATCAAGCTCTGCAGGATGCAACCGAATCTGCACCAGTAGAGATTATACCCGGAAAGAAGCGGAGAGCAAAGAAAAAGACAGAAACCATAATACCACCAAACCAGTAACCTAAATGGCTGACCATACAGAAATATTCCGAGAAAGAAGTCACAAGCAGGATGAAATGACGGCTCTGATGCTCAAAATCAAAGCTGAAGACGTTCGATACATCGCCGTTGAAACCCTTGGTAAAACCAATGAGAAAGAAGCCGGTATTGAAGCTACAAAATACCTGACAAAAGCAAAACCCTCTGATATTATTACTGCTTTGCAGGAGATCGAGAGGATAAAAGGCAAAAAGTATTCTGGTGATATTGCTTTTGCTGGAATCCCTGAAACTCTTTATCAAGGAGGAATCACTCAGGCGGAGCTTCAGGAATGGCTGAAAGCATGTAAACAGACAACCTACTGCAGCGGCCACCGATACCAGCCACTGCCGAGTCACGATGAAGCCTGGCAAACTTACAGCAAGGTGCATTCCGAGATGATAGGAAAACGCTTTGCAGCCGAAACCATCAAATTCAAAACCTCGCCGGTCAGGCTGCTCGATACCGATATCATCCAGGCTGCAACATGGGGGTTCTGGAATGATATGAGCAAAAACTTAAAGCGGCGCCTTTTTCTGCTCTTGCCCGTCGACAAGCAACTATCGATCAAGGACCGGCATCTCACGCCGGAAGAAGCGATGAAAGAAACCCGGAAATATTACGATAAAATGCAGGAGGCATTTACATAATGGCCTACAAAGACTTCATTACCATAAACGTCATCGGCATTGAAGAAGCCAGGGCAAGGCTCGGCAATATCCCGGACAACATACAAACCGCACTGACAGAAACGCAAACTCTTTCGGAAATAGGGACAATCCTTGTTGGCAGCGCCGTTAAAACCATAGATGCCGGGGGCAGGCCATCACCATACAAACCTCTTGCAGCAAGCACTGTCGCCGCAAAAATCAAGAAATACAAAAAAAACAGTGGGATACTCATTGGCCGTGGCACTTTGCGCCAGAGTCTGGATTATGAAGTTTCTGGTGGATATCTTTATCTGACCAGTGTCGGATACCTCAAGTACCACCAATTCGAAGAAGGCCGCACACGGGCAAACTTCCCTGCACGGCCCGTCTGGGGAGTCCAGGAAGAAGACATTCCAGAAATTACAGACATAATTATTGCAGGAATCAAAAGGAATTTGTAAGGTTAAGCATCACTCCTTACAATTCTATGCACTACAATAACGAACTGCTCGACTTTTTAGCCGCCGAGTTCGGCGACCAGGTTGCAAAATCCGTCCAGGAGAACTTTGGAGGGCAAGATATCTACATCCGCATCAAACCGGATACCAAACAGGCATACATCACCGAATGGTATGGCAAGAAAAGCATTCGTGAACTCAGCCGGGAACTTGGCTGCAGCATGCGCACCATCCGCCACCGCCTAACACTCCCCATTTCAAAAGGACAGCAAACCCTTTTTTAACAATCCGTTAAACTATAAATGTTTACGAAACAGATTTCGCGAACATCAGCCATTTAACGACACAAGCCCCGGTTTTACGGGGCTTGTGTATCAATAATTGGCCAGCTACGACTTCACCAACCGTCAATAAACCTTTCCTTATATTCTGGAGAATTCTTTAAGTCTCCAGGTTGGGTGGCATCCTCTCCCAGATATAATTTTCTCTCATATAAGGCTTTTTTATATGCCCCAAAACTCTCTAAGAATGAGCTCTCACATGAAAAGTCATTCCCTTTTTTATCAATTTTAACATAAAACTTCTCATACCCAGAATACCCACCATAACCATTTTTTGCATTGAATTCCCCTCGAACAATATTTCCTTTACAAACATGGACATTTCTAAATCTGGCTGATTCCGGGTCTTTTAATGATCTTCTGACTATAGACTTTGCTCGTTCAGGTAAACCGTTATCAGCCCTTACATTGAATAACGGCCAAGATATAAGCACAATTATCAGGATAACAAAAAACATCTTGAGTTTCATAACACTCCTGTTTTTGATTTATGATGTGGTAAAATAATCGAAGTATTCCGAAAAGCCTTCTTATCAGCGAGAGAATTCTATTTGCCTGTTTGCCTGGTCAATCATCGAATCAAGAGCCCGTTTGATCTTACTGACTTTATCACGTTCAATCCACTCCGGAGTCAACAGATTAAACCTGTTCTTCAGAAACTGATGATACGCCTGTAAGGCATCTGTCCGATTCTTCTGCCGGGAAACACTCATCCACATCGCCTCCAGCATCCGGAGTTGTTTCGGAGTGGCCATATCAGCCGATCGGCCACGCAACTCGCTGTATGGCTTGGCCTTTTTAAACTGCGCTTTCTCCGGAATCGCATCAACAATCTTCTGCAATAAGTCACATACTTTTCGGCCATCCAGAATGGTAAGCTCTTTACAACTCTCAACACCATATCCACCCAGCAAAGCCCGGTAATTATCCTCAGATATCCCTGCCAATCCCTGTAACGTCTTTATCCTCCTGATCAGCATCGGCGGCAATACCGGCAATTTAATCTGTGACTCTATCATTTTTATCTGGTTAATTGTGATGAGAAAATAAAAAGAGCATGAAGCTGGAGTATATTTCGCAGGTCCGTCCGGTCTTCGGTTTTACTGCCCAGGCTTATTTTTTTCTTCACCGTGCTCTTTGTTCTGTTGGATGGACTCGAACCATCATAGACTGCTATTTCAAGTTTCAGCCGATGATTCACATCATTGGTTAGCTGATATCCAGTTTAGCTACAACAGAATCCAACTTCTTTAAACCTCTTTCACCGTCACCTTCTCAACCTTTTCTTTATCAAACAGCACAGTGACCTTCAACTCCCTCTGTTCCAGTGATTTTGCATTCCCCATAAGGATGCTGTTAAGGTATTGTAACATTGCAGATAAAGACGGAGACCAATATCCCGCTGTACAGTTTGGGCTTTTGTTTTTGGATGCATCGATGGTCAACCGAAACCCTTCCGGTTTATCATACCGTTCAATCAGAAATTTCCGTTTTTTCATCTCAATACCCCTCCTTCAGTGATGCAACTTTCGATTTCATCCCTTCTTCAATATCTCCGCCGTCAACATCCCCGGACATTACCAGCAGGTCAACAACAGCAATCATTCTGCCTATCTCATGGCCAAGATTCTTACGATTCACCCCTGATTCTTTAGTCCGTTTACTACCTCCATCCGATATCACCATCCTGCTCTTGATGCTCAGCACTGCCGAAGCATTTGCCGCCAGGTGTTCAAGAGTCCTGGTGAGATCACGATACTTTGGCGGCTTGATCTTTCTCTCAAACGGGGGATATCCACCTAACCTGAGACCGCCATCTCCGATATACTTTTCCTCAGCTGCCAACCGTCCAGTTATCGCATCTGCCTTTTCGTCAAACAGTTGGTGGTAAACCTGTTTCTTCCCGATATGCAAATAAGCTCGCCACTTACGTTTTTTAGGCGAATAGGACACTCCGGTAACGTTCTGCTTATCAGTCAGCTCAATCTCAACACACGCCGCAGCCGATGGCATCAGCTGAGCAATCATCGTGGTGGCCCTTATATTTGCTCGTTTTGTCCGTGTCATCGTGCTCCTCCCTTTATGTCAATTTCCTTCTGTAGTTTCCGTACTCCAACCAGCCACAAACGGTAAGCAATGCCTTCAATAACAATGCTTAACCTTACAATGCTCAATCCAATGCTCATGAGCAGTCGCATCGCCCATATTCTTATTTCAAGGAAAAGAGGAGCAAACAACTCATGAGCCATCCTCATAATCTTTGGACTATGATACAGCAGTACTATCCAGCCAAGCACAATTGCTATCCTCGCAATTGAGACAATCGCAACGGCGGCAAAAGAGTGATGATCAGTATTCATAACGCCTCCTGGTTAAAATGATTATCCCACTCGATCGCAATTCCCTCTTCCATCTGCTCAAGCTCGATCGACGACCTAACCAGACGAATAACCGCCGGAGACTGCAAGGCCGATGCAAGCATTCTCTGAGCATCATAGAGATCAACAGGAAACGATACCATCAACTCATCAATCAGCCCTTTAACCGAACCTTTCAATCGAGGTTGCAACTTCATAACGCACCTCCAATATTTTCAACGCGATTCAGGAAAACCGCCACTCTTGGCGGGATGCATAACTCTTTCGGTTGTTGCTCAATCAGCATACGTACACAGGCAATCGCTTCAGGAACCATCGCTATCATATCAGCTATCGCTCCGCACAGCTCTTCGCTACCGTCCCTTTTCTTGATCACTGCCAAGGATGCAGCGCTATCAGGTTTTCCAGTAACGCACACACGGTAAGATCCTTTCGTCTCTCGCACGTCCCACTTTTCTGCCAGAAGTGCAGTTATCGCGTCATCCAAAATCCGCTTCCATGGCATCTCAATGTCATGTTTAGCATTGTTCATAACGCACCCCCCTCTTCCACCCTTCGCAATACCCGAAATGAGGCTCATAGCCAACCCACTCAGTCCCTGCACGCCGCACCGTAACGCCACCATGAGTAACCAGCGTCATCTTGAAGTCACCCCTCTTCAACTCTATCTCGCACGGCATCGACTTCCCATTCACCGTCTTAATGAAATGCATCGTCTTACCGCAGGCAGGGCAAACGAGAACCGGACTACCGGCGATAAATGCCTTGAGATACACAATCCTGCTGTTATCCCGCAAGGCATCGCTCTGCACTTGCTCTATCAATCCTTCAATCATTGCTCAGCCCTCCGGTTAAAAGATTCTTACAGATTCCGCCGTCTCAAAAATCATCCTGTCAGAGAGTACTTCACCACCCTGCAGCCTTGGTAAAAGCTTATAGGTCAAGGTCTCAAGGAATCGGGCAGACCCACCGCATGCTTTCAAAAATGCCGAAGCATGCCCGTTCAAATTCGCAATCTCCGTGGTAACCAGATACTGTACATCAGTCAACCCGAGGTCTGCAACCCTCATCCGAAGCTTGAAACGGTCAACCAAATACTCATGCGACTTCCTCGCACGGGCAAGCATCGTGTAAAAGTTCTCCTGCCCGATAAAGAGCAGTCCGGCTCCCGCCCAGTCATTTATTTGGCGCACAGCATCGAGCAAATCAAGGCTCAAATTCTCAGCTTCATCTATAATGACCAGACTTTTTGCCTGCTGAAGCTTCTCGCAAATCTTCACCAGCATCTCATAAGCACTCTTTTCCTGCACATCACAAGGCACTGAAATCGCCGTCATCAGCTGCTTTCTGGTCATAAATGGCGAGGTTCGTACATAAATAACGTTGGTATTCGATGCCGCATACATTTCAGCAGCCGTAGTCTTTCCCCGACCGCCAACACCGGTAAGCAACCCCATCAATCCTTGATTCTGGCAAGTCTTTGCCGCCAAAAACACCGCTTCAGAGACCGATGTAGCCACCCGGCGGAACTTTCGGGCACTCTTGTTTCCGGAGAAAAACCGTTTCTGCAAAATCCGCTCTAAGGCCGACCGAAGCGCAACCTCAAAGGTTTTGTCCTCACCGGTTTTCGTGTACCTGCCCGCCATCCAGCTCGACAGCGCCGCACCAGAATACCCGGCTTCCTCGGCAATAAACTTTCTTGTTACCCCGTTACTACTGACGGCCTCAACAAGGCGCCTGACCTCATCAGCCGTCATCTGCTGCACCGCTTCCGCACCTGGAAGAGTTTGCACTTCTGTTTGTGTAGTTTCGTTCATTATGGTATTGTTAATTGTTAGTGTTATGGCTTCATCCTCGACATTAGCGAACCGGATCAACTCAGGTTTGTGGTTGCCGCCTCAAACCTGTACCGGTTTTAATAATCATCTTCATCCCCGGAACTATAGTATTCAAGCTCTCGCTTGCAGTCCGCAACAGCCCTTTCCTGCTCTTCTTTCGCCGTTAAGCGATACCCGCCATCCGTCCCGGTCATTAGAGCCCTTTCCGCCTCTTTTTGAGCCTGTTCCTCCGCCGCTTTTACCTGTTGGCGTACCACATCAGGCATAACTTCCACCTGGACAAGCTGGTTAAACCCTTGTTCCGCTGCATTGAGCAATCCTGTTTTTGCTGACCGTCTTGTTGCCCGATGCAGGCTGTTCTTGATGTTTGCAGCCTTATGGTATTCCGCCACATCTTCAGGAGTGCCGAGAAATTTTGCCGCTGGATGTATCCCGCCATTCGGGCAGTACTCCTGTGCAAAGCAGATAAACTCTCCGTTAGGATGATAGACCGCAACACCATCAATGCGGTCAAAATCGTACCGTACCGTCAACTCCCGCTGTCCCTTCGCCAAATCGTGCAACTCAGGAGAGAAATACTGCCTTCCAAAGAGCGTTATCCCGTTCCGCTTCAGCGTTCTTGTAATCTGCGGCATCATTAAAAATGTGAGTTCATCCCTCGAAATCAGCCGTTCCGCAAGCAGCTCCTTCTCCCGTTCCCGCAAGAGTACCAATCCCTCTTCCAGCGCTTCATAAGGGCTTAACCCTCCAATCTTGCTCGTTTTGCTCGTTGGCCGCAGGTTATTTTCATGCATCCAGAGCGCTATCAGGTAATGAGCTTCAGCTATTGTCGGCGCCGTATTGAGTTGCAGCTTGGACGCGATTTCCCGGTGCATATATTCCCCACGGCGAAGGTGTGCCGGCTTCATTGCAATGGATGTACCTGTATAGTTTGGCATACTTCGTTCCATCTCAGCAAAGTTTCCCCAGAACCGCTCAATCGTCTTCTCTTGGCCGTTGTATGGCTTCGAGTAGTTAATCCCTTTAAATCCAAACGGCTTGAGCTGATCATAAAGGCCAAACCCCCCAACCGCCTCCATAGTCAGCCCCTTCAACCCGGTGAAATATCTTGATTTGAATGCTTTTCCATTATCGATGTTCATCACCCGTGGCACAAAAGCCATAGCATCGTCACCCGTCAGGATGTTCCCCAGCCAAAGCATACTCCTGCGCAATGATGACGCAATCGCAGCTGTGTTCTCGCTTGGCATTATCTCCCATCCAAGTATTGCCCTTGAGTACTGATCTTGGTGGCTGATAAGCATCATCCGCATTGGTTTCCCTGACACAGGGTGCTGGATCTGAAACGCAATTTTATGACCATCCGAAACCATTACATCACCAGGTAAAATCCGGTCATTATTCCTCTTGATGAAAGGCGCGCATTTGTCGTTATAGGCTTTTTCACCCTCACGAGCCATTACCACCTGCGATTCATTATTGATATTGTACTCTTTCAGGAACCGGCGAACCCGTCTTTCCGTGACTTGCTCAGCACCTCGTTCGTAGAGCTTGCGGTTCACCTTACGCACCACTTCTGATATTTTTGGTTGATTTCCATGGAGGTAGTACGCAAGTATCAACTCACCTTGCTCCATGGAAATACCTACGACAGCCGATCCCTCACGAGTGTAACGGTAGTTTGGTGCAAGGCATGAAGGCTGCCCTTTATTTGCCCTCAGCGTCTTGATCCAGAGGTCAATAGTTTTCCATGTTGTCACTCCAAGCCGTTCAAGCAATACCGGCCACTCACCAGCCGCATACCGGGCAATAAACGACTCCTTAGCATCCAATATTTTTCCGTGCTGAGCCTTTGCGATCGCCTTTTGATAGGCAGTTACAAGGTCGTATCGATCCAGCGCTTTTTGCCTCTGCTGTTCGCTCATTTCATCGAACGGTTTGCAGGTTTTTGCCTTAGATTCTTCCACCTTTTCAGGCATAAAACCGTGCTCTTTCCGCCACCGCATTTGAGCATCAATTGGTAGAGATGAAAGCGCAATTCGATACTGCATTCCACCATTCCCCTGGACAAACTGAGTGACGTATTTTTTACCCTTGCAATTCTTCTTTATAGCACGGTCAGTAATGCCAATAAGGTTCCCAGCTTCTTTCACACTTATCCAAAGGGTTGATTCTTCTATCTTTAATTCTTCTTTATAGTTAACCAAGGTAGGTACCTTAAAAACTTGGTTCCCACCTTGGTTCCCACCTTGGTTCCCAACTTTTGCTCGACTTTTCAGCACCCCAGTGAATGGAATAATGTTGCTCATACCACTTTACTTAATGTAGTTCTGAAGCTCTTGACAATTTTTTGGCGTTCTTTGAGTTTTCGGTCGAACAGTTCAGCAAGCTTTGGATTCGGCACTTTTGACATAAATAGTCCCTTGTGTATCTGATCGGTAGGCATATCAAGCTCCTCACCCATCTCTTTGAGTATACCTCTGTATGGGTGGCACCTGAGATTGACTTTCTTCTTCATTTTTCTTGCTCTTTTGTATCTTTCATTTATCTTTCAGATAAAATATAAATCATTATGATTTAATCACAAAAGGAAATTATCTTAATCTGATTTAAATAATCAACAAAAACCGCATATAATTGACAGAAAGAGCTGAAATAGGGGCAAGGATAGCAGCTTTTGCTAAGTCAAATGGATGGTCTAAATCCTTCCTTGCCAATGTAGTAGGCGTTCACCAGCAAAACGTAAACAGATATTTGACTGGTAAATCAGATCCTAGTAAAATAATAATCAGTTTGATTAGCTACGGATTGAATCCTGAGTGGGCGAAAACTGGTAAAGGGGAGATGTATGCAGAAAAAAAGGAGGTATTAAAGGAAGGTTCAACGACTGTTAAACCACTGGTAAACACCTCTGGCCGATTTAACTTTATGAACCCCATAGAGCCTTACTTCTATGAAGCTATCGGCAGAAGGCTCGCAGTACAGGAAGAAAATATCATGGAAGGAGATGTCCTTATTGTAGATCCAACGCTCCCGGCAGTAAAAGGCGATCTGATTCTCAGGAGTAGCCCTGAAGGTCCAGAATTCGTCAGGTATCAACCAGGAGAAAAAAATTTGAAAGGAGTTGTTTTAGCGCTCACACGCCAATACCCAGCAACTTACAGGAAAGAGCAATAGATATAACCTTATATTTCACTGAAACTTAAACGGAGTTTAACATGGATGCCACCTTACAATTCATTACCATAACCATTTCTATGATAACCGGGCTTATTTCTTATGCTATAGCTGGAAATAAAGGGCGCACTGGGAGTTCGCAGGCATTGTGGTTCTCGATAGGTTTTTTATTTAATCTTTTCGGTATAGCGGCATCATTACTTATTTCGAATGTAAAAGTATGTCCATCCTGCAAGGAGTCCGTAAAGTCTGACGCCATACTCTGCAAGCATTGCGGATCAAAACTTGAAGCTCAGAATACCGCCTGATCACCGGAAAACTTTCTTGTTTCTTTTGTCATATTGAAGGCGATCTGATTCTCAGGAGTAGCCCGGAAGGCCCGGAATTCGTCAGGTATCAACCAGGAGACAAAAATTTGAAAGGAGTAGTTTTAGCCATCACACGACAATACCCAGCAACCTACAGAAAAGAGCTATAGATATAACATTATATTTTATAAATACTTAAACGGGTTTTAACATGGATGTCCCTTACCCAGTAATAGCCGTGTTCGTTTCCATCTTTACAGGCCTTATCTCTTATGCTATAGCGGAAAATAAAGGACACACAGGAAATTCACTTTGGTTGTGGTTTGCAATCGGATTTTTATTCAATGTTTTAGGTGTAGTGGCATCTTTACTGATTTCAAAAGTTAAAGTATGCCCATCCTGCAAGGAGTCCGTCAAGTCTGACGCCATACTCTGCAAGCATTGCGGATCAAAACTCGAAACCGCAATTCCAGCTTGATCTACCGGCAATATTTCCTAAACCATAGGTAAATTTCCCCAGGAAAACGGCAAAATTCCGGCAATTCAAGAAATGAAAATTTTCCGCCCAAAAACCCGCAAACCCGCACCACCAAAGGCCATGCGGTTTTCTCTCCCTCTCTCTCTTTTTCTGATATTGCCGGTCTCTTTATAGGTACGCAGTGCGCAGATTGAGTATCGCAAATCCTGGAGTCGTTGGCTCTTTGCGCAGAGCATCAACCTCTGTTTTGTCGCTGACAAGTTGCAGTTCAACAGCATTAGTCCATCCGGCCACTCTCTCTTCCAGCGTAAGGTTGCCATTCAACGGCATCATGTGGTAGAGAGAGTTTCCTGTATCTGAGTTACGGCCGTGCACATAACCAAGATTACCACTCAGTTGACCACGGCCATAGCTGCTGTTATTCCATACGCCAACGTTGCCCGAGACATCAAGCCCATAGAGCCTCGCATCATGATTGGCAAATTGCAGTGTGTTGCCCGTGGATTTGAGGCTTAAGACATTCACATCTATGTAATCATTGACATAGGTGTAGTATGGTGTTGCCTTCAACTCCCAGTTTTTGCGTGCATTGTCGTGCCAGTCTGCCGAGAAACTCAGGGTATGGGCAACTTCCGGTTTGAGGTTCAGATTGCCGACATAGGCATTGCCATCACCGTACCAGTTGATCATTCCAGCGGCCATAAAAAAGCTTGACCATGCATAGCGTTCGTAGAGATTCGGAGCCTCGGTTTTGCGTGCGTAGCCGATCTCATAGGTGGCATATGGTGAAGGCTTGCATCTTGCCAATGCGGTTATGTCCAGATTGTTGTCGCTGCGGGCATGATCCTGCGCATTGAAGGCTTTGGCATCACCAGCATACATCATGCCGGTGTTGTAGCCCTGAACATTCCCGGTATCCATCTGCACCAGCTCCTCGCGTACACCAATAACAGTAGTTACCTCTTTGCTCACCTTTGATTCCCATTCAGCAAAGAGACTGTACCGGTCACGAAGGCCGTCATTGATGTTTACGAAGGTGTTTGGCGACATCATCATGCTGCCGGCAACCGGCGGCCATGAGTCATTAAGGGAAAAGTGGTGGAATTCGTGTCCGAGGCGCAGGAGGTTCTTTTCGGCAAATGGAATTTCCGTCTTCAGCGAATAACCAAGGTCTATGCCTCGAGTTTCCATCGGCATATAGGTCATTCCTGTCTGAACAGCAGGAATAGCCAGTTTATCTTGGCCGGAATCCATTCTGTGGTAGGTGTTCTCCCAGAAAGCTTTGGCATCAAGTTTTCCCCAACTGAAACTGTCCTTATAGCCGAGATTGAAAAACGAAGCATTATTGTCGACCATGTCCATCCACTGGTTGACAAACCCCTGATCAGGGATCGATTGATGGCCTGCCTTGAGGGTCAGGATGCTGGTGTCACCTTTGACGGCGAAAGTGGCCTCAAGATTACGCGATTTGTAATAGGTCGATGTGACAGTATTTCCATGACCATCCTTGTAGTCCTTCGCATGGTCGATGGATCCGGTAACTCCAAAACTGAGGTTGCTGTTTGCGATTGCCCCCGAAAATGCAGCCCCCGTGCTCTGGTTGACGCTTCTATAATAGGTCGAAACACTGCCTGAGCCTTTGGTTCCCTCATCTGGCTTGGCAAAAACCGGCTGCAGCGATTCAGCAAGGATGACGCCCCCGATGTTGTCGCCTCCATAACTGACCGGCGAAACACCGGTTTTAACAGCAATGCTGCTGACATTGGAAGGCGCAATGTAGGACAGCGGCGGATTCATGTGGTTGGCACAGGCAGATGTCAGGCTCATGCCATCAATGGATATTGCTATTCGGTCGTCTCCCAGTCCGTGAATGATCGGCAGGCTCGAAACGCCGCCCCCGGTAGCAAGAGCGACTCCCGGCTCATCTTTGAGTAACGAGGCGGTATCGCTGGTTTTTACCCGTCTGGATACCAGTGACTCGCCTGCTTTTTCTGACGTCGCAGTAATAACAGTTTCAGGGTTTATCGCATCCTGACAAAATGCAGTCAGGGGAACTGCTGCGCTGAGGAAAAGAAATGCGATAGGTTTTTTATACAATTGATGTAAATGTTTCATAGGGATGATTTTAATATCATTGACTAAACATAGTTTATTCGTGGAATCAAGAGATTCCACGAAAGGTTACTCATGCTGTTCAGAAAGCGTAGGTTAAGCCGACCGAGCCTGTTACATGAGGGAAAAGCTGATATCCCTCAAGCTTGCTATAGATCGGCAGTTGCGCGAATCCATAAATCTGCACATCTTTCAGGATGCCTACACTCACACCGGGACTCAGGTATGCCGCGGTGCCAGCTGAGTTGGGAATGTCGGCAAGTGTTCCCAGATCCCGACTTCTGTGGTTGATATTGACCTGAAGTTGCGGCACGATTGTGGGATTTGCTTCGTAGCGTAAACCAAAGCTCAAGGCTTCCTGATTGCCGGGACGGTAGTCCTCTCCAGGCTGGTCAAGCGCCTGTATCACTGCAGTCTGGAATTGCAGATTGACAAAAGCGCTGAAATCCTGCCCGACCTTGCTGTTGTAGTAAGCACCGGCAATAAGGTCAGTACTGCCGGTACCGGCCTGCAGGCTGGTATCGAGCAGATCACCAGTGTTGGGGCCTGAGGTGAAGGCTGCCGGGTTGCGTCCAACTGTGCCTGTGCCGCTTGCATTTGGACCTCCATAAGCACCTGTCGGCAGTTTCACACCAAGCTGAATCCCGAGGTTATGGTTGGAGAGCAGGCCCTGAAAGCTGGTGATGAATTTGATGTCACCGAGACTGCTGACGCTTGAACCGCTTATCTGGTCCAGGGTGAGTTGGTCGCTGGTTGCCTGACCATAGGTTGTGTGGCTTCGGTCGATATAGGGAACCAGCAGCTTTAAATTCCAGTCTGCACTCGGCGTATAGCCAAGACCCAGAGTTATGTAGCGATTGATGGTGCTATGCTCAACTTCCTGACTGCCGCCGGCATCGTTGATTCCCGCTACTTGTGAAGATGAAATGCTGCCTGTACCCGTTCGCAATTGGTTCTGGTTGATGTAATCATATTGCAAACTTACGCTCCACCCGGTTGCAGTCGAATAGCCGGCAGCTGCCTCGGACGACAAGGAGCAGCCGCATGCAGCGCAGGCGAAACAATCAAGAGAACTAATCACGATTCCAATGGAAAGAATCGTCGTTGAAAGAAATTTTATAAGTTTCATAGATCAGTTGAAATTTAAAGTTAAAACACAATACCTGATTGCTCCGAATAAATCGGGACGAGAGCATGCAAACCAAGGCATGGACATTGAAATTTTGGACGGCACGAACAGCAGCAGCTTTAACTGGTGCTTGTGCGTTAAGGTCTGATACGTGCAGCTAAGCGTTGGGAGGCGGGTCGATTTGGCGTAAAATGCCATCGAGTAAAAAAGAAGAGTGACTTGTGGTAAATCCAAAGGAAGTGGTTGCTGTCATTGGAGCGTGTTGAATGACAGGCAAAAGTCCCGGCATCGCGTTGAGCAGCTCATCCAGTGTTTTGGTTGGAAGCTGCTTCCCGGTTGGTGCTGACTGGGTATCGCTCGTTGCGGCAATTTGTTTATGGAGGAAACAGTGTCCGCAGCAATCAATCGTCTTCTTTTCGCAGACAGTTTCAGCTATTGCTTTCTGATTTAAAGAGAAAAGCCCATAACAGACAAAAACGCAGTTTATCTGGACAAACATCCCGACAAGCATCAGAACTGCGATGGATCGGGTTGCTGCACTCATAACATGATCTTGGTATTCTGGAAATATAAAAAACAAGTCAAAAGATAGGATTATTTACGATTGTTAACAATAAGCCGCTTTTTTCTCCCCTCCATTGAAGGGAGGGATCGCTCTTCTTTTTTTCCTCCCTTCTCTGCAGAGCACCCGTAACCCAGCACTAATAACTGAACACACCACTGAACGATCGTAATCCCAGCGTTCCTGACAGCTGGAATCCTTCACCGTACATGACCCTGATCTGTTCGCCGAAATACCGTGCGCGCGCTTCGAGTCCGGTAAGAAATTCCTTGCGATTGATCAGGGTTTTTGGCTCCTCAGTTGTGCCTTCCTGATAAAACTGCGAAACAAACGCAAGAACTCCTTTTCTTGATTCAGCAAAGGTTTCAGAAACATCAACGATAAAGTCCGGTTCAAGGTGTCTGAATTGTACGTAGTAAAGCAGGTGTTGCGGACGGTAGGGTTTCTGCACATTTCCGTTCATGGTTGTCGGGAGCTGTTGCAGGCCTGCATAGTAAAAGGCATCGGTTACCAGTTTCGAGGCTTTTGAGTGATCAGGGTGCCGTTCATCCGGTGGGTTGGCAAAAACAACATCCGGTCTGAAATGCCTGATGACCCGGATAATTTCAGCAAGGTTTTCTTCGTTGTAGAACAATTTAGAATCGCCGAGGTCAAGAGTCGTTCGACTCTGGTAACCCATAACAATTCTAGCGGCTTCTGCCTCACTCTTCCTTGTTTCTGGCGTACCCAGTGTGCCCATCTCCCCCCCCGTCAGGTCGCAGACAGCGACCTTATGACCTTCTCCCATGATTTTCAGAAGTGTGGCTCCGCATGCCAGTTCAACGTCATCAGGATGAGCGCCAAATGCAAGGGCATAGACTTTTTCAGCTGAACTTTCCAATTGTCTTGTCATTAATCCTGTTATATTTAAAGCCGTAACCCAATGAAAATATTATATTTTTTTACGAATGCTGAAAGTAAAGATAGTTCGTCTTGACAAACAGGCGGTGCTTCCCGTTTATGCAACCGATCATGCAGCCGGAATGGATATTTCAGCATGTCTTGAAGAGATGGTAACAATCCAGCCTTTAACAACAGCGTTGATCCCCTCCGGATTTGCTCTTGAGTTGCCGGAAGGCTATGAGGCGCAGCTCAGACCAAGAAGCGGCCTGGCATTGCGCTCCCTGATATCACTTCCGAACACACCGGCAACTATTGATGCCGATTATCGGGGGGAGGTTAAGGTGATTCTCATTAATTACGGCAGAGAACCGTTTACGGTTCATCACGGAGACCGCATTGCACAGATGGTGGTTGCACAAGTTGAAAAGGTTTGCTTTGAAGAAGTTCAAGAGCTGAGTACGACAGGAAGGGGTAAAGGTGGATTTGGCCACACCGGAACCGGTAACCAGGCTGCTAAAGAGTAAGGGGTGATCCGGTTTTCAGATACTCGAGGCCGAACTTGTCCAGTTTTCTGTAGAGGGTTGCCCGGCCTATTCCGAGTATATGGGCCGTTCTGGTGAGATTACCGCGAGAAGCTTTATATGCTGTGATGATCGCATCCCGTTCGTGTGCTTCAAGTGAATAAGACATCAAACCGTCGTTTTTGCCAGCCGGAATGATGGGCTCAGAGCTATTGTCCGGTACTGTTTCACCCGAAATCTTTGCATGCGTTGAACCAGGCAGAGTAGCTATATTCAGTGTGTCAATAATGTTTCCCTTTCTGGTGACTGCTGACCGTTGCACTGCATTCTTCAGTTCACGGATGTTTCCCGGCCATTGGTAGTTTTCCAGGCGACTCAGCGCTTCCGGTTCGAACTGAAGTGGTTCAGTGTTGTTTGCTTTAGCAAACTCGTCCAGAAAATATTTGGCAAGAACTGGAATATCTTCAGCTCTGTCGCGAAGTGGCGGTACGAAAAGCAGAAACTCTTCGAGCCTATAGTAGAGATCTTCCCTGAAGAGATTCTCCTTTATGGCTTTGGAAAAATCTCGGTTAGTGGCTGAAATGATGCGAATGCTGACGTTTTTTTCGTTTTTCTCTCCTACCTTCCGTATTTTTCTTTCCTGCAGAACTCGCAGAATTTTCGCCTGAACTTCGGAATCCATGTCGCCTATTTCGTCAAGAAAAAGAGTGCCGTTATCTGCTTGTTCAAAAAAGCCGATATGATCTTTGTCTGCACCGGTGAAAGAGCCTTTGCAATGACCGAAAAGAAGGCTGTCGGACAGATTGTTTGAAATCGCAGCGCAGTTCACTGATACGAATGGGCCTTTTTTTCGCTTGCTTGCGTAGTGAATGGCTTTGGCAAACAACTCTTTTCCGGTGCCGCTTTCGCCGAGAATAAGCACATTAAGGTCAGTATCCATGACCTGTCTGACCTGTTCCATAGTCTGTTTCAGTGCCGCGCTGTTTCCTATAATACTGCGGAACCGTTCCTTGTTATCCAGGTCTGTCTGCAACTCTTGAACCTGCTTTTTCAGAGAAGCTTCGGCAAGAGCATTACGCATGACAATTTCAAGCCGTTCAAGGTCCAGGGGTTTTGTAAGATATTCGTATGCACCAAGTTTAATGCATTTTACAGCATTGGGGAGATCATCAGATGCGGTGATCATAACGACCGTCGTGGGGATATGGTAATCTTTTAAGTGCTGCATTACCTCAAAGCCATTCTTATTCGGCATTGTTATGTCAAGGAGAATAACGTCAAAAAAATTGTCAGAAATGCATTGCAGGCACTCATCTCCATCTTTCGCCTCTACGGTAGCATACCCCATTTTCTGAACATAATGGGTAAGAATTCGACGTATGGTATTGTCGTCGTCAGCTATAAGCACAACTCTCTTTCGTAGCGCTCCCTTACTCTTTCTGGAATCATATTTAGCATTATCTTCATCCAGCGCATACATACTTTTCTCTATTGAGGGGTTGGGGTAAGAACATACTACATACGAAGAATGTATATAACTTATATCTCTAAGCCATCATAGATGTAATAAGTTCCTATAGTGCTTTTTATAGTCAGGGAATACTCTATGTAGTGTATTTTATTGGTGTTGTTAATTATTTGGTTTCAGGTCGGGTGCTTGAGTTTTTATTTCACGAACAACTTCTTTCTGACAAAAGGGGATTTGCGTGATCTCCTTTCTGTGCCGATCCTGACCTGTCTGAATTCCTGGTGAAACGATATTGTTGACAAGCTGACCAAGTCCGGAACTGATATTATTAAACAGGTTCTGAACTTGACCCGAACTCACTGTTGAATTCAAGTTTTCGAGCAGGTTTTTCCATAATTTACCGAGCTCGAGAAAAGAACTTTGAACCTGTTCTGAATTAATTGTGGCCGTTACCCCCTCTATCAAATGACCTGTGGTAGAGGTGACACCTTCAATCAGCTGTCCGGAAACAGAGTTGACATTATTGATAATTCCCTTGACCGGTTCGGAATTAATGGTCGAAGTAACTCCTTCAATAAGTTGGCCGGTAGCCGAACTTACCGAGCTTATTATTCCCTGTACTGACTCAATAGTTGAATCAATCAAAATACCCACATTGCCGATCAAATTAGCCATGTCTCCATTGCCGACATTGGTTTCTGGTGTAATCGGCGTCGCCTTTTTTGGTGCGCCTGCAGGTTTGTTGAGCTCTTCTGCTGCCATAGTTGTGAATGTTAAAAGGAAGTGATTAGATATATTTCGCACAATATAACAATCTATTTACTAAGTTCTTTACCTCTCCATAAGGTTATTCCTCACACTCAGATGATATTGTCCCTGTAGTAACGGATAATTGCCTCCTGGTCACATCCGAGTGCATACATCAGATGAATGGTTCCAAAGATCAGCTGGAGTCGTATTACACCGTTCTGGTGATACCGTCTGGCCGATGTTGTGACCTGGTTTTCGAGAATGTGGAACCGTTCGAGCTGTTCAATGCGAGCAATGATATTGATGTCTTCCATGACGACCAGTTTTTCGTCGAACCCTCCGATGTCATGAAAGAGTGATGCAGCAATAAAAAGCGACTGGTCCCCTCCGCGGCATACCATCAGTGGAAACTGGGTGAACCAGCCGTAGAGGGTCATGATGGGATTGTTGTCGGAAAAGTCCATCCTGAAACACCCGGCTTTTTTCCCATCTGCAGAAGCTGAACGGATGTTGTCGATAAAGGTTTCCGGAGGCTGAGTGTCAGCATGCAGAAAATAAAGAATATCCCCTTTGGCAAGACGCGCTCCGGCATTCATCTGTATGGCGCGTCCTTTTGCGCTTTGGCAAACCGTCACAGGAAAGTCTGAGAGAATCCTGCGGGTTTCATCGGTACTGGCATCACAGACAATGATGTCGACCGCTTCGTTTCGTTCAGTTATCGTAAGGAGTCCCTTGAGCGACTGGGCGATGATTGCCTCTTCATTAAAGGTCGGTATAATAATGCTTATGCTTCGAGTGTCCATAATCCGCTTTTTTTCAGGTCATCAAACGTATCGATATCCGACAGCTCAGGCAACAGTTTGTATGGTATACCAAGTCGATGAAGTACTTCGATCGTTTCACTGAGCACCTCCTTTGTACTCCACTCACGACCAAGGAAAATTTCCTGAAAGAGCCTGTTCAGACCGATAAGGTAAAATCCTCCATCACGTGCAGGTCCGATGACCGCATCGGAATCTTCAAGCGCAGCGAATGCTGACTCAAGTATAGCTGCACTCAACTCATAACAGTCTGTTCCTATAAGCACGATATGCCGAAAACCTGCTTCAAAGCCTCTCATCATTGCATGCAGCATCCGCTCGCCAAGATCCTCACCCATCTGCAGCTGAGCATTATAATTATCCGTGAGAAAGATATCAGTGGCCGGAATGAAGTGAGAATAAAACGTTGTTCGGCTCACATCAACCTTTTCAGCGATACAAGCGGTATGACATCGGAGTTTTTGGTAGACCTCCAGAGCTTTTTCATCACCGATAGAGTTTGCCAGACGTGTTTTTACCAATCCCGATTCAGGGTTTTTTGTAAAAATGATAAGCAGCGAGCCACCCTTCATACCAGAGACCCCTGACAGCTTGACCCGCTCCCGGCCGTACATCCGTAACAGTGCTGACCGACTGTGATAAGACGATTGCGGAGCTTTTCTTCACTGAAAGAGCTTATGTGCTGTGGAGCACTCTTCTCTAGAGACAGATTGAGCATCTGGTTGAAATCACAGTCGTAGAGTGTGCCGTCCCACCCGACTGATACCGTTGTTCGACACATCAGGTTTTTCACGGAAAGGGGATTGTAGTTTTTTGCCAGCAGTGTCATATACTGGCAGTAATGGCCGCATTCAAGCAGATCATTGAGAAAGCGGTTGATCGGCATGTTGGTGATGGTATAGAGATGGTTAAAGACAATGCCATGTTCATCAATGAGCTGCTTTCGGTATTCCGTTTCAAGCTGATGCTGCTCCTGAGGCAGTGACGGACCTCCTGGATTATAGACAAGGTTGAGTTCGAGGTCATTTTCCTCTTTACCATATCCAAGGCTGTTGAGCAGTTTCAATGTTGCAATGGAACGGTCGAAAACCCCGTTTCCGCGCATAGTATCGACATTTGACCTCGTGTAGCATGGAAGTGAAGCTATAAGAGTTACCCTCTGCTTTTTGAGAAACCCCGGCAGATCACCGTATGCTCCGTCAGCTCTCAAAAGGGTCAGGTTCGAACGGACAAGAATTATAGCATCAGGCACTTTCCTTCGTATACTTGAAATGAACCAGCAGAATTCCGGATTCATTTCCGGAGCTCCTCCTGTAATATCGACTGTTTTTATTGAGCATGTATCAAGAGCGTCAAGACAGTGAAGCATTGTTTGGCGTGTCATCATCTCAACCCTGTCTGGTCCGGCATCAACATGACAGTGGCGGCAGAGGAGGTTGCATACATATCCGGTGTTGATCTGCAGAACATCAATACTCGTGGCAGAAAGCGGAGATCTTCCGGATTCGTCAACTATTTTGCTGAATGGAAGGATACCGCAGTCAGTCTCTTCAAGAAGCTTGACCTGAGCATCAGCAGTTGCAGGAATCATGTTCTGGCGGGGTAATGATTGTTTGTTTTGCATGACATGAGTGAGCAAATATTGCGTTTGTATTTATTAACGCTTATTCAGCTGATTCGTTCAACCGCCTAACCTGCTGAGGAGCTTTTCAGCAACAAGCTTTCCACTCAGCGCAGCACCCTCCATAGATGCGAGATATCGCTGGTATGTATAATCTCCGGCAAGAAAGAAGTTTTTGACAGGGCTGATCTGGTCAGGGCGGAACTGATCGACATCAGGAACTGCCTTATACACCGACTGGGGAATTTTGACAATAGTTGATTTCAGCAGTGTTGCCTGGCGGGATTTAGGGAATCGTTCATGGATCTCTTTCATGACCAGCTCGGTAATGACCTCTTGAGGCATATTCATGAGTTGGTGTGCAGGAGCAAGAACAAGGCTCATCACGCTGCCGCCGTTAGCCGTTCCCATGGTGTTCTGGAAATCTTCAGGACAGGTGATTGAGACATCCGCAAAGGTCGCGAAAATCGTGCCCTGCGAAAACATGAGATTATCGGTGTCGGTTATTTTCCTGTCGAACCAGAGCTGACAGTTTGCAACCGGACTACCGACAAATTCGTGCAGGTTGCGGAAATATTTATGGGTAAGCCACTGAACAGGCACTATTTTCTTAAGGTTATGCACTGGCAGGGCGGAAATATAGGCGTCAGCCTCAATGGTATGGCCGTCATGCAGTACAGCGTGTTTTATGCTCTCATCACTGTTCAGTTCAAACCTGTTCAACTTGGCATCGACAAAAATTCGCCCACCCTTACTCTGTATATACTGCCGCATTGGCTCAATCATCGAATCGCCGGGATTTTTTCGGAAAAAGGCAAACTTTGTTGCAGCATAATTAGTCCCGAAATATTTGAAAATAGTGATCATCGGGCGGGCGCTGATGACGTTAGGCTCAATGAAATTCATGGCAAGAGCAATGGCGCGCCACAGTTTCTGCAATGAATGTTCCGAAGCCCCTCTAAGCCGGTGCCATTCTGAATAGGTCATATGGTCCTGGCTGCGGAAGTACTCCTCATTGCCTGCAAGCGCAGGGAAAAGGCCCCTGATCAGCGATATTTTATCCCACATGGTAAGAAAATCGGTCTGAAGGCCGCCAACAATCTCTGCCCAGGGACTGGGAAGCTTTGCTTTTTTAAAAAATGACTGTTTGCCGTCAGGTTCGGCATAGATAAGTGCATGCTCTTTCCACTGGTAATTATCTTCAGCGCCGACTCGCTTGAGGTATTGCTGAAGCTGTTCGTAACCCCCGAAAACAATATGCAGTCCCGACTCTATGGAATCGCCGTCACTGTCTTTCCACACCGAAACCTTACCGCCAAGTATTTTGCGTTTCTCATAAATCTCTATTGTGTGTCCTCGGTCCACAAGTTCTATCGCAGCGCTGAGTCCTGCAACTCCTGCACCGAAAATTGCTATTTTCACCGTTACCTATGATTTTTGATTACTAGAGATGTGGATTGCCGGAATCAAGGCGTTAATATAAGTAATTCCTGTAAAAAATTTCATTGCCTTGACCGGGCATTCCATGTAAATGGCTGAGGTTGAACGGGAGTTTAAGGTATACCCTGTTTCAGAAACGTCGGTAATACTGCAAAACGGAACGTGTTCCTAAATTATTAAAGATAATTACTGAAATAGTTGTTAATTCTAAAGAAACCGATTGTTTTTTTCTTATTATTAGTTAATTTCCTACAAAATTGAATTAAACAAAATCATTCTATGTCGGGCCATCTTGATCTGATCGACCTTAAAATTATTGAGTCTCTTGGAGAAAACGGCAGAGTTCGATTGAGCGAACTTGCTGAAGTTGTCGGCCTTTCAATACCCTCTGTCAGTGAACGGCTCGATAAACTGCAGAAAAACGGCATTATTAAAGGCTTTTCCATGGAGGTTGATGAAAGGCAGCTTGGTTTTGATATTCATGCATTTGTAAGGGTAAGAATCGATTCCTCAAGGCATTACAAGTCATTCATGGAACATGTCATGAAAGAGGATGAGATTATGGAGTGTTTTTCCGTGACCGGTGAAGGCTCGCATATTTTAAAAGTTATGACCCATAACACAGCATCTCTTGAAATGTTTCTTTCAAGAATACAGAGTTGGCCCGGTGTTCTTTCAACAAATACCAGCTTTGTGCTCTCCCAGCTGAAAAAAAATAAAAAGATCAGTGCAGAAATTGTACGCACCAACCTTCAGGACCGCCAGGTGCTGATAACGTTTGATGAAAAAAAATCAAGGAAATAAAAAAACAGGAGAGGTTCATTTTTTCGAAGGTAACACACACCAATATCATGCAAATCAACAAGGAGGTTCTTTTGAAGAGCGATAGTAAAATTCCGGTTTCCACCTACTTTGGATCGTTGACCTTTGATCACAAGGCCATGCGTGCAAAACTTCCTAAAGAGGAATTCGCAGCATTGCAGGATACCATCAAAGCAGGTAAAAAAATATCTTCAGAAATTGCCGGCGTTGTAGCGCATGGCATGAAAGAGTGGGCAATGGAGCATGGTGCAACTCACTACACCCACTGGTTCCAGCCCATGACCGGATCCACGGCAGAAAAACACGATGCATTTTTATCTATTGACCGCGATGGTACACCCATCGAGCGTTTTTCTGGTGAACAGCTGATTCAGGGTGAGCCTGATGCATCCAGCTTCCCTTCAGGCGGTATGCGGACTACCTTTGAAGCTCGTGGTTATACCGCCTGGGATCCTTCCAGCCCTGCTTTCCTCATGAAGGGCGGTAAAGACCTGACCCTTTGTATTCCGACCGTTTTTATTTCCTATCACGGAGAAGCACTCGATGCCAAAACTCCGCTGTTGCGTTCTATGGAAGCAGTCAGCAAATCGGCGATCCGTCTTCTTGAGGTGCTTGGTGTTACCGGTGTCTCACGGGTAAAGACATTTGCCGGCTGTGAACAGGAATATTTTCTTATCGACAAAAAATTCTATACCGAGCGTCCTGACCTTGTCATGTGCGGCCGCACTCTGCTTGGTGCTTTGTCACCGAAAGGTCAGCAGCTTGAAGATCACTATTTCGGATCTATTCCTGACCGTGTTCTTGAATACATGCAGGAGGTCGAACATGAGCTTTATCTGCTCGGTATTCCAGCCAAGACCCGCCATAACGAAGTTGCACCTCATCAATTTGAAATTGCTCCGATTTTTGAAGAGGCCAACATCGCCGTTGATCACAATCTGCTTGTCATGGAAGTGATGAGAAAGATAGCTGACAAAAAAGGTTTAACTCTCCTCCTGGCCGAAAAGCCGTTTGCAGGCATCAACGGTTCAGGCAAGCACAATAACTGGTCGATCGGCACCAATACCGGTATAAATCTGCTTGATCCCGGCGATACTCCAGAAAAGAACGTTCAGTTTCTTGTTTTCCTTGTCGCCGTCCTCAAAGGTGTCTACAAGAGAGCTGATGTGTTGAGAATGTCTATAGCCAGCATGGGGAACGATCACCGTCTTGGTGCCAATGAAGCTCCTCCAGCTGTTGTAACCGTTTTCCTTGGTGAACTGCTTGAAAGAGTGCTTGATGCAATTGAAAGCGGCAAGGTTGATCTTAAAACAGAAAAACAGGTACTCAATCTCGGTCTTTCGCAGGTGCCTGTAGTCAACAAGGACTATACCGACCGTAACCGTACATCACCGTTTGCGTTCACTGGCAACAAGTTCGAATTCAGGGCTGTAGGTTCATCTCAGGCCGCATCTGTTCCGAACATGGTGCTCAACACCCTTATGGCCGAAGCACTTGACGACATCTCTGACGCTATTGTAAAAAAACTCAAAGCTGGAAAAGAAAAGGAATCTGCAATTCTTGAAACACTTCGCGAGCAGATTACCACCACCAAACCTATCCGTTACCAGGGCGACAACTATGCCGAAGCCCTTCAGACGGCAGCTAAGGAGAGAGGTCTTCCGAATCTCAAGAATACACCACAGGCACTCAGAACCCTGCTTAAGAAAGATGTACAGGAAGTTTTTGTCAAATATGGCGTGTTGAGTGTTCAGGAAATTGATGCTCGTCTGCATATTCGTCTCGAACGCTATGTCAAGGGTATTGATATCGAAGCACGCACCCTGCTGCTCATGCTGAAGACATTTGTTATTCCTGATGTGTCAGAATACCAGGGCGATCTGGGTAGCTCCTTCAATAACCTGCTTTCCGCTGCCGATGCTATCGGGCTTTCCGACAAGGCCCTCAAGAGCCAGGCAGATAACCTTAAAGTGGTAGCCGAAAACCTTTCGACTCTTATCGATCTCACTGCCGAGCTTGGTGAAGCTGTTGAAAAAATCGAAACACTGAAAACGGAATTTGAGAAGGCAGACTACTGCGCTGATAAACTTCTCCCGTTTATGAGCACAGTGCGTGAGGTAGCCGACGGACTCGAACAGGTTGTCGATCGCAGCCGCTGGCAGCTCCCAACCTACTCAGAAATGCTTTTTGAGCATTAATCCGGCAATCACATCCGGCAAAAAAGGTCCGCCACAAGCGGACCTTTTTTTTGCTCCTCTCTTTTGTCATGTCGAACTGAAAGTGAGAAATCTTTCTTTCCTCTCTCAAACCTCAGAAATCAGCACGTTATTACTCAATAGCCAGTTCTTTTGATGCCCGGTTGAGTTTTTTCAGCAATTCCGAATACTCATCTATCAAAGCGGCAGGGGTTGTATCGGTACCGGCTGGATGATGCAGGACGAGTTTCATTTTTTTATCCATATTGAAACCAGGTTTGTACTTCTGCATCCATGGCTCCTGCACCGAAACAAACAGGTCCTGGTAAAAATCCCTGTTGCCAAGAGCTTCATCATGCTGATCAGGAAGAAAAAGGGTCACCTGATGCTTTTGAAGATCAATTTTTTCAAGACCGAGAGACGAACCGGTGATTTTCAGTTTTGTCAGAAGAAGCAGGTTGGAAACCTCTTCGGGCAGGGAGCCGAACCGGTCCTTGAGTTCGACGGCAAGGGCATCAATGCTCTCCCCTGAAGGTGCTTTTGAGATTTTGTCATAAAAAGCAAAGCGCTCATGGATTGCATTGACATAATAATCCGGAATCAGCGCATCAAAGAAAAAGAGAAGATCACATGCTTTAGATTGTTTTTCCGGCGGTTTACCCTCTCCTGAAAACATGTGGCTGAATTCAGTTGATTTCAGTTCAGCCACAGTCTCTGCAAGCATTTTCTGATAGAGATCAAAACCGAGTTCATGGATATATCCGGATTGCTCCGCACCAAGCAGATTGCCGGCACCGCGGATATCAAGATCGCGAAGCGCGATGTTAAAGCCTGAGCCGAGTTCAGTAAAGCTTTCAATAACCGCAAGACGCTGAACGGCCTCTCTTTTCAGGGTATGCAGCGGTGGTGTAATCAGGTGGCAGTAAGCTTTTCGATCGCTTCGTCCCACTCTTCCGCGCAACTGATAGAGATCGGAAAGTCCGAACATATCAGCCCTGTTGATGATGATGGTATTGGCATTGGAGATGTCGAGACCCGAGCCGATAATCGTGGTGGAGATAAGGACGTCAACCTCTTTCTGCATGAAATCCATCATGATTTTTTCAAGCTCTTTCGATGGCAGCTGGCCATGCGCGAAGACAATCCGTGCGGAAGGAACAAGTTCCCTCAGTGTCTTCAGGATTTCCTCAAGAGACGAAATTCGGTTATGCAGAAAAAATACCTGCCCATCCCGTCTGATCTCACTCCGGATAGCCGATTGAATAAGTGCCGGATCATAATCCGTAATGAGAGTTTCCACCGGCTGGCGATTTTTTGGAGGTGTCGAGACAATCGAAAGATCTCTTGCCCCAAGCATTGAAAACTGAAGGGTTCTGGGAATAGGTGTTGCAGACATGGTAAGTGTATCGACACCTGGGAACTGTTCCCTCAGTTTCTCTTTAACCTCAACCCCGAAGTGCTGTTCTTCATCAATAACGAGCAGACCGAGATCTTTAAAAAGAACATCCTTCGATACCAGTCGATGTGTGCCGATGACAATATCAACCAGCCCCAGCTCTATTTTTTTAAGTATTTCAAGTTGCTCCTTGCGTGGCACAAAACGACTGAGTACCGCAATGGAAATAGGAAAATTCTCAAATCTTCTGGTAAACGATTCAGCATGCTGATGGGCAAGAATAGTCGTCGGAGTCAGCACGGCGACCTGCTTTTTTGATTCAACTGCCTTGAATGCCGCCCTCATGGCAATCTCAGTTTTTCCGAAACCGGCATCACCGCAGATCAGCCTGTCCATGGGATGAGGCTCCTGCATATCTTTTTTAACCGCTTCAATCGCCTTAAGCTGATCCGGAGTTTCATCAAAAATAAAAGAGGACTCAAATTCGCGCATGAAGATCGAGTCCGCGTTAAAAGCAAAGCCCGGCTGCATTTTCCGCTGAGCATAAACCTTGATAAGATTTATGGCAATATCACGAAGCTTCCTGCGGACCTTATCCTTTCTGGCCGCCCATTTAGAACTCCCCAGTTTTGAAAGTGAGGGAAAAGAACTCTCCGAAGCTGTGTATTTCGAGAGCAGGTTGATGTTCTGTACATTAACAAAAAGCTGATCTCCTCCGGAATATTCTATCAGCACAGACTCCTGCTCTGAATTTCCCACCGTTATGGTTTCAAGTGATTTGAAGATTCCGATACCGTAATCCTCATGGACGACATAATCGCCGACTTTCAGCTTCTGGAGATCCTTAAGCGAGATTCCCCTTATTTTTCGTTTACGGTGAGCCTTATGTGAGTGCAGTTTACCGAAAATGTCCGATTCAGTATAGAGGTCAAGATCAGCGAAGGTAAAACCGGTATGCAGGTTGATCGGAACCCAGTATGCCTCAAGAGCATCCTTACGTCCAGAATCCATCATTTCCTCTGCCAGAAAATCGGTCAACTCCTCGATTTCCCGACGTGAACTTGTTGCAAAAAGCGGTTTTTTATTGGCAGCTGTCTCCTTTTGCAGCAGGGTGGCAAGAATGCGGAAATTTGCATGAAGCTTTTTTTGAGCGTTTGACTTGAAGTCAATTGCAGAAGACGAAGAGTGTGTGATTCTAACGCAGCGAAACCGCGAAAGTGCATTAGCCAGGGTATCATGATTTTCCAGCGAAGCAAACTCCGTTGCGTCATCAATGATAATGACCGTAGAAGGATCGAGATAGTCAAGAATGGTTGTTTCGGCATTGGAGGTGTTTGTTGTCGGATCTGTAAAGCTCGCTGTAATATCAGCAGCACTCAGCGTTTTCCCTGAAAGCTGACTGTTGATGTCGAAAATGCGCAGCGATATGACGGTATCTCCGAAAAATTCAACTCGAAATGGCTCCCTCGCTCCAAAAGGAAATGCATCAATAATTGAACCTCGAACGGAGTATTCTCCCTCGTCCTCAACAAACTCTCTCAGCTCAAAGCCGTTTGCTGAAAGAAATTGTTTCAGGGTTTCATATCCCGCCGTCTGGTCAATCTTCAGTCGAAAAATGCGGCTTCCGGCATCGTTCGGTTTACAAAGGGTGACATCGAGATCATCAAAAAAAGAGAGAATGACCGATTTTTTCCCGCTCGATAATGCTCCGATTGACAGGGAAAGTTCATCCGAAGTATTGCAGATAATCTCTTTAGGAAGGAGCGCATCAAAATCATTGTCATACAACTCGAAGCTGTTCTGACCGCAAACCACCATCAGAGAGGAGTGCAGTTCGGAAAAAAGTGCAGCTGCAAGGATCGAAGCGAGTGAGCCTTGCAGCCCTGAGACATCGATAGGGGAAAAAGCATCATTGTTGTCATGCAGACTGTCGGCCAACGACTTTATAAGCAGGCCGTATGGAATTGATTGCTTAACGGACTCAAGGAGAAAACCCGATTTTTTTTTTGTGACGGCAGCGCTTTGCAGGTCTGAATCTGATAACGTTTTCATTTGAAGCTTACAAACTATATTTTCATGCTTGATTCCACAAATGTGGAGTAACCCTCTGAACCCTTTTCAGTCCGGAACGACTGCCGGAACGAATGTTATATATGGAAAAAATTCTTGAACTGAAAAATCTCAGAACCTACTACTCCACCGACAGTGGTATTGCAAAAGCTGTAGATGGCGTAAGCTTTTCTCTCGGCAGCAACCGTACACTTGGAGTTGTAGGGGAATCCGGGTGCGGAAAGTCAGTGACAGCACTCTCCATTATGCGCCTGGTACCCATGCCACCCGGTTATTTTGCGGGAGGGGAGATTTTCTGGAAAGGGAGTGACCTCCTGAAAATCTCTGAAGAAAAAATGCGCAGGTTGAGAGGAAACGAGATTGCCATGATTTTTCAGGAACCGATGAGTTCGCTCAATCCGGTTTTTACCTGCGGGAGCCAGATCTTGGAACAGATTCGTATTCATCGGGAGGTTAATCATGCAGAAGCAAAAAGCCGCTCAATCGAACTCCTGCATCTTGTCGGAATCCCCAACCCTGCTGAACGATTTTTCTCATATCCTCATGAGCTTTCAGGAGGCATGAGGCAGCGTGTCATGATTGCCATGGCGCTCTCCTGCAATCCCGCCTTGCTCATTGCCGATGAACCGACCACAGCGCTTGATGTTACCGTTCAGGCGCAGATCCTGGATCTTATCAGCAAACTCAAGTCCGACAACGGCATGAGCGTCATGCTTATTACTCATGATTTTGGCATTGTAGCCGAGCTTTGTGAAGAGGTTATTGTGATGTATGCTTCGAGGGTTGTCGAGAAAGGTCTGGTGCAACAGCTTTTCAGCGATCCGCTCCATCCCTATACCAGGGGGCTGCTGAACTCCATTCCTCGTTTAGGTTCACCAAAAGAGAGGCTTCATGTTATTGAGGGCAATGTGCCGAGCGCAGTAAATCTGCCGGAGGGGTGCAGGTTTGCTGGCAGATGCCCGCTTGCCGACGCGCGCTGTCGGCAGGTTCAGCCCGAGCTTGTTACTTATCACCCCGGTCATGAGGCTGCCTGCTGGAAAGCGGGGCTCTGAGTTTTGTTCGCATCAGCAATTATCTGGGTATGCAGTGGAATTCGTATCTCTGGCATAAGGTGTCGGGGATAAAAGCCGGCATCGAACAACTCATGGTTGATTGTTATGGCGTCATGAACAACGACGACCCTGTAGGCCACGACAAGCAGTGAACCATAAAGTTCAACATCACGATGATAAACGCCTATAAGCCTGTCAACTTTTCCTTCGAGCGAAGTTTCCTCCATCAGCTCCCGCAAACATCCTTCGTGAGGCTCTTCGCCTGCTTCAAGAAACCCTCCGGGAAGAGCCCACTCATTGAATGCCGGCTCATGAGATCTCCGGATCACAAGGAGTTCATCTGATGCGTTGACTGTATACGCAACTGCTACAGGAAGAGGATTGATATAATGCACCCATGAACACGAAGGGCAGAACATTCTTTCGCGTCCTTCAATCATTGCCCTCTCAAGCCGTTGAGCGCATATCGGACAAAATGAATAAGATTTCATGATTCCGTGAAGAAACTTTTTACAGGATCGATTGATTTACAAAATATGTAAGAAAAATATGCACGGTTATATAAACAGAATAAGTTTTATTCATATCAATGGCAATACTTATAGAAGGCGTTGCTGCGCCGGCCATAACGGCTCAAGACCAGGACGGGAAGGCTGTTTCGCTTGAAGAGTACAGAGGCCGCAAGGTCGTGCTTTATTTTTACCCGAAAGATGATACTCCAGGATGTACCAAGGAAGCTTGTGCTTTTCGGGATAATTTCCCTAACTTTAACATACTGGGGGTAGATATCCTTGGAGTCAGTGTTGATAATGAGAGCAGGCATAAAAAGTTTGCTGAAAAATTCAGTCTGCCGTTCAGGCTTGTTGCCGATCCGGACAGGCACATTGTTGAAGCTTACGGTGTCTGGGGGCAGAAGAAGTTTATGGGACGTGAGTATATGGGTACAAGCAGGGTGACCTATTTGATAAATGAGCAGGGAGTAATTGAGAAAGTATGGCCAAAAGTCAATCCGGCACTGCATGCCGAAGAGTTGCTTAACTATCTGAAGCAAAAAACATCATAAAAGAGCATGGTAAACGAATTTGACAAACTTAAAGCCGGTAAACTTCTGCTTGCCTCAGCCAACATGCTGGAATCGAATTTCAAGCGGACAGTTCTGATTATGTGTGAGCATAACAAAAAGGGCTCTTTAGGTTTTATTCTGAATCGTCCTATGGAATTCAAGGTTTGTGAAGCCATAGCCGGTTTTGAGGATATCGAGGAGCCTCTTCACATGGGTGGTCCCGTTCAGGTTGATACGGTACATTTCCTTCATCTAAGGGGCGATCTCATTGAGGACTCACTTGAAATTTTACCCGGACTTTTCTGGGGAGGCGACAAAAACCAGCTGAGTTTTCTGCTCAATACAGGGGTCATGATGCCCTCTGAAATCCGCTTTTTCCTTGGTTATGCCGGATGGACGGCCGGGCAGCTTGAAGCGGAGTTTGAAGAAGGATCCTGGTATACGGCCGAAGCATCAAAGGAGACGATATTCAGTGATGCCTATGAAAGAATGTGGAGCCGTTCTGTGCGGTCAAAGGGAGGGGAATACCAGCTCGTAGCCAACGCGCCTGAACTGCCGGGACTCAACTGACTGGCAGTGTCAGGGAATTAACGAGAGAGATTTTTTGTTCTATTGGTTGGAAAAGTATATATAACACTGCTTTCAAGCATGTTTGTTCTTTGTTATGCATGGGGATGACAGGCTTTCGACAGGGTAGATGTGAAATGGAGTTGCACTCCGAGTTTCAGCATGGATGGACTCGTTAAAGAAGTCTATGCAACTATACATGCAGACGATTATTCGTATGCAATGGCTGCCTGATTAGCACAAGTTAATTAATCAGCCATCGTCCGTCGGGGGAGGCGCTTACTCTGAAGCCAACGGATGGCATAACCCGCGCTTGAGCTTCGGTTCGCGCAAGTAAGCCCCCTCTGTTTTTGCCCTAAAAGGCAGACGGGTGATACAAACTGGGATAGTGAATCGGTCTTTACAGGTGTAGCAATGGTTCATGAAAAACTAAACACCTGAGATGAGTGTGAGAGCTTTATTGAGCAATGTTCTGGACGCGGGTTCGACTCCCGCCATCTCCACAAAAGAGTAATTTCCCAACATCCCAAAACGTCCGCCAACCCCTGTAAAATCAGGGGTTTTTGCTTTTCTGTTATTCGCTATAGCTTTCTGTTATTCGCCAGAATCCTGCACTTGTGGGTATATCCGGAGGTATAGTTCTCTATAACGGCGTTAACACTGTCACAAAGTGTATACATGCCATATTGAACTTGCGATAGAAGCCCTGCTCGGCCATCGGGTACCTGATCGGCTCGGTTCAGCATACAACAGGACTAAACATCTTTAAGAGCGACGGAAGATGATGCAGGTAAGGGCTGATTATCTTTATAAGTTAAAACAAAGCAAATTCCCTTAACTAAGGTGATGTGTTTGTTAAAGTTGAGGCGGGGTAATGGTGAATTTATTCTGATGGCTTTTCATCAGGATTAGGCTTCTCTCTCGAAGGAATCGTTTTCTCTACAATGAACGCCGCAGCTAAAGCGGTAATCTGAGATCCGGCAATTATTGTTGCGGCTGTTTCATGTCCAGATACACCAAGAATAGCAGATACTGAAAGTGCGAAAATAGATACAACAAGCGCATAGTTTTGGCCTCTTTTGCGTTGCGACATAGTTTCTCTTGCCACAAAAGATTCCGTTTCTATCCGATGATCAAGCTGCTTCTCCGCCATAGCCATTATCCGTTCAGCTCCGCCAGAGATTATGTTATTATAACCTTCTAAAATGGACGGGTGGGGCAATGGTCCACTACTATACTCAATAGATTGAGAAATTAATTTTTTTTCAGTAATAGGAGGAGACTCTCCAACTTTACCATCTTTTTTTTGTTGAGTCTCAATGCTGCGAGTTTTTTTTGCAAGACGGTTACTTTGGGGCTGGGCCATTCTTCTTCGATTTTTTATTATCAGCCTTTCCCGTAACAATGATGCAGGCTTGCTTCATATCGTTTCCTACTGTGAACCAATCCGAATGCAACGCGATCATATCTGTAGACGCATCACCAAACTTTAGCCTGCCCGATGACTGACCCGATAGATCAAGAACGCTCCCTGCGCCCGTAATAAACGCAGAATTTTTATCTGACGGTCTTAATAATTGCCTGCAAAACATCGTTGTGCCCTTGTTTTTGCTATGTATTAGTTGATTATCTTCTGAAATATACTACCTAACATTATTTATCGCTAAAAAAATCCGGTTAGTAGCTCGTATATCTAACATGGTGAGACACCAACTCTATTAAATAAGGTCACCAATCAATTATCCGCATATCCCAAGAGCGCAAAACCTGGCAAATAAACAGATACCAGGGAGCTGTACTTCTCTGATATACCGTACAGTGTTGTCTATACTTCAGATAACAAAACAATTACTGTACTGTCGATCTTTCACACCGTACAGAATAGATGAAGCGATTGCAACGCCACACCGATCCCCAGCCACAAACTGGGGTTTTTGCTTCAAATTGAGGAATGAACTTGTTGGCTTATTGTTTTTGTTATGCGATATCGTATATTAACGATTGTGAATTTGTTCTTTTAAGCATTGCTGGTCATCAAGAAAGGCTGAGGGAATAGACCCTGTGAAGCCTTG
>JABDHL010000011.1 GCA_012972825.1 Chlorobiaceae bacterium
TGCATTACAAATGGTAATTTCCCGTTACCCATTTTAATATAACACTTTAACCGTGAATATGGAGGCTTTTTTTATGGCAGATCGATCAACTTAGGTCTGTGTAACTTTTTTCATGGTCTATTTTTTATGGTTATGATTTATTCTCAATTCACCAACCGGTCAAGATGAACAGAGAAAGGATACTGAGACTCTTCCTCAATTTTTCGCTCACTATAGGTTTCGTTGATGATCTCCACAGGTTTGATGAGCCATACGGTTGAAAGATCACTATCGCCAAGAGCTTGTTGGACTTTATTATAGTATTCGCTGAACACTGGGCCGCTGATGATGGCTTTAACCGGAACGCCTTTGACCAAAAAACTCCTCCCGTCTTTACCGGTAAGGTTAATGGCTGCTTTCCTGTCAAACCAGAGATTTCTCAACAGGTTTCTATTGGTGATAGACGTTTCCAGCAGCTCAAGATGAACAAAGAATCCGTCATGGTTAAGATGGAGAAACGGACTGGTGACAGCATAGGGTGAGCCATCCTCATTGGTTGTTGCAACTATCCTGGAGGTACCGGTATCGTCCAGAAGCTGTCGAATGATTGGCTGGAGTGTCAGTGGCATGTCTTTGATCCTCTTTAAAACGGTAAAAGCCTTGAGAGATCGGTGTCAGGATGGTTCCCGCAATGGCGGTAGTCATCAAACATTATGGGAAGTTTATAGGTCACTCGTAACTCATGCAGTCCCTTTGCAAGTCTGATATAGTAGTCAAGCGATGCGTTTTTCTGATTGCCGATCACGGTGTCGGGCCTTGGCGACCAGACGATGTAAACCGTGCTGACTCCTTGACTTGCCAGATCCTCTGCCTCCTCTAATGTTCTGCTGAGCGCTTCGTCTTCAGTTTTGAACCCATGTGGTGTTGTCAACTCGATCCCTGCAACAAGTCCGGTATTGACAAACCCGCGTCCAAAAATATCAACAGCGCTAACCAGTCGTCGCTTCCACTCTTTGTACCCGATCCATTCAGCCTTTCCCGGGCAATGAATATTAAAAAGATCTTCGTTAAGGACTTCGATATCAGCGGTGTAGCTCATTAGCCCAGTCTGACGATAAAGACGCTCCAACTGGGCTTCTGAATAAGCCGTACCAATAATTTGGCTGGGGAATTTCTTTGTACGGAACAACTTGCCAAGCTCCTGGAAGACTTCGATATAGATGTCGATTTCCTCATCAAACGGCTCAGTTCCATTGATGACGGAGCCCGAGGTTAAAAAAATCGCTGAGTATCGACCTGGTTCCTTCAATGCCTCAGCCACAATTTCAGCAATTTCTTCAGCTTTTGGTCTTGCCTGTATCTGGAGATCTTTTTTCCCTTTTTTGATCTGCGCTACAATATCGCAGAACGTACATCCATTGCCGTTTTTCCAGAACGTGCAATAGCGATGAGGATTGATAACAAGGCGTTGCGGTCTGGCGCTGACAATTTTCTGCATCAATATACCGGAGCGTGTAAGCTTACCGTAAAAGGCTGGAGCAGGCCAGTAATCCACCTCTTCAATGGGCTCTCCTCCGTCAAACAGAAAAGGCTGTCCGTCCAGCAAATCCAGCACGTAAGGATTGTCCTCTATAGCAGTTGGCGTCGTAATGATTGATGTACCGTCTCGAAGAAGAAGCGACTCGGGACGGGGAGCTATTTTTCCGTCTCGCGTCCCGAAAATATGGGTGCCTGTAATCGAATGTTTCTTTTCATCCAACACCGATAGTGATGCGTCGGTATAAAATACTCCCCGTCGCTGGACATCAGTTTTCAGGATTATCAACCGGGGAACCTCAGGATATTTCGCAACGATATCGTTCAAATGCTCAACTTCTCCTCTCTGTGACAATCCCCCTCCTGTTCAGTGTTATACAATTGGTCATTGCATTTCCCCTCTGAGCTGCATCAACATATCAAAAGCAAAAAAAGCTGGTTATCTGGTAGTGATAAGCAGCTCTTGATGAGTAATGACTGTTAATAACGATCAATATCTTCAGATGGGCAAGTATATACCGCAAATATACCTTAAATACGGTATGCGATTCAAAAAATTACTGCCATCGGGGGATTGCAAATCAAGGTATTGGTTAAATAATTTTAAGCAGAATTTAGTCTTTAATTAGGAATTCTTTAAGGTTTGGTTGGTTACTATGTTCTCAGTGGATATTGTTTTGTCTGATGTTGAGAGTAACTATATGTTAACCAATAAATTCAAGGAGACTGACATGGTGAAGAGTACCCCCTGGTTCATCAAAACCGTTTTGTTTTTAACAAGCTTCGGATGCATCGCATCGAATGCATATTGCAATGGAACAATCACCGGTACCATTGAAACTGACTTGGCGAAATACAAAGGAGATACAGTCGTTTATCTGGAAGGCGTCAATGAGCAGGTTACGCCACAGCATAAATCAATTGATCAGAAAAGTCTGACTTTTATTCCTAAAGTAACAACGATACCTGTCGGCTCTACGGTTGATTTTACGAACAACGACAAAGTCTATCATAATGTCAATTCAACAAGTGAGAGCAAAAAAATAAGTCTTGACACCTATGACCCGGGTGTTCCTAAGCCGATTACCTTTAATAAGCCGGGTGTGGTTCAATTACTCTGCAAAGTCCACCCCGAAATGTCCGGCTGGGTTGTCGTTACTGAAAATCAATATGCCGCAGTGACTGAACATGACGGCAAGTTCACTATCCCCAACGTTCCTGACGGTACCTACCAGATTGCTACCTGGAACGAAAAACTTAAACTTAAAGGCAAGACAACTGTAACCGTAGCTGAAGGAAAAACTGTCCCGGTAGTTATCAAGCTGTCTGACACTACATCATGATTAAACCCGACTGGAGTGACAATAAAAAGAGTCTGAAATACACAAGTAACTTGGCAATTTCTCATTAAAGCTTTAGAATGATGAAACCGTATCAGCAGAATTAAATTTATTAATACAGCACAATAGAGATATAAAGATGATTCCAGAGAAATTAACGGAAGTATTAAAGCACGACGGAGTGGTTGCTATAGCAACATTGGGGCAGGATGGACCGCATATGGTCAATACCTGGAACAGTTATATCCGAATTACTGATGCTGAACGCATATTGATTCCAGTCGGGTACATGCATCGTACAGAAGCAAACATTGCTTTTAACAATCAGGTGTTGATTACCTTGGGAAGCCGAAAGGTCCCCGGAAATATTGGTCCTGGTGCCGGTTTCCTGATTAAAGGTATAGCGAGCATAGAAACCTCCGGTTCTGATTTCGAGGCAACCAAAGCAAAATTTGCATGGGCACGTGCAGTAATGGCGGTAACCGCCAATTCCATTGAACAGACATTGTAAATATTGGCAGCAAAAAGCCTCCAGAGAAAAACAGCCTGCCCTTCACCCTGCTCAGCGATCATGATAAACAGGTAAGCCGGCTCTATGACGCCATTGCCTTCCTCGGCATACCGCAGCGTGCTTACGTCCTCATCGACGAAAACGGTACGGTGCGGCTTTCGTTTAACGACCTTTTGCCGCTTTTCTACCAGTCGACACGTGACTTGCTTGCGAAAATAGATGCCATGAAGCCGGAGTAGCCCTGAGAGAACCTCTGGGCCCACAGTGGGAGTATGGACTTGCAGAAACACCAGCAGGAAAGAGTGCCACCTCGGACAAACCTTGGTAATGTTATCAGGAAGAAGAGGTTAGGAGTGTCATCAAAGCTTTTACGATTCTTGGCGAAAATCTTTGCTGACATGAAGATTAATAGAGACCTGTTAATCCTTCATTCCTTCATATGGGGTTTGGCTGGAGCAGTACAGTATTGAAATAATGTTTGTTGTGATTATCTTCTGCGAAGAGTGTTGCATAAATATCGCATCATGTTAGCTGACTTTAACTGCCAGTTATATAATTATTTGCTGTATTTTTTTCCTTCTTTATTTGTTTTTGGTGAACAATTCAGGCAATAAAATCACAGAAAAGAACCATGTCTTTAAACATCATGTCAGGAAAACCATTACGAAGAAAGCTGTTCGCTGCGGTAATTATATTGCTCTCAGGCATTTCGCCTTCCTTATCACAACTTCATGCTGCTGCATCTGTTGCTCTAGCGAAAGAAGAATCCGGTGAACTCGATCTCTTTGCCACCAAAGCCCTTTTTGACAGTCATTCAGCATGTTTTGTCGATGCACGTTCCGAGTATGTTTATTACAAGTCACATATAAAAGGAGCCATTTCTCTTTCGGACAGCAGGTTTGACGAGCAGTTTCCTGATTTCAGTCAAAAAAAAGCCATTGAAACCCTTATCGTGGTCTATTGCACTGAGTCCAGTTGCGGAATGGCCAGGCATGTTGCTAAAAAACTGATGAAAAATGGTTATAGAAATGTCAGGGTTTTTTCAGGCGGTATTATCGAATGGGCTCATGCAGGCTTTCCAATAGAAGGATGATTTTGCTTGAAGCAACGCCTTGCCAAATCATAAACAAGGCAACGCAAGAACGCCTATGACCAGGATTAGCTTTCCATCAGCATTAATCACAGCCCTGAGGATGATGCTCGGCGCTTTTTTCATCATGTCGGGATATGAAAAACTCCTGGATCTGAAGTTTTTCGGTCTTATCATCGCTGAATACCAGATTCTGCCCTCAATTCTTATCCCCGCCATTGCGCTCTTCTTCACCCTTTGTGAACTTCTGTGCGGTATCATGCTTCTCATCGACCTGTTTTCGCGGTTCAGTTCCTCGGTAATGCTCTGCATGATGGTTGTTTTTATCGGCGCCATGATAAACAATGTAATGAGAGGACTCGATCACGACTGTGGCTGCATTAAGTTTCTTTCTCAATGGTACGGACTGAAAGAGGAGATCGGTATCGTTCCGATTGCTAGAGACATTCTTTTTTTCATCCTGTTGCTTCCAATCGCGTTGCTTGGCAGCAACAGAATTCCCTGGGTAAAAGACCAAAAATGAGCCACTCTTCTGATCCATTACTGTTCAATAGTGGTAATGGACTTGTAACCATAACAAGGATACCCTTAGCAGAGGACTGTCAAGTTTTCGACAATAAGGAGGAAAAGCAAAGCATTCAGTCGGCTTTTCTGCCGATAATGGTCATCATAGAAAGGAAGAAGAGCTGCTCTTTCCGTTACTGCCTGAAAAGGGGTTCCGATGCAAATCTTTTGATACCGGAACCGGATCGGCATTACAGAGTCTGGTGATAAAAAAACCCTGATGCACACGAATAAGTCATTCTTTCCGGAGTACCATATTAACGGTATTTATACGGTATCTTTACGGTATTGGCGTAGGAGTGCTCTGAATATTTAGCGTTATTACCTTGGTTTGTTGAACTATACTGTCGTTCCAGACTTTTATTAAAGATAAAATCAGTCCTTTTTATAATCATTGAACATGTAAGCTCATGTGTCACAAAACAGTATCAACCCGAATTCGTCCTGACATGACGACACAAACAGTTGCAATAACAAATATTCTAAACAGGAGTCAATAATGACATTCGTAGTAATTCGACCTGAACATACCTCAGTAACCTTCAAGCTTAATGCCTCCGGTACAGAAGCAGCTCAAACAATCATTGCCGAAGGGTCACCGCACATCATTAATGTCGATGCAACGCCCCGGTTTGGCGGAAAAGATGCATACCCCAGTCCTCTCTCCTATGTGCTCAGTTCACTGCTATCATGCTCTCAGGTTACAGCCCAGCTTGTGGCAAACGATTTGGGAATAACGCTGCACAGCTTCGAATTTAATCTCAAAGCAAATCTTGATACTGCTGTTCTTTTCGAAGGCGCAGCAGAGGGAAATCCAAATTTCCAGAATATCAGCATTAAAGCAAGAATTGAAACCGACACATCAGACGATCTTTTTGAAAAACTTCAAAGAGAAACAGAAAGGAGATGCCCTGTATACCAGTTGTTCTCGCGCAGCGGCGTCAACATCAGGAGTCAGTGGATACGTCAGGCGTCATAAACCAGGCGGAATAAAACACCTGTTTTGAAACAATACTTTACCAGATAACAAGAGGGGATGAACTATGTCTAAAAGCAAGAGCCATTTCTTTGTGTCGAGATGGCTCTTGTATCCGAGAACGATCAGTTTATCTCGTTCTGGTTTTTCGTGCTGTATATTATCCTGCGGAACAGTCAGCTTTATGAGCAAGGTCACGCCACCCGATAACGTTTACACCACTTCTTGTATATGATTCTTCACCACCATAGATCAGCCATGGATCAAGTGTTTCTTCAGGGGCAAATCGTATTGATTTCAAGCCTGCTTTGATATAATCACTGGTTACAGTACTGCTTGAAGTATTAATTGTCAAATTGTATATTTTCTTGATGAAGCTTGTTGCTCAACAAAAGACAATAGGATATACCCTGGTAAGCATCAGTGATCCTTTTCCTGAAGGGCCCCCTGTTATGTCACTGGTAAGTGTTTCATAGTAAATTATTCCGTAATAAAACAGGCCATACACAAAAGAGATAGACATGTCTATATTAGAAATGTCGAAACCATCGAAGAAGATGACAGCGAAATACTGAATGATTTCGGAAAGGCTTACGGTGCGACTTATGGCAAAGCACTTCGAGCGGTCCCGTGATGACATAGAGTTCTCCGGTATCATCTTTCTCAGCAACACTCCATTCTTTGTACTTTCTTTCTGCCGAGCTGGGGCTCAGTGTTTCCATTCAGCATTTGCCGATTGATGGAAATCGCGAAACATATTGTATAATATCCGTAGATTTACATTCTGGTTTTATCCTGCCGGAAATATTCAGTGACCGGTGATTTTCTCAAAACAGAGACTGAGATATGTTTATAAAAGACCGTTATATAAACCCCTTCACCGACTTTGGTTTCAAGAAGATTTTTGGCTCTGAGGTAAACAAAGACCTGCTGATAGCGTTTTTGAATACGCTCTTGCCTGCCGAGGCGGGAACAGTTTCCGACCTTTCATTTTTGCCTGATGAACAGGTTGGGCGGAGCGAGTACGACCGCAGGGCAATTTTTGATCTCTACTGCGAAAATGAAAAGGGCGAAAAATTCATTGTGGAGATGCAGCGGGCGAAGCAGAACTACTTCAAGGATCGATCGATTTTTTATGCCACTTTCCCTATTCAGCAGCAGGCTCAGAGCGGATCGTGGAATTTCTCCCTCAAGGCAGTTTATATGGTCGGTATTCTTGATTTTGTATTTGATGAGGATAAAGCTGACAATGCTGTGGTTCACCACGAAGTTAAACTGATCGATCGTTCAACGGGCGCAGTTTTCTATGATAAACTCACCTTTATCTACCTTGAACTTCCCAAGTTCACCAAAACTCTTGAGGAACTTGCAACAGACTTCGACAAATGGTGTTTTCTGCTCCGGCATCTCCCGGAACTCACTGACCGCCCAGCTCGTCTTCAGGAGAAAGTCTTTCTCAAAGTATTTGAACTGGCTGAAATTGCACGGTATTCGGTTGTAGAAGCAGAGGCCTATGAAGAGAGCCTCAAGATTTATCGTGACCTGAAAAATGTAGTGGATACTGCGTTTGATGATGGTAAAGCTGAGGGTATTCAGGAAAAGGCACTGGAAGATGCCAAAAAGTTTAACGATGCAGGTGTAAACATCGAAACGATTGCGCGATGTACCGGTCTGCCGATTACTATTGTTGAAGGGCTGTAATCAAAGCGAAGGTGGATTATGCCGTTCTGAGGTGCAAGCATACCTCTGCAGAAGAGTTGACAACGTCTGATCGCTCAACCATTGAGGGTGAACTTCGCAACTATCTTGCGTTTGGTTGATTTCCTGAAGCAACAGGCATCACAGGGCGTGACTGCCAGGAGTTGCTTCGGGCCTGTGTCGATGTTGTGCTCCGGCGTGACGTTGTGGAGCGTTACGCAGTTACAAATCCGGTAGCATTGCGCTGGATGGTGCGTCAACTGCTTGGAAATGCAGCAGGTTCATTCAGCATTAACCGTTTTCACGCCGATTTAAAATCTCAGGGATTTTCTGCAGCAAAAGATACGCTGCACACCTATCTCGGTTATCTTTAAAACTCGTTTCTCCTCCAAACGCTCTTCCTTGCAACTGTTTGAAAGCAAAAACGTTCATCGAGAAGATGAAGTCCACCAGTGCATATCCCTTTTTTTAGTCTCCGAAATGTTGTAAGCTCAAGTAAATGCGCATTCATCCATCAAAAGCGTTAACAGTATGAGCGACATGCCAAAATACTGGTTCCCAGCCAAGCGCTATGGTTTGGGTTGGGGATTACCCTCCACATGGCAAGGATGGATTGTATTTGTTGGATACTTATTTCTGATGATGACAGGTATCACTATAATCGGCCTAAAATTTAACACGATAAACTACGTCATCTATACGGCTTTTCTCACAGCCATTTTTATAATCATTTGCTGGCGTGTCCACACTTTCGGTGCTTGGCGGTGCTGTAGGAAGAGTGGCATGAGAACTGGGTATTGGCGGCAAGAGGCGTTGAGGAGGGGAGAAAGCGGCACCTGAACAAGGTTCACAGATGAATGGACGTCAGATGTTCGTCTTGTTGTCAGTTGGCAGCTCATTCCTGTTTTGCTTTTGATCTAAACTGAAAAAGATGAATACCAGAAATCATCCAAAGTTTGTCATGCAGGAAATTATGTGGCAGAAGTCGAACTCGATATCATTGATTCTGAGGATGGGTGGGCGCCCTGTATCAGCCTTGATGACGCGCTAAAATTCTATCGGGGAAGAAGAAACACTCAAGCCGGGTGATGTTGCTGCTGTTACGGTTTTGCCATTCGTCCAGAGTTCATATTCACTGATATCAACGTTATCGTTCCATGAAATACCATAACCTCCCGGATCAACCCGAACGCTGTTGAAAAATGCTGGAGTTTTAAGTAATTGAAATTCCGGTCTTGTAAGCAGTCTGCTGCAATCGTACAGCTTTTCAGTACCGCATTCAAACGTCACCCTTAATTGCCTCTTGTCAACGGGTTTTACAGACTTGATTTTTGGTATCTGTTCCATCATGTACATTACTCCAATCCTGGCAGTTGCATGAATTTCTGAGAATTCCACATTTCAAGAAGCTCTTTTTGATAAAACTTGCCCCACTCTTTGACGAGCAATTGTGCTCTTCAGGGTAAATCTCCCTCAATCATTTTCAGAGAGTCAATACCAAAAACAGCATTAAACTCTCCATAGATTGCATGAATGTGAGCGACCCCATGCTCGTTCTGGCAAAAGTACATCTTGATTATGATGCCGTAAAATCTTGCGATAACAGGCATGAACTGCCCCTCATTACATCCCCTGAGTTCAGTGCTTCGACGGTACGACTATTTGCTGTTTATTATCTGAACTCACACCTTTATAATGCTCTCTCCAGGGCATACAGCAACACATGCGGGTTCACTATGATGGCCGACGCAATCGACACAGAGAGCTTCATTGATAATATAGCTGTCTTCTCCTGGAGAAATAGCGGTAACTGGGCATTCTGGTTCGCAGGCTCCACAAAAAATGCAGGTATCGGTAATACGATGTGCCATAACTGTCTGATTCTGGTTATAAGTATTAATAAAAAAGGCTTTAAGCAAAATATGAACGTCATTCATTGTCCTATATCAGTATGGCATTTCTTGACGTCATTTCATAATTGAAATCGGGATTAACCCAAAAGAGCCATCCCTTGTTACGAGATGGCTCTTCTGTTGTCCAGGGTCTGCAATGAATCCTGTTATCGTCTTTGAATATTATCAATCACTTCAGCCAATCGGTCGATCTCATCCCTGGTATTGTAGAAAGCCAGCGACGGGCGTATGGTGCCTTCAACACCGAAGCGTCGTAACGATGGCTGCGTACAGTGGTGACCTGTCCGGACAGCAATGCCCTCGCGATCAAGCAGTTTGCCGACCTCTTCATTGGGCAGATTATTGAGCACAAACGAGAGCACACCCACCTTGTTGCGAGCCGTACCGATGATGCGCAACCCCGGAATCCTGATCAGCTTTTCAGTCGCATACTCCGTCAACTCATGTTCGTAACGCCCGATGTTGTCAAGTCCGATTTTGCGCACATAGTCGAGCGCAGCTCCAAGTCCTATAGCATCGCCGATCGAAGGCGTTCCGGCTTCAAACTTTGCCGGAGCCTCATTGTAGATAGTCTCCTCAAAGCGCACATCCTGTATCATGTTGCCGCCTCCCTGCCACGGTGGCATAATGTCAAGCAGCTCCCGTTTACCGTAGACCACGCCGATGCCGGTGGGAGCAAAAATCTTGTGCCCTGAAAAGACAAAGAAATCAGCATTGAGATCCTGCACATTGACCGGCATATGGGCAACCGACTGAGCCCCGTCAATCAGCACCTTTGCGTCAAACCGCTTGGCCAGCTGAATCATCTCCCTCACCGGCAGAATGGTTCCAAGACCGTTCGAAGCCTGAGTCAGTGAGACAAACTTTGTTCGAGGTCCGAGCAGTCTGGTGTACTCTTCCATGATGATCTCGCCCCGGTCATTGACCGGCACAACCTTGATGCGTGCCCCTTTTTCCTGCGCAACCATCTGCCATGGAACAATATTGGCATGGTGTTCAAGGATGGAGAGCACAATCTCATCACCCGGCTGAATAAACTTCCGTCCCCAGGTCTGTGCAACAAGGTTGATGCCCTCGGTGGTGCCTCGTACATAGATGATTTCCGATGCTGACCCGGCACCGATGAACTGCCTGATTTTCTCACGGGCCCCTTCATAAGCGTCTGTGGCACGGGCGGCAAGGGTGTGTGCACCGCGATGGATGTTCGAGTTGTCTGTGGCGTAAAACTGTGCAAC
>JABDHL010000012.1 GCA_012972825.1 Chlorobiaceae bacterium
CGAAGCCTTACCTTTGTATTATCACCTAAAAGACAACTGCATATAACATTACTCATAAAATACTGTTTTTTATAATTCCGAAAGCGAACAACATCCGATTTCCGGCATCACTCTTTCACCCTTTTTCAAGACCTAAAACATGCATAACCGCTTCAACACGTTTATTTATCGAAGCCTTTCCTCTGACAACAGTCAGCGCTTCATCCAGCATCCGGTTCCTGATTTTCCCGCTAAGATCGTCAAGGTGCCGTTCTGTCGTCCTCTGCATGTATGCAGTCAGATCATCAGTGCCTGAATGTTCTGCCGAAGAGAGCAACCGGGGCTCCAGAAATGAGAGACACAGCTCAGGTTTCTGTTCATCAAGATATTCAATCCGACTGACAACTGAAACAAGGTATATCATAGGAGTTTTCTCAAGAACACGGGAAACTATCGATGCTGTCCCTTTAAAAAAAATAAGCGGTCGATTATCAACAGGCTCAATCTTTCCCTGGGGGAAAATCCACAAAGCATTCTGTCGATCACTCTCGGCTGTGAGCAGTTCAGCAGCATAACGGAGCGTGTCGAGCACACTTCTTGGGCGGGATCGATCAAGGGAAAAAGCTCCAAGACGGGTAAAAAAACGATGTTTCTTTAACTGCTGATACTCAATAATGATAAACAGATTCTGAAAGAAAAACTCTTCCGTGCAAAGCTGCGACCAGAAGCCGTCCCACCAATAAGCATGATTGGCATAAAAAATAACCGGAATCCGGGGATTCATTTCCCTGACTCCGGCCTGCATAAAAACGCGTACCGAGTTAAAATACCGCTTGAACTGCCGGCGGGAATACCAGCTGAACCACAGGGTATAAAGCCTGCTCCGTCGGACTGTGAGCATCAGAGCTTATTTGAAAGCTCTCCTGATACGGTTTATCGCCTCCTCCAGCGAGGTGATTGAAGCCGCATAGGAAAGACGGAGGTTTTCCGGCGCACCGAAGGCATCACCGGGAACGGTGGCCACATGATGCACTTTCAGAAGGTATTCGGCAACATCTGCAGAGTCTTTCATTATCACTCCATTAAACGTTTGACCGAACACTCCGCTGACGTCAGGAAAGATATAAAACGCGCCTCTCGGTAGAGCTGTTTTGAAGCCGGGAATGCTGTTGAGAGCATGGTACATATAATCACGTCGCTTTTCAAATTCAGCACGACGCTCTTCAACTATCCCCTGATCCCCCGTCAACGCTGCAACCGCAGCTTTCTGAGCGATAGCATTCGGATTAGAGGTAGTCTGTGACTGTATTTTGTCGCAGGCGTCAATCAGCCATTTCGGCCCTGCAAGATACCCGATTCTCCAACCGGTCATGGCATAGGTTTTCGACACTCCATTGCTTACGATAACCCAATCCCTGATTGCAGGAATCCTTGCAGGAGAGAAGGGACGGAGATCGCCATAAACGATCATATCATACATTTCATCAGACACAATAAAAATACCTCGCCCTTCAATAACCTTCACCAGTGCACGCACCTCTTCTTCACTATACACCGAACCTGTGGGATTCGATGGGGAATTGAGGACCAGAACCTTCGTTTTCGGGGTAATAGCTGCCTCAAGCTGCTCCGGCGTCATTTTGTACTCATTATCAAGCGTGGTGTGGACAATAACCGGCTCAGCACTGGCAAGACGAACCATTTCGGGAAAACTCACCCAGTAGGGTGCAGGAACAATCACCTCATCACCTTCTTCGCAAAGGGCAAGAAAGGTGTTGGCAAGAGTCTGCTTGCCTCCATTACTGACGATGATCTGGTTTTCCTGAAACTCCAGCTCATTATCACGCCTGAACTTTGCCAGAATAGCTTTTTTAAGCTCAGGTATACCAGAATTGGTCGTATAGCGGGTAAATCCTGCATTGATAGCTGCAACTGCTGCCTGGTTTACATTGTCCGGAGTGGGAAAATCCGGCTCCCCGGCTGAAAGGCTGACAATATCCTTGCCTTCGGATTTCATGGTAGCGGCAAGATTGCTGATTCGCATGGTCTGTGATTCCTGCATGCTGAGTACACGGCGTGTCAGATATTTTTCTTCAAGAATATGCGTTGTAGACATTTTGAATAGTTGGTTATGATTGATTTATTTCTGTTCATCCCGTTTTTTATGAAGCATTTCCAGGACGCATGGATGTACAAATTTTCGGACATCCCCTCCCAGCAAAGCCACCTCCTTGATAATTGAAGAGGCAACATAGGTGTATTTGACATTCGGCATCAAAAATACCGTTGTCACTTCTGGATAGAGCTGGCGATTTAACAGTGACATCTGAAACTCGTATTCAAAATCCTTGACCTGCCGTACCCCTCTGACAATTGCCCTCGCACCTACCTGGCGTGCATAATCGGCAAGAAGCCCGTCATGGAGCATCTCAACGCTAACCGTGGAGTAATCGGCAATAACCTCCCTGATCATCGAAAGCCTTTCTTCCCCGCTGAAAAGCGCCTGTTTATGACTGTTCGCAGCTATGACGACAATAACTTCCTCAAAAATATTAAGCGCACGTTCAAGAACATCAAGATGACCGTTAGTGAAGGGGTCGAAGGTTCCTGGATAAATGGCTTTCTGTTTCATCGTCAGAAAAAGGATCAGTGCTGAAAAAAAGTAACTCGCGTCATTCCATAATCCCTGTGAAAGGAGTAACAGGGCGACTGCTGGAAATCGATATGGGTACTATGTTCGATAAGCAGAAAGCCATCATCGGCAAGAAGTCCGCCTCCGACAATTTTTTCAATCAGCATATCATAATCCTGCCAGGAATAAGGAGGATCGCAAAAGACAAGATCGAACTGTCCTGTCGAGCGCCCCAAAAATGCCGAAACATCCGAATTAACAATTCTGACACGATGCTGAACCCCCAACTGAATGCTTGTAACCTTCAAAGCTTTCAGGGCATCAATATGCTGATCAATAAAACATACTGACCCGGCCCCACGGCTCAATGCCTCAAAACCAAGAGAACCGAACCCGGCAAACGCATCGAGAACTGCAACTCCATCAAAGTCTATCCTTCCTTCAAGAATATCAAAGAGAGACTTTTTTACACGACTGCTGCAAGGACGTATTGCCTGTGACGATGAACTCCTGATTTTGCGTCCTTTATATGTACCCGCCAGAATCTGCACTGAAACAATTCAGCTTAAAAGTCACCGAAGACGGTCTCACTGAGGATGACAAGTGCTTTTGCAGCATCATCCTTTGTCGGCGGTTTTCCGTGCCAGTTAGAGTTATCCGGCATAGTACCCTCAAAAAATGGAACGCCTTTACCCATAATCGTTACGGCCAGTACTACCGATGGTCTGGTGCGATTGTCATCCGCCTTGATGGTTTCAACAGTGCTTACAAAATCCTCAATATCGTTACCATCACAATGATACACATCCCATCCAAACGCCCGCCATTTATCAGCAAATGGTTCAAGACTCATAATATTGTCGACCTCACCGTCAATCTGCTCATTGTTGCAATCAACAATACCAATCAGTTTTCCAAGCTTGTAATGGGAGGCGCTCATGGCCGCTTCCCAGATCTGTCCCTCCTGGCATTCGCCATCGCCCATCAGGCAGAATACATCATTGTCCCTGCCGTCTATTCGAAGTCCGAGCGCTGCACCGACTGCTGCAGAAAGACCCTGCCCTAAAGATCCGGAAGCAATCCTGATACCAGGAAGTTTTGACTCAGATGTCGGATGACCCTGCAGGTATGAGCTGACCTGCCGCAGAGAGTTCAGCTCGCTGAGAGGAAAATAGCCTGAACGGGCAAGCACGCTGTACCATGCAGGAGCGATATGCCCATTGGAAAGAAATACAAGGTCCTGATCATGACTCTGCCAGAAATTATGAGGTTCATGCTGAAGCACCCTGAAGTAAAGTGCTGTAAAAATATCAGCCATACCAAGCGAACCGCCTGTGTGGCCAGAATTGGCCTTGACAAGCATTCTGATAATATCCCGCCGGACCTGACGGGCCATCTCATTGAGTTCATCAAATGCGGCAAGCCCAAGAAGCTCGCCTTTTTTTTCCGCAGGATAAACTTTTAAGTCTTTTGCCATGGCAGGTCAACAAAATTCTCGCGAATTAATAAAAAAGGTGCAGTTTATGGATCTGGTGATAATAACAAAAAAACTTATTCATGTTCACGCTTTCTTTCTCTTAAAAACTTCCATACAGAAAAAGAAAGAAGCAGAACAAACAAAACCGATACAGGAACACTGTAAAGAGCTACATAACCACCAATATGCTGCCAGTTGCTTCCCAGTAAAAAACCACCGTACAGTAACAGCACATTCCATGCGGTAGCGCTGACAGCGGCAGCAAGAAAGACCAAAGGGGTTCTTAAATGCATCAACCCTGACATAACGGAAATAACCGCTCTGGAACCAAACAGAAAACGGTTTACCAGCACGGCAAGATAACCATGAGCAGCAAACTTCCGGCGAAGAAGATCCATATCGGAAGGCGGGAAAAAGCGATGAACACTTTTAGACAACCAGTGCTCTACAGATGTACTTCCCTCGGCATACAATTGCATACCGAGATATTTACTGAGCAGGAACACAAGCATAAACCCGGCTGTTGATCCAACAGAAGCCCAGAATAAAGCGCCCAAAAAAGTCATTCCGCTTTTGTAGATAATATATCCGACAAAAGCAACAGGAACATCTCCAGGTATCGGCGGCACAACATTTTCAAAAAAAGCAATCAGAAACAGGAACAGATAGACCGAAAACGGATCAGCATGCTGCAGATAAGCAATCGCAGATTCAAGCATTCAACCCCCAGGTCTTCAGTACGTTACGTCTCAATCGAGCTCAAGCACCCGTCTCTGCACTTCACTGTAAGCATCCTCCACCCCGCCAAGATCAAAGCGGAAACGGTCCTTATCCATTTTTTCATTGGTTTCAAGATCCCAGAACCTGCAGGTATCGGGGCTTATCTCATCGCCAAGAAGAATCTCGCCGTTATGACGACCGAACTCAAGCTTGAAATCAACAAGCTTCAGCTTTCTTTCGGCAAAAAACTTCTTGAGCACTGCATTAACAGCTTCTGCACGGTTTTTCAGGACTTCAAGCTCCTCAAGAGTTGCCACACCAAGCGCAACTGCATGAGATTCATTCATCAGAGGATCATCCAGATCGTCATCTTTCAAATAAAGCTCGACTATGGGCTTTTCAAGCACCGTACCTTCCGCAAAACCATACCGTTTCACCAGTGAACCAGCGGCAATGTTGCGCACCACAACCTCCACCTTGATAATATCGAGGTGACGGCAAAGCATATCACGGTCAGAGAGTTTCTCAACGAGATGGGTACGGATACCCTCTTTTTCAAGCAAGGTAAACAGCTTGCAGGAAATAGCATTGTTCACAACTCCCTTGTCCGCAATGGTGCCTTTTTTCTTGTTATTGAACGCTGTGGCATCATCTTTGAACTCCTGTATGACCAGGGTGCTCTCTTCTGTTAAAAAAACCTTTTTAGCCTTCCCTTCATAAAGCTGTGTCGTCTTTTTCATGTAAAACGTTTTTTATTGTGGTTGGCTGCCCGTGGAGGATAACTGTTAATGCCATACTTTTATCTACCCTTGTTGATCAGAAGCAGCCTGCTCAACCGCTCCGGTAAGCACAATGGTAATCTGATCATCGGTAAGACCCTTGTCTTTCAAAAAACTCATAAACCTGAAGACTCCAAGATCTGAAAGCATGGCTTTCGGCTGATCCTGTTCACTCAGGCCCCTGGTGCGACTGTACTCTCCGGATGTCTTGATCCAGTCATCAATAAACTGTTCCGATTTTCCGGTCTCAAGAAAAAAACCGGTAACTATCCGCTCAACATCAGCCCTTGATGGTTCCGGATGAGCCGTGAACAGCAACTGCATCTCCTCTGAAATCCTTGACAACACAATAACCGCCTCCCTGTCCAGGGTCTCCTCAAGAATATCTTTCGCCTGCTCTTTGACACCGCTCTTCTGGGTCATACTGTTTTCCGGATCGTTGGGTAATAAAATATTGACAGCTTAAAAATCCCGAATAAGTTACAAAACTAAATTACAAATACATAGCAAGAGAGCCCATACCCTATGACCAGACAGACAGGTCACTAATCCCGCAAACAGATGATGTATATCTTGATAGATATCAAAAAGGGGTTTATATTTATGTAAATATTTATCAAGGAGGAGGACATGACTTTCACAGCAAAAATTTTTATATCAGGGCGAAGTCAAGCCGTCAGGTTGCCGAAAGAATTTCGTTTTGAAGGCAAGGAGGTATTCATTCGGCGGGATGCCATTTCCGGAGATGTCATTTTATCACATCATCCCGATTCATGGAACGGACTGTTCGCGCTTGACGAAACAACTGAAGTGCCTGCTGATTTTATGAATGCAGAGGATCGAAAGCAACCCGAACATCTTCGTGATCCTTTTGAGGGATGGAAAGAATGAACCTCTACATGCTGGATACCAATATTGCAAGTCACATTATCAAAGGAGATATTGCTCTTGTGCGCGAACGGCTGGTGGCTGTGCCCATACACCGTGTTGTGGTTTCATCGGTCACACAAGCAGAATTACGCTATGGCCTTGCAAAGCGCTCCTATCCAAAAGGGCTGACAACCCGTGTCCATGAATTTTTAATTCGGGTTAAAATATTGCCTTGGGACAAAGATGCTGCTATTGCCTATGGAGATCTCCGTGCAAGATGCGAAGCCGCAGGTGTGACGCTATCCCCGCTTGATCTTATGATTGCCGCTCATGCTAAAGCTGTCAATGCCATTCTTGTTACGGGTGATAAAGCGTTCAGCATGATTGGAGATGGCTTCAGGGTCGAGAACTGGACGACACCATAATACCGATCTTATGCATTTGGGTGATTCACTGGCATCGATGATAATTGAAAAAACAATCGCTCGCTTCTTTCAGCTCATTGATAGATACTCTCGAGTTTTTATTTTACAGAAAAAAACGTTCTGCATTTTAAACATCAGACAGATCACTCAACAATGTTCGGTCAGAGAAGGAAATGAAAATGGACAAAATGCTGAAACAATATCTTGATCGCGCAAAAGAGATTATCGGAGAACGGACAGCAAGCGAAATCGCCCATGACAATGCTGTTGTCGACGCACTTAACTCCGGCCTCCCTATCGAAGCTGCCCTCTCCCTGGCCGCTAAACAGCACCCAAACGAAGCTCTTCAATGGGACTCCGGCAATATCAACGACATTGCGGCCCATTACGATTACCTGAAGCAACATGAACAAATCATGAAGAAACTTCAGATGAAGAACAGGAAGTAAGGATCAAACAAAACTTTGTTGTCTACAAAATAGTTGACGTGCAATGGACGATGACGCTGCCAGGTGCGGATGGGCCGTATCTTTGGTGACTCTTGTCCGGCACTGTAAAGAAAATAGAAACAAGGCGACGACTAGTCAAGCCTTACAGAGATGGTGACTGTCTCGACCATCCACGTGATATTTGTGGACGCTACAGAAAAGTGACATTTATTACGACAATGGATCCGCGAAGCGTATCAAGATTTACTAATGTATTTTATCATCATTAAACATCGCCATTCTACTCGACAAATACAAAGTATCTGTAGTAACTCGACGATCCCTTTGTTCATCTTTGTTGCC
>JABDHL010000013.1 GCA_012972825.1 Chlorobiaceae bacterium
TGCCCATTTCAGCAAGACCGGCAACAGTGTTTTGTGTAGTCGTTGACTTGCCGATACCACCTTTTCCGTAAATAGCAACTTTTCTCATTTTCGTAATTATTCAGGTTACCGATATCATTATTGTAAAATATTCAGGAATACATAAGCAAAATCCTTAAATAATTATCATATATATTGCAAGAAACGCGCCAAGTTTGATATATCAGACCAATTATTATGAAAAAGAAAAATGAAAAATACTCAAGTCCTTAATACAGAAGGGTTTTGGTCTGCTAATACGATGTTATTTTGTTTAGCGGGCAGGGGAAACCTGTGGGCGTAGATAATATCCTTGCCGTAAATGACAACATTTCAGAAGAAAAAAACGCAAGAAACCACATAATTGTATTATTTATGAGGGGTTATACAGAGAGAACAACGCCGACTCTTCCGTACAAATCGAACATTGCAGTGATCGTGCACTCAAAAAGGTCACCTGCACTGATCACATCGGAATGCTTTTTGAAGTTAATGTATGTCTGGGGAGGGCAGGGCCTCTATCCATCTTAATATTTCTTCTTTTGCATCGTCAGGTGCTTCCCTGTGAACAGAGTTCAAGACAAGATATTTATTATGCGGATGCCGGGGCCATTTATCAAAAACATAATCCCGACCTTTATCATAGAGAACATCTGTTGTGCCTGCCAATATCCAGACAAGCGGAATTCTTTGAGTGATTCGGGACGTCGACAGAGGCATTGATGCCATGCCTTCAGGGTCATAATAACTGAAATACGCAGCGGCTGTCATGGTTATATCAGCATATCTGCCATTGTTTCTGTGTGTAAACAATGCCCGCTCGTCGCCTTTGCCGCTATCAATCATCTCCCTGGCTTTCTTGAGACTTGACTGGATGCTCTGATGAAAACGAACTGTGTCTGGCATATGCCCGGGAGCTATAGCTATAACGGCATCAATTTTTTCCCGGCCATAGGCTGCATAGGCAATAGCCGCATTTGCTCCCTTACTGTGTCCAGCCAAAACGATCACGGCAGAGCCGCTTTTTCGTAATTCCTGAATAGTACCGGTTACAATCTCTAATGCTGAAGAATAATCGATATCATATCCCCTGACTTTACTCCATGGCATTAAGGGCGTCAGAACCATATACCCCTTGCTGCTCATCGATTTGGCAAGGGAATTGAATTGTGACGGGTTCCCCCATTTACCGTGAATCAATACAACCCCAACCTTGTTTTCAGTGGCGGCACATAAACTGCCAGACATGTTCATTTTACCTCTGGTTCAGTTGACAAGTCTTCCATAAGTTACTGGGAAACCTTTAGCGGTACTTTTTATAATTTATGCCGAACTGCTGCATTTTCAAGCTCAATACCCTGCGGGTAAGGCCTAATTTTTCGGCTGCATGGGAGATGTGCCCTTTTTGACTCGACAGAGCCTCTATAATCATTTCGTATTCAATGGTGTCCAGTTTTGCAGGAAGACTTTTTTGAGGGACCGCCGTTGAAAGAACAGGAGTCTGCAGTGACAAGGGAAGGTCGTCGGCGTGGATGACCGTATCTTCTGAAAGAATAACAGCTCTTTCCATGACGTTTTCAAGCTCACGGATATTCCCAGGCCATGAATAAGCAAGCAGCATCTCCTGCACTGCGGTGGCAATGCGTCTGGTTTCTTTCCCGAATTTTTTGACAAATTGGGAGACAAAATACTCTGCAAGAGTGATTATATCGCCTTTCCTTTCACGCAATGGGGGGATAATAATCGGGAATACATTTAACCGATAGTAGAGATCTTCCCTGAAACTCCCTGCTTCCACCATTTTGATCAAGTCGCGATTTGTCGCAGCTATCACTCGAATATCCACCGTGATCGACTTGTTGCCGCCGACATGCTCAAAGGTTCTTTCCTGTAAAACCCGTAACAACTTTGCCTGCATCGGCAAGGTCAGTTCCCCGACTTCATCCAGAAAAATTGTTCCCCCGTCAGCATCTTCAAATCGGCCTTTTCTTGCCTTGTCTGCTCCCGTAAAAGCACCTTTTTCGTGACCAAAAAGTTCGCTTTCTATAACGCTTTCGGGTAAGGCGGCACAATTGAATTTCACAAAGGGCTCATTTGCTTCGGGGCTGTTGTAATGAATAGCGCTGGCAACAAGTTCTTTGCCGACACCGCTCTCCCCAAGAATCAGGACTGTCGACCGTGTTTTAGTGATTTTATTGATCAGAGCATAGACTTCGAGCATGGGTTTTGAATTGCCTATGATATTTGAGGGGTGAAACTTTTCCTTCAAGACATTCCGCAACCGTTCATTTTCCATTTTCAGGAAGGTTTTATCCTCATTTTCAAGCAGATAGAGTTCAACGGCCTGAGCTATCATTGCGGCAATAACGCCAAGAAGCTCGACATCATAATGCAGTAACTCAGGGCGGTCAGAAAACCGCTCCACACTGATGGCACCTAATACTTTTCTGCCCCGTACAATGGGGATGCAGACGAAAGAGCGTTCTGCATAGTGATGTCTGGACAAGCTTCTGGTTCTGTTGAGAAAATTTGGCTCTTCGCTGATAAGCGGAACGATTATTTTTTCTCCGGTTTCCACAACTTTCCCAATAATTCCTTCTCCAATGGAGTAGACTCCTCTTGTCTCTTCCTCCTTGGTAAGACCAATACTGTCATGAATAAATATCTTTCCGGTCCGGCTGTTGAAGAGGCTGACCGTTCCTCTCATAACCCCCATATCCTCTTTCATTATTTTCAGCAGAAGTGAAAGCGTATCCGACAAGTTTTCACTGTCAGTAACAACTTTACTCATTTGAAATAATGGAGACAGTATGTCAGAATGGCATACTGCTCCGGGATGCAATGGAGATACCTTGAATTCATTTATACTGCAGAAGTGCAGTGACTTTGCGGTTTTAGTATGCATAGCTGTTCGTTAACAGTTTTGAAAAACATCGGAACCCAGGCCTTTCTGCAACTCGGCATCGTGCATGGTTGTCAGTTCCTCATCGTCATTCGTGAGTCTTCCATGGCAGTAGTGGTTTAGGGTGTATTGGATTTTTGAGCGCTCAGGCTTGTATTCATCTGAACCCTTGATCATATTCTGCAGGGTAATCGCTCTATCATTTACAGCAGTAACAGCATCCAAAAAAAGCACTCTATTCAACTTATCGCCATTATAACCACAACTATACAACGAAACACAAAAAAAACGCATCGCATCCTTTATAACAATAACAAGATACAACAAAAACCGTAATCATAAAGGCAGATATTCACTTTTCAATAAATATTAACAGATTTTGCCTTATTAGTATTAAAAAATAATACATAAACCAGGTATTTCTTTGTTTTATCAAAGTAACACCCATTTCTTTTAGGGTTTATCCCAACCTTTGTGTAGGGAGTGGCGAAGATTGATCCCTCACAGGAGCTCGGGATGACATGGAGAACGTTTTGGGTGACGAGGGTTGGTTGTGCGTGATCTGGCGCCTGAGTCGAACCGGGTATTATTATTATTTAAAAAATATCTTAGTTTTTTCTATCGATATATATTTTATTGCATAACGAAATCTGAATAAAATCAAAAAAATTGCTTGTGCAACTAAAGAGCAACGCCTTACAACACAAATAAAACAACCATGAACACAACAATGACTCAAGCAATGAAGAAAATCGCTGTCCTAGGTTTTGCCCTGATGATGATGATGGCCACGACAGCAATGGCAGGCGAGCTGAACCTCTCGGTAGCAGCAAGCCTTAAAGAGGTGATCAATGATCTGACGGCAAGCTATACGGCAAAACATTCAGGCACTGTTTTTCTGAAAAACTTCGGTCCTTCGGGTACACTTGCCGGTCAGATCGAAAACGGCGGGCCTGCCGACCTGATTATTTCTGCAAACACCGAATGGGTGGATTACCTGAACAACAAAAAACTCGTCGATGCTTCAAGCATCAAGACGTTTACCTATAACACGCTTGTCTTCGCAGGAACAACGAGTAAAAAGGTGACCTCGATGAAGGATCTCCCGACACTGGAAAAAATTGCCATTGGAAGCCCGAAAAGTGTGCCAGCCGGCGAATATGCAATGGCGGCAATGACAAAAGCCGGAGTCGCCACTAAACTTACTAGCAAGCTTGTCATGGCTAAAGATGTCCGTGAGTGCCTCATGTATGCGGAAATGGGTGAGGTTGACGGTGCTTTTGTCTACAAAACGGATGCACTGCAGGCTCAAAAATCCAAGCTGCTCTTTACCGTACCGCAGGAACTCTATCCAAGAGTTGTCTACCCGATGGCAGTTACCATTAAAGGAGCAAAGAGCGAGGAGGTAAAAGCTTTCCATGCTTTCCTGCAGTCCGATGAGGCAAAATCAGTTCTCAGCAAATACGGTTTCGCCCAGAAATGATCTTTTTTTTGTCTGCCATTCGGCTGCCGCTGAAAATAGCACTGACGGCGACAGCCTTGGCATTGCTTTGCGGGTTTGTTACTGCATGGCTGATCGTATTCAAAGTTCCCGGCAAACAACTCGATCGGAGGAGCTTTCTGTGAAACTCCACATTGATCTTGAAAAACAGCTGGGGAAATTTTTTATACAGGTCAATGCTGAAGTTTCAGGTGAAAGAATCGGAATATTTGGCGATTCAGGAAGCGGCAAATCTTCACTGGTACATTTTATTTCAGGTCTTTTGCAGCCTGACAGGGGTGAGATTATACTTGATGGAGAGTGCCTGTTCAGCAGTCAGAAGGGTAACAATATCTCGCCTGAACACCGACGTATCGCCATTGTTTTTCAGAGTCCAATGCTGTTTCCACATATGAGCGTCAAAAAGAATCTTTTGTACGGTTATAAACGATGCCATGCGGAAAACAGAAGAATCAGGCCGGAGACTCTGATTGATCTTCTGAAACTGCAGCCGCTTCTTAAACGTGGAATTGAAAATCTTTCCGGCGGAGAAAAACAACGGATTTCTCTGGGGAGAGCTATTCTTTCAAGCCCTCGCCTTCTTCTTATGGATGAGCCTCTTACCGCTCTTGACGATACCCTCCGCTTCCAGATTATTCCCTACCTCAGGAGTGTGAGCGAAAAGTTTTTGATCCCTTATATGTTCATATCGCATTCACTGACAGAGATGCAATTGATGACTGACAGTGTTCTTGTGCTGAACAATGGACGACTTGCTGAAAAGACGACTCCGGAAGGTCTTGCCAGAAACAGAATGGCAAAAAGCCAGAAAGGTTATCTCAATCTCCTGCGACTTACCAATCCTGTTGATCACAATGGGATATTTTCCTACCGCTGGGGGAAGAATACCCTGCATGTTTCAGATGGACAACTCAATGGGGATGCACTGTTTGAACTTTCTTCCCGTGAAGTTATTCTTTTTAAAAAACATCCGGAAGCCATCAGTGCCCGCAATCTTCTGCCTGGCAACGTTATGGAAATGTTCCATTCAGAAGGGCGAGTAGGCATTGTTCTCTCTATAAGCGGGGAAAAACTTGTTGCAGAAATTGTCAGCTCAGCTGCTGATGAACTGAACATTAAACCAGGTACAACTCTTTTTGCCGCAATCAAGGCCTCGTCCTTCAGAAGGCTCTATTAAGCCTCTCTTCTGGCCTGAAGAAAATTCAAATGCAACTATCAATTTTGAGAAAAGCTATCCAGCCCCTATATTGATAATGCATTCTCAATAGCAATAGAGGCGTCATGAACAAGAACATTGAGATATTAATACTTACTGTTTTCTGTCTGGTTTTTCTAAACTCCTGTCAAAAAACACAACATATCCAATCGAATTCAACAAAAACAATTGTTGTCACCTCTTCGGTGCTTGGGTCTATCGTGAAGGAACTGGCTGGTGATAAGTGCGAAGTGATAGTCATTATCCCCAACGGCCTTGATGTCCACGAATGGGAACCCTCAGCAAAAGATATCGAAACGCTCCTTAAGGCATCACTGATTGTCGAAAACGGTCTTGGCCTGGAAGGGGGGTTAACTAAAACTCTTGAGCAGGCCCGCTCCTCCGGAATAAAAATCTTTACGGCAAGCAATTACATCAATATCAGAACAGTGGGAGATGGTGAGGGTATTCCTTCTGGTGACCCTGATCAAATTCCCGGTGCAGAAGATCCCCATTTCTGGCTTGATCCCCTTGCTGTAAAAGGAATAACCCTGGCACTCTCAAATACTCTCAAAGGGCAGTTCCAGATGGACCTTACTGCTGAAGCTGCAGCTCTTGCAAAAAAACTGACACTTCTGGACAGCTCCATCAGGGAACAAACAGCATCCATTCCTGCAGAAAATCGCAAATTGGTCACAGGGCACGAATCTCTGGGCTATTTTGCCCAAGCCTTCGGATTTAAGCTGGTCGGTGCCATCATACCGAGTCTGACAACGCAAGCGGAGGGTTCAGCTTCAGAACTTGCAGCATTGAAGACTCTCATTGTGCATAATAAAGTGAAGGTTGTCTTTACTGAAACAGGAACCCCTGCCAGGGTGGCCGAGGTCCTTGCTCGTGATTCCGGCGTAAAGTGTGTCGAAATTCACACTCATTTACTTCCACAAGACAGATCATATTTTACAATGATGAAAAACCTCTCTGCTACCATCACAAGGAGCTTAAAGTAAGTGGACATTTTTATCGCACCTTTTTTGAATAATGGATTCATGCTTAATGCCATGGCTGCAGGAACTCTGGTAGCCATAGCGTGCGGTATTGCAGGAACCTTCATGGTTCTCAGGGGGTTAGCCTTTCTTGGTGATGCACTGGCCCACGGAGTGCATCCTGGAGTTGCGTCAGCGTTGCTATGGGGATTTCCGGGTTTTGTTGGTGCTTCTTTAAGCTCTCTGGCGATGATAGCAGGGATTACCTGGGTGACAAAAAAATCAAGGTTATCTGCTGACACAGCAATAGGCCTGCTTTTTGTGGGAATGTTAGCCCTGGGAGTTGTCATCGTCTCGCACTCTCAATCATTTTCCGGCGACCTTGTCAAGGTTCTTTTTGGTCAATTTCTCGGTATCTCCTCCTTCGATCTGGTCATACAAAGTTCAGTCACGCTTTTACTTGCTGTTATGGCATTCGTGCTTCGACGCCCCTTCCTTCTCCTTTGTTTCAGCGAAGAACAAGCTCAGGTTTCCGGTTATTCAGCAAAATTATTTCATTTTTTACTCTTAGTCATGATCGCCATGACTGTTATAGTTTCGTTCCAGACCGTTGGAACTCTCCTTGTCTTTGGAATGCTTCTTGCCCCTGCCGCTACAAGCACTTTTCTGTCTCGGCAACTTGGCAGCATGATGATGATCGCCAGCGGTTTCGGGACTCTTTCGGTCTATGCAGGGCTTCTCTTAAGTTACCACTTCAATCTGTCAGCAGGCGGGTGCGTTGTATTAGTCGCTGTCGGCATATTTTTTATTGTCTTTCTTTTCTCCCAAAGGTCCAGACAGGAGCATTTTCATGGTTGAACATGCCATTACCTTGAAAGAGGCATCAATCGGCTATGACGGCAGATCAGTACTCTCAGGTTTAAACCTGACCCTGCCTCAGGGAGCATCACTGGCGTTAGTGGGAAGCAACGGCTCTGGGAAATCAACGTTATTAAAAACTTTGGCAGGTCTTTTACCCACCATTAAAGGAAGTGTTGAAATTTTAGGTGATAAACCAGGCCGACAGCCTCTCCGGATATCTTATCACTGCCAATTCCATCCGAACTCCTTTCTTCTTCCCTTACAAAGTATTGATGTGGTTCGGATGGCTCGATTTCCTGTCAGGGGTCTGCTTGGGCGCTTTACAAAAGAAGACGAAAATATTGTCCGGGAATCCCTGGCATACATGAATGCCCTCGAACTCTCCGAAAAACCAGTCAACGCCCTTTCGGGCGGTCAAAAACAAAGAGTTTTTCTCTCCCACACGCTTGCACGAAAAGCCGACCTTCTTCTTCTGGATGAGCCAACTGCCGGTCTGGATGTATATGGCGCAGAACTCTATGAGAAACTGATTCTTCGACTTAAACATGAAGGTAAGACGCTTCTTGTCGCCACTCACAGCATCAGGGAAGCATCCCAATGCGACTATGTCCTGCTTCTTGCTTCCCGAGTAGTCGCTTTCGGCACGCCTGCCCAGGTTATGACTCCGGCAAACCTTCTCGACACTTTCGGCCTGGTCGCCCAGTTCAGTGGTACTGACCTTTTAATCATGGATAACCATTATAGATCTGATCACGCGTAACATGAAAAGAAAAACAAGACAGAGGGAAATCATCAAACATGTATTTCAGTCAGAAGGACGGCCAATGAACCCGTTGGAAATCCTGAGTCTGGCTCAATACAGCTTTTCAGGTTTAAGTCTGGCCACTGTCTACCGTGCCGTAAAAGAACTGGTGGAAGAAAAATGGCTGATAACTGTCGAAGTGCCTGGACTCTCACTCTATTATGAGATAAATCGTCACAAGCACCATCATCATTTTTATTGTTATGCCTGCAGCAAGGTTTTTGAGGTGGATGGCTGTGTATCTGTTGAAGGTCTGACACCAAAAGATTTTTTGCTTGAGTCCCATGAGATACTTCTCAGTGGAAAATGTTCCGGCTGCATGCCTCGGTAAACAGGGCTGTACCTGGCCTGCCGCACTGAAACTGCCATCATAGAGATTCGGGTGAAGGGGGTTCCTCGTCAGGCTGGAACGCTCCGCTTTCGATAAGCTCATGCCAGAGCTTGAGACTTTCGGCGGCCTCCGCTTCATCAATAATTTTCAGGGCAAACCCTGCGTGAATAATGGTGTACTGTCCGGTCTGAATGTCTGGGACATATTCAAGACACGCCCTTGTTTTTGAACCGTTCACATCCACCGTCCCCATTTTAAGGCCGTTTTCATCAAATATTTCAAGGAGTTTTCCGGGTATGGCAAGGCACATTGCTGCTTATGGTTTATTGATTGCAGAGAAATTATAACGATACATATACGATAAAAAACCTCAACTCCCGCCTACTGAATACCCCGATAGTGACCTGCAAGACAGCTTCGACCGATAATTGCCTGGCCGAGAGAGAGGCCTCCATCGTTTGAAGGAACTAGGGCATGGGTAAGTACTCTGTATCCAGCACCTTCCAGCTCACGAACCAGAGTTTCAAACAGAAGCACATTCTGAAAGACACCGCCACTCAATACAACTGTCTTTATGCCAGTTGCCTGAGAAGCTTTTCTGATAATATCCGAAAAACAGGTGACCAGAGTCCGGTGAAACCGTCGACTGATTTCGCTGGCAGAAACACCCTGCTGCACTGCTGAAGCAGCATCCTGAATAATCGGTGACACCATCATAATCCATCGTCCGTTCTCCTCCTGAAGAGCATAACGAAATGCCGAATGGCCCATAGTCCCGCCGGCCGCAAGCATAAGCTCAATAGCGGCCTCGCCCTCGTAGGTTATCTCGCCCTGCATGCCGCAAAGGGCTGCAACTGCATCAAACAGTCTGCCGCAACTCGACGTTTCATAAACACTGACCCCCTTTTGAAGCAGCTCAAGAACAGGCTCAATGCTTCTCTCCTTCATAAACGGAAGATCGGGCATAGTGGAAAAACTTCTTGAAAGATAACCAAGTGCGGCTCGCCAGGGCTGCATGACAGCTGCATCACCGCCCGGCAGCGGCATTGATTCAAACGAGGCAAATCGCTCCGCACCTGCAGCATCACCAATCAGCAGCTCTCCTCCCCATATTGTTCCATCAGTACCATAACCTGTCCCATCCAGCACAAGGCCGATTGCGGGACCAGCATCCCTGTTTTCAGCAAGACATGAGGCAAGATGGGCATGATGATGCTGGACAGCAAGCACCGGACGCTCCTGCCTGAGGGCCCACTGCGTTGTCATGTATGCGGGATGCAGGTCATGAACCAGAAGCTCAGGAACAGCCTGAAAAAGATGCTGCAGATGGATGGCAACATGCTGAAAATGCCGGTATGCCTCAAAGTTTTTCATATCGCCTATATGCTGGCTCATCAAGGCGTGAGTGCCCTTCAGGAGAGCAATGGTATTTTTTAGCTCTCCTCCGGTGCCAAGAACCACCGGCCCATTCTCCCTGAGGTAAACCGGCGCCGGCACATATCCCCTGCTCCTCCTTATCTGCCGAAGCGATCCGGAAGAGTGAATAGTCACGGAATCGTCACATTTCAGATAGATTGGCCGGTTATGCATGAGAAAAGCATCGGCAATGCCCTTGAGCCGCAGAAGAGCTTCCTCATCTTCATTGACAAGGGGTTCCTCACTGAAATTCGCACTGGTCATCACGAGAACATCAAGTGCTTCATCGAAAAGCAGGGTATGAAGCGGTGTATAGGGAAGCATGACCCCAAGCCGGTCATTACCCTGCGCTATTGATGGAGAGAGCCCTTCAACAGTTCTCTTTTTGAGAAGGACAACAGGTGCTTCCGCGGAAGTCAGCGCCGTACATTCACCCTCGCTGAGTTCACAGAAGTGCCCGGCAAGCGCCATATCACGCATCATGACGGCAAAGGGTTTTGCCTGACGCCCCTTCCTCTCCCTCAATCGGCGAACCGCTGCATCATTGCGTGCATCGACAGCAAGATGAAAGCCTCCAATTCCTTTCAGCGCAACAATTCTGCCCATCTTGAGGAGAACTGCAGCTTCAGCAGCCACATCCTGAAAAGTGCAGGATTTGCCGGCTGTATCAATGAGAGAGAGTGACGGACCGCACACCGGGCAGGCATTTGGCTGAGCGTGAAACCGACGGTCAAAGGGATTATGGTACTCTTTTTCACATTCCGGGCACTGGGAAAAGCCGTGCATCGATGTAAAAGGGCGATCATAGGGAAGGCGCTCGACAATAGTATAGCGCGGACCGCAATTGGTGCAGTTGATAAAGGGATAACGAAACCGACGGTTTGCCGGGTCAAGAAGCTCACTCCGGCAGTCGCTGCAAAGCGCAATATCGGGCGGAATGAGGGTCTCGACCTCGGAGTCCGCGCTGGAATCCCCGATCATAAATCCCTCTCCAGAAAGAGTGGCAACAGTGCACTCCTCCATTGTCTCTATTTTCGCAAGCGGTGGCGCGTCACTTTTGAGTCTGCTGCAGAAAGTTTCAAGAAGAGAAGGAATACCCTGAACCTCTATCAGGACGCCTGATGAGGTGTTCCTGATAAAGCCTTTCAAAGCGTACTGAGTGGCAAGACGATAGACAAACGGCCGGAATCCTACTCCCTGCACGATACCATTGACCAGCAGTCGCCTCCGCTCTTCAGCGGTATGATCCCTGAGACTCAGTGCTGTTTCTGTTTGTTTTTAATCCATTCCAGCCAGACATCAAGTCCCTCTCCGGTTTTTGCCGACAGTTCAAACCATTCAAGGTGATGATTGACCCGCATGGCATTCTCCCGGCACTTCCGAACATCAAAATCAACATAAGGGAGAAGGTCGATCTTGTTGAGAATGCAGAGATCGGCTTCATGAAACATGTTCGGGTACTTCAATGGTTTGTCGTCACCCTCAGTCACACTGATAATCACCACTTTCAAGGCTTCACCAAGATCAAACATAGCCGGACAGACAAGATTGCCGACATTCTCAATACAGAGCAGCGAGTTATCACGGAGTTCAAGCTCCCTGACGGCACTGTTGACCATCAAAGCATCAAGATGGCATCCCGAACCTGTATTTATCTGTATAACGGGTACACCGAGAGCCTGAATACGTTCAGCATCGTTGGTGGTCTGCTGATCGCCCTCTATAACGGCCACCGGCATGTGCTTCTGAAGAGAAGGAATGATTTTTTCAAGGAGCGAGGTTTTTCCTGAACCGGGGGAACTCAGAAGGTTAAGCGCAAAAATCTTCTTTGCCTCAAAATATCCCCGGTTTCTTTCGGCAAGAAGATTGTTTTTCTGGAGGACATCCTGTTCAAGGGCAATAGTGCGACTTTTGCCTTGATGATGATGCTCATGAGTATGTTCATGATGGTGATCGCTTCCGTGAAGATGACTTTCTCCATGGACGTTTTCGCTGACATGAACATGATAATCATTGAGGCCCGGCTTGCGGAGCACTGCCCCGGCCTCGGATGAACAACCGCAGGTATCGCACATTCTCTTATTCTCCCTCTTGGTCTTCTATAGTTATTGACTTAATTACAAATTCCTCGCCCGACACAATCTTCACCCGCAGTGAACGGCATACGGGACATTCTGCATAGTAAAAAGAAACAGGGAACATTGCGCCGCATTCTCCACACTCGCCAAGACCTTCAGGTTCATCAACGGCAAGCAACGCCTCTTCGGCAAGCGTTCCTTTCGCTGCAGCCGAAAAACAGAATTTCAACGATTCGGGCTCAATACCTGCAAGCTTGCCTATAACAAGATCAATTCCAGAAATACGTCCTGCACCTTCCTTTCGCGCTTTTGCCTCTACAGCCTCAACTATGGAAAGCGCAATGCTCATTTCATGCATAATGGTAAATATAAAGATTAGATTCCTCACTTCGTTCGGAATGACAGTATGGAAAAAAACAGAATGACATTGGGACGGATAAACAAACATGAACGGATGAACATACAGGGACGGATGAACAAACGGAAAAGAATGAACGACAGGACATTGTGACGTAACTTTGGCAAGGTAGTTTTTGATCATCATTTTTTTTGTACCTTTGATGGAAATATATTTCTGAAAAGGCATATAATAAAGGTTGAATTTGAAGCACCTTACTGGATTATGCAATGTTCCGGCCAGTGATATCAAGCATATACTTGACATGGCCGCCGACTTTAAAAAGGAGTTAGTAACCGCCAATCCCTCTTTTAAAACCACTCTCTCCAATAAGCGCATTGCACTGGTTTTTTTTGAAAATTCAACCCGTACCCGTTTTTCCTTTGAAATAGCTGCACGGCATCTTGGTGCGGGAACCCTGAACTTCAGTGCTGCTTCAAGCAGCGTGAGCAAGGGGGAAACCCTGAGCGATACCATTAAAAACCTTGAAGCAATGCAGGTTGACGGGTTTGTGCTGCGCCACCCCTCTTCAGGAGCTGTGGATCTGATAACAGGTATAACCTCGAAAACGGTCATCAATGCAGGTGACGGATCGCATGAGCACCCGACACAGGCTCTACTCGACATGTTTACCCTTCGGGAATATTTTGGAAAAATTGAAGGACTCAGGGTGATCATTATCGGAGATGTTCTTCACAGTCGGGTTGCCCGTTCCAACATATACGGACTCCTTACAGCAGGAGCGGAGGTGGGACTCTGCAGTCCTGTAACCCTGATGCCACCAGATGCAGCCCAACTTGGAGCAGTCCTGTTCACTGACCTTGACCAAGCCATAGCATGGGCAGATACAGCAATCGTGCTTCGCCTCCAGCTCGAACGCGCTACTGGAGGATACCTCCCCTCCCTTGAGGAGTATTCCGTTTATTACGGACTTACCGATGAACGCCTTGAAAGAATCCAGAAACATCTTCTGGTGCTTCACCCTGGACCGATAAACCGTGAAATTGAAATATCAAACAATGTTGCCGACCGCATACAGCCGCCCGGTTACTCGAAAAGCATGCTGCTTGAACAGGTTACCAACGGGGTTGCTGTCCGTATGGCTGTGCTGAACACTCTGCTTGCCTGATAAAAACAATCTGAAACCCTGTAACCGCTTTATTATCTCAGCTATGAACAACACCTATCGTCTCTGCAGAACAGCTTTAATCCTGTGTGCACTGCTTTTGATCTCATTGACTAACGCTCCGGCTGAAACGCTGCTGAACCCAACGACCAAAACAATCTTCAATCCGCTTCCTGCTGACCCGATGGAACCGCAGGTTTCCGTCATGCCCTGGGTGGGTAAGCGTTTTCTGAATCTCAATATCGGAACAACGGCTGATCTGTACCAGAGCCACAGCAAAAAATTTGCCATAGGCGTGGATTTCGGAACCTGGTCGCTCCTGCGCGAAAGTGACAACTTCAAATTTCCGGTTGATGCGGTCACCTATCTTTTTGGTCTCAACACCAGCTGGAAAGAAAAGATCAGCAATGAAACGCTTCCTTTTGACGAATTCAGCGGCAGAGTCCGGCTAAGCCATATCTCTGCCCATTTCGAAGACGGCCATTATGAGCCGGATGGCAGCGGATGGATCCCTGAACCAGGCGGTCCCAATATTCCCTTCACCTACAGCCGTGAGTTCATGGATCTCGTACTGGCACTGAGCGCTCCTGGCCACCGGGTCTATGCCGGTTATCAGTACATCTACCACACCATCCCAGAGGGCATCAATCCAAACTCTTTCCATGCAGGTGCTGAACTCTCCACTCCCGGCAATACCTATCTTGCAGCGGATGTAAAGCTGCTGCCAGTCTGGCAGTCAACACTTCAGGAGACAAGAGGATACAGGGGTACATGGAATCTTCAGGCAGGTATGCGTCTCAATGCCATAGGGCTTGAAAAGGTCAGGGTTGCATGCAACTATTTTTCAGGAATGAGTATGCAGGGCATGTACTTCTACCACCCTGAAAGCTACACTACATTAGGCGTGATTATAGATATCTAAGACAATCGACTTGAGCTATCGATACGCCTGCAGGTGTGATTATTGTGCTGAGTTGAAAAACTCCGGAACAGCATTGTGCAGTCCTTCGGGCTTTTGTGCAAGAATGTAGTCGGCAAGAAACGGCGGATAGAGGTCATAGTGATCAAGATCGGCAAGCGGAAGCCAGCTCACCTTAAGAATCACCTGCCGGTCATCGGGATATTCAGGGTCTTTGCCGGTTATCATCTCACCTCCGGTAACCGTACAGAAAAAGCCAAGCGATACTGAATGATGAAGGCTGCCCTGTGCCTCTACACCCGGGCCAGGATAGGGATAGAGCAGCTCTTTTATAAAAAGCAGACTGCCGACCCGACACTCAAGCCCCGTCTCTTCCATCATCTCCCTCGTCAACGCCTCGTCAAGTGTTTCGCCGCGTTCAACAACACCACCAGGAAGAATCCAGTAACTCTCAGGAAGCAGAGGGTCTTCAGGCGCAAAACTTTTGTGTTCAATAAGGAGCACATGACCATCAAGAATACATAATGCACAGACCCTTAACCTGACCTGGGACATGATAATTTTACCGTAAAATTAAACAAAAACCTATAGGCTTTGAAGTACATAAGGGTAATAATACAAACCCGTTACCAAAGAAAGAAAAAGTCCTGTTTGGTCTTTTTATACCTAAGTTGATCGATCTGCCATAAAAAAAGCCTCCATATTCACGGTTAAAGTGTTATATTAAAATGGGTAACGGGAAATTACCATTTGTAATGCA
>JABDHL010000014.1 GCA_012972825.1 Chlorobiaceae bacterium
ATCATAGTGCGCTTGCGCAAAAGCTCTGGCAGATGCACCCAGTCTTGCTCTTCCATCCGGATCATCCAGCAGGGAGCATATTTCTGCAACTAATCCGGGAATATCGAAAAAATTCACCAATCGCCCATTCTCATTGTGTCGAATCGCCTCATGCAACGGCCGCGTGTCGCTCGCCACAATCGCACACCCCGCGCTCATCGCTTCCAACAAACTCCAAGAGAGAACAAAGGGATACGTCAGATACACGTGAACTGTTGAAAGCTGCAAAAGCGAAATAAAATGAAGGTATTGGATACTCCCTAAAAAACTCACCCTTCCCCAATCAGCACTGCTGATTTGCGAATGTACCTCACTCATAAAAATCTCCTTCCACGTCCTGCCTTCTGCGGGTCGAACTCCGTAACTCACATCTTCTCCTCCTACTATCAACACCCTGGCCTTTGGCCTTTCCTTCAATATGGCCGGCAGTGCACGCATAAATATATGGTAGCCTCTATAAGGTTCAAGGTTACGACTAACAAAGGTGATAATCTCATCCTTCCTCGTCAGCGTCTCTTTTTTTTGAAGCGTAAGACTGACCATCGGATTCGGAGTAATGAACCGAGTATCTATTCCATCATGCACAACCGTAATTCTGTTACGGAAAAATTCAGGAAAAGTGCTCGCCTGCCACACTGTCGGCGATATACCTGCATCAGCCCTCTCAAAATGCAGCATATTATTAAGATTCTTTAACCGTAATCGACAAACATTTCCCTCATCCTTTACAGGAAACTCAGGGTCAAAGCCCACATCCGCTCCTTCCGGGTGATAGTAAAATTCGCAGTACATCCCCAGTTTTGCCGATGGCCACACCTCTTTGAGAAACAAGCTCTCACCCCAGCCAGGATGAGCAATAATAACTTCAGGAACATACCCCTCAGCCTTCAACCGCAACGCCGCCCGAAAACACGCCTCGCCCCTGATCGTTTTCGTCTCAAAATCGTTTACCCAAGGGTGTACCCCTGTCGTTGTACCACGAGCAACACTGTAATTAATCATCCGTACGCCTTGCCAGCAAGCAGGAACAGACGTCTGAATGGTAAACGCCGTCACCTCATGCCCCTGCTGCACCAAAGCTGGAGCAAGAAACTTGAACTGCCCTGGAAAATTCTGATGAATAAAAAGAATACGCATCACCTACCCTAATTCCTACCAGGCTCAGCAAGGGAAAACCATCCTGGCCAAACACCCATCGGCCAACCCGCACTTTTAAACTGCCGATGCATAATCGCCAGCCACTGGCGCAACTCCTGCAAGCTCATCTGCAGCATTGCATCCTCTCCATTCCCCATTGGAAACAACAAAGCTGCACTATCATCCGAACACGACATGTCGACTTTTTCGGGTAAGATCTGAAATGAAGCTGCTTTAAAGTTTACAGGCTCTGAAGACTCCTGCTGCCACTCGGCATCTCGCTGCCTGCAGGAAAGCAACAAGCCCAAATCAATCAGCTCCGTCTGTGACAGAGACCGCTCAAGATGGCCTGTAAGCGCACGAACCAGCAGACAAGAAAGACGCTGAGTCAACCAGAACACAACAGGCTCCCCCTCATTCAGCATAGCGGACATACAAATACGATCCTCAAATGCGCTATAAAAACAAGTTACTTTCGTAAGCGACACCACAACTCTTAACATTTAAATTCAAGGGACAATATTCATATCATACAAACCACCCACTAACACTTGTGTACATTTTTACTTACCCCATTCACCATCTTCACTAAGCTCTCATAATAAAACCGTAGGATTTTTCGAAGTTCATCTCGGTCTTCACCTGTAAATATTCTACTCTCACGCATTGCTTTGGTCATAACCACAAGACAAAAGCAAGCCTCAATCATCGTCATACGCACATTTTCGCAAAGTCCTTTAAGCAGTACCCGAGCTTCTTCGCCAGTCAACTCTGGAAAAAAGAGAGGTATCAAGATTTCCCTCACCTTTGTTTTTTCAATATCCACCCCTGAACGGCTTCGGGTTGCATTGCCATCATGACGACGGTAGAGTAAAAGCTCCTCCTGCAGATTATAAAAACTCCCGCCATTGCGCATAATTTCCACATAAAATCGATGATCATGATCCCTTGGGAAATTGGCATCATACTGCAATCCCGATTTTCTGACGAAATCTGTACGAATCATGGCTGTAGGATTAAGAATTGCCGAATCAACAATAAGGAAACGGGATTTGATTATGCCATCCGATTCAGGATATCGCATCGGCATTCTATTTTCATCATTAAACATCGTAATGAAATTACTGCCGCAAACTGTCACTTCAGGATGGCTTTCCATCCATGCGTATTGCTTTTGAAACCGATCAGTCAAAGCAATATCGTCCGAGTCCATCAACGCAATATAGGGTGCTGTCGCTGTCAAAAGTCCCGCATTTCGAGCAGCACTAATACCCATATTCATGGGGAATTTTATAATCTTTATTCTTTCATCACGATAACAAGTGATAATCGATGCAACCTGTGACGACAGCCCATCCTCTATAATCAATAATTCGAACTCTGTAAAGCTTTGCCCTAAAACTGACTCAACAGCCTCTTTCAGATACGCCTCGCGATTACCTACAGGAAAAATGACTGATATTTTTGGATTCATTACAACGAAACCTCTCCTGTATCCATATACAAAAATATTATTATACGTTACCCTGGCGTAGTGTGCCTGTCAGACATCATGTAAGCTTTTTGAATAAAAGGCCTGAAGGCGTTCATCAACCTGTTCGTACTTTCTTCCATTGAAAGTGATCTCTTCCCTTCATGCAGGGCTCTGGCAACATAATCGTTGTAGAAAACATCGTCATCATAGAACTGCACAATCTTTTCCACCAGCGGCTCCAATATTGCGAGTTTGGGAAAATATGTATATGGCTCTTCATAACATTCTTCCGGGAATTGCACCTTAATACCACCAATACCGAGCGTTTCGGGGAGACCACCACGATCAGTAACAATGGCGGGAATGCCATTGAGCATTGCTTCAACGACAACACGTCCGGCACTTTCCCACCACAGACTTGGTGCAAGAAGCAGGCGTGCCCGACCATAAACAGGTCGCATATCATTGGTATTCGGCTTCACAATCACGTTATCCAATGCTTCCCGTTGTTCTCCATAATGCTTTGTAACCTGCCTTACCAATTCCTGCCAGCTGCCGCGACATTCCACAACTTCAAACTTTATATCAGGTCTTGTTTTTTCAAGCAGCAATGCCAATTGTATAACGATAACAGCACCCTTTTCCAGTGATGGATTGATAAAGAGGATATTTTTTCTTGTATGCTCGAGTGATACAACAGGTGCCGGATCTATAAAAACGCCAACCGGTATCGATGTAAAGCCTTCCTTACGAGCATAATAATCTGAATTTGCCTGGCTGTTTGTAATAATCAGATCAACATCCCGGCACCACCTTTTTCCGGAATAATTTCCATTTGCAAGATAAGCAGCACAGGGAATTTTTCTCTCTCTTGCAGCATCTGAAATAAGAAGATCAAGACTCATCCCACCATAAAACAAGACTAAATCCGGTTTAAAGGTATCAAGGAGTCCTACATACAGGGCGTACCACCTGTCAGCTTCATAAGCTGTCATGAGCGACCGAACAGTGCTTACCGTCACGAGCAGTCGATGCTCAAGAGGTGGATCATTCAACAGAATAATCTCCTCCTTTCCAATGAGTGTTTTCCAGTTATCAGGGAACTTCGTGAGTCCGCTTTCAGAGTCAAATACCGTCGCTCCAAACACGGAAACTTCATATCCATTAACCACAAGCTGACGAAGCATCTCCCTTGCTGAAATTGATGCTCCGCTCGAAGTATCCAGCAAGCAATATGGCGTGGCCCATACAATCCGTGGCTTTCGTTGCAGTTCCTCCTGATGCTCTTCCATGATTTTCTTTTTTTGAGCTACCTTTCTGAAATTATAAACTGTCATCCAGTGCCCATATGTACCCTGCCACACCACCAATTGAAACAGCCTCCATTTCGGAGAGTGTAGAATAATCGCAAGAACTTAATCAGCACACAACATTTAAATGCATTGCAGGCATTGATTATGGCTTTGGTTGCTG
>JABDHL010000015.1 GCA_012972825.1 Chlorobiaceae bacterium
GTATGAAGGGTTCAGTGGCAAACTGATCACCACGATACTGCGACCGGGCAAGCGCCCTGGAGGTAAGGAGATCGTTTCGTACGTTAAACGGATTGTGGAACGTATCCGCCAACAGTGGCCAGACACTGTAATTGTCTACCGTGGTGACAGCCATTATTCAGTTCCGGAAGTCTTTACCTACCTTGACCAGCAAACGGATTGCTATAGTGTGACCGGTCTGACCGGCAATAACGTTTTGCTCAAACATGTCGAAATCCTGATTAAACACGTACAGCAGCAACCAGCAGGCTTCAAACGCTATCACGCTTTCATGTACCAGGCACAGAGCTGGAGCAAGCCTCGCACCGTTGTCGCCAAAGTCGAGATGACCGACATTGGAAAGTTGAATGTCCGTTTTATCAGCACCGATATGCATAACGCAAAGCCCAAAGCACTCTACGAGGGAATCTACTGCGCTCGAGGAAATGATGAGTTGTACATAAAGGATCACAAGACCTACACCAAGAGTGATCGAACCTCCTGTCACCGTTTTCTTGCCAATCAGTTTCGGCTGTTTTTGCACTCGGCAGCTTATGTCCTGCTGCACAGTTTCCGAGACAACTTACTCCAGGGAACCAGTCTCGGCATGGCGACCTTTGACAGCATACGCTTGAAACTCTTGAAAACAGGCGCCAGAATCATCGAGCTGAAAACAAAGATCAGTGTCCATTTACCGACGGCATATCCGTACAAGGGAATTCTTTCAAAATGCTTGGCAATCTTTGAACACTTGCGTGCTCAGCCATGGCCACCACCAGCCATAACGTAAGGTGATGTGGTAATCGGCAACAGAAAAAAACAGACATTGATGTACCGGGGCAGCACGACTTACTTGCTGCATGGGAAGGGTATGGAAACCTTGGAATATCAACTGCTCTTTTAGGCTCTTCACCCTGCTTTTTGTTGGATAGTAACCGGCTACAGGTGAAAGATGTTTTGCTATCCATATATTTTACCTTGCCACAGCCGCGATCACCTCAATTTTTGACTGGCAATTTCGGTTTTGGTAGCCCTCATGAATTATTGAGGTTAAACCGTCAAGCGTTTATTCATCCCATGGGCAGCCTGTTAGTACCACAAAAATGAATAAAACTGAAAAATAAATATACCTATGACGGCTTTTGTCCTACATCCGGTTTTATCCTTGTTGTGAGGAGTTTAATTGTGTTGGTGCAAAAGAAATATTAGCTACTTTACGCTGCGTATAAACCAATAACGCTCAAGGATAAACAAGCAGTAACCCTGCTTCATGATAATTGGTATTGATGGAAACAACGTGGTGTGTTTATGGAAGCGCAGTTCAAGGGAATTTTTTCTCAACAATAAATAATGAAATCATGCGTAAAAAAATGTTGGTACCGTTGTGTCTTTTTGTTGGTCTCGCTCCAGTTCTTGTAGGATGCGCGACTATAATGGATGGCTCAAAACAAAAAGTAAGTTTTTCCAGTAACCCCTCAAGTGCGGCAGTTACCATCGACGGGAAGACCGTAGGGAATACTCCTTTGACAGAAGATCTGTCCACAAAGGATATTCACACTGTTAAAATGGTATTGGCCGGGTATCACCCCTACGAAATGACACTGACAAAAAAGATGAACAGCTGGGTTTGGGGAAATATAATTCTCGGCGGATTTATAGGTCTTGGTGTTGATGCTATTACAGGAGCATTGTATAAGCTTACTCCAGACCAAGTCAACGCTGACCTGAAGGTTAAGGGACTATCATCAACCAGTGTTAAAGGTAAAACGATGTATGTCACAGTCTCTCTTACACCTGATAAATCATGGGAAAAGATCGGTACTCTCCAAAGTTTGTAGTAAAATGAGTGCCTTCTAATGTTGAAGTGTGCGGAAAAAGTCCTGCTCAGCGCGGGGCTTTTTCTATATAACATATTTTGGGCTCTTCCTGCTTCAGATAGCCTTTTAGAATGTTTTGCCTGAAGTTTTCTGCTCTATCACTGCTCCTTTTGGCTTGCGGTCAGGAGAAGTGGTTTGGCATAGAAGCTCAAGGCTCAGGCAAAACACAATATGAAAGGGTTATGGGCCATTCACTGCTTTTGTTATGATATACCGTGTTACGCTATTACCTTAAGCCAATGCAATTTTTTAAATTGGCTAAAGTATTTCGTAACTATCAAATGAATATTACGTTCTAAGCTCAAGCCACTCAAGACTCCAATTGCAGCAATATGATTTTTCTTTAGAATTAAGGATATAATTCATGAGTTGTTGATTAAATACCCCACTAATACCCCGTTTAACTCATGGCAAGTCCGTGCAGTCGTCACATTCATCAAACGGTTTAAGAGTTCGGTGATGTATATAATTATGTCGTCAGACAGTACAATCCGTCCAATATGAGTAATGAAGTCAAAAAAAAATTAGAAGCTAGCCGTAAAGAGCTGCTTGATCTTGGTTTGCGCAACCCTTTGATCAGCCATTCTCAACGGGCAAAGCAGGTGAAAGTGATAGATGAGCTTTCAACTGAAATCTATCGCATGCTCGTTCTTGAAGGGAAAGAACTGAGCTTTGATGCATTGCCCGAAAAAGATGTTAATAGTCAGATTAATACAGACTCAGGTGAGGAAATACTTTTTGATGCCGTCAACCAAAATGATTTACTGGCTCAACCCGATGATGATATAGTAAACAGCCAGATAGCAGCACGCCACTTGGATAGGAAGCTTCAAACCAATCTATCATCGCCAAAGCTTCAAACAAGGTTGCTTTCAATACACAATGATGCACGATCATATATTGAAGAGCAGGGCGTGAATATTTTGTTTCTTGTGCTTGGCTTTTTGCAATGGTACGAAGCCGATGCATCGCAGGAACCGAGAAGGGCTCCACTTCTCCTAATCCCCGTTGAACTAAAGCGGGCAAGTGCACAAGAGCGGTTTCAGGTATTTTATACCGGTGAAGAAATCGGTGACAACCTCTCACTTATTGAAAAGTTACGCTCTGAGTTCAATATTGTTCTACCAAGAATTCTTGAAACCGAAGAGCTGGATATCCAAGCCTATTACAACTTTGTCAGTCAGGCCATCAAGAGCGAAAAACGCTGGAATGTGGTTTCCAATGATATGACGTTAGGGTTCTTCTCCTTCGGTAAATTCCTCATGTATAAAGACCTTGACCCTTTATCCTGGCCTGAGGAGAGCAAAGGTAACGGATTTTCCATTATAGAGTCCTTGTTGACGGATGGATTCCGCGAACAAGAGAGTATTCTTAATGATGAGACGCATATAGACGAGGTTCTTTCGCCGGCTGATGTCCATCAGGTTAAAGATGCTGATAGCACACAAATCCTTGCCATACTTGATGTTAATTCCGGGCGAAATCTTGTACTGCAAGGCCCTCCTGGAACAGGGAAATCACAGACCATTACGAATATTATTGCCGAATGCATAGGTAACGGCAAAAAAGTGCTATTTGTATCAGAAAAAATGGCAGCTCTCGATGTGGTTAAACGCCGCTTGGATGAAGTCGGCCTTGGGGACGCAGTTATGGAATTGCACAGCCATAAGACAAACAAGAAAAAGATACTTGCTGAACTTGACCGCACCTTGCACCAAGGGAGGCCTGTTGTCGAAAACCCCGTCGATGACATCAAAACCCTTGAACAATTTCGGGATCAACTCAATACGTATTGTAACGCTGTTAATAAACCTATAGGCAAGACACATCTCAGCTTCATAAATGCCTTAGGTTTTGCATTAAAAAACCAACCCGGCACTCTTGATTTACCATCTTTTGATTTTGCCAAGATGCTTGAGTGGACTGAGTCTGATTATCGTAATGCACGTCTTCAGGTAGATACTCTTGATCGACATCTGAGTGAAGCTGGCCCACCGGCCAATAACCCTTTCGAATTAAGTGGTCTAACCGAAATACTTCCATCTCAACGCCCAATATTGGAACGTGCTTTAGAGGAAGGCAGAGCGGCAGCAGAAGCACTGTTCAATACTGCGGTTGATTTAGCCAAAGCTATGGGCCTGCAGCCTCCCGATCATAGAGCGGATATAGGGATTATATGCCGAGCTGCACGGAGGGCAATGGAAGCCCCACATATTGATGGCTTGGCACTAACTTCTGGTGAATGGCAGGCAAGGCGAGACGACATTTCAGAACTGATTACGGCGGGCAAGGCATTGAGCATAGCCCATGCAAAATATGATGAATGGTTAATAGATGAAGCGTGGTCACAAGATTTAGTGGAGCTAAGACAACTCTTTGCTACTACTGGCAAGAAATGGTGGCGTTTCTTTTCAAGCGATTACCGCCAAGCAAAGCAGAAACTGCAGGGCTATTGCCGCAAAACTCTTTCAAAAGATGTCGGACAAACTATCCAGCTCGTTGATGCTATACTTGACAGCCAGAAAAATCAGAAATTATTTGCCGAACAATCTGAATTTGGGTCAACCCTATTCGGTGCACAATGGAAAAAAACAGAATCAGACTGGGAAGTACTTGAAAAACTTACTGAGTGGGTTGTTGTACTATACCGGGATATGGGTAATGGAGTTGTTCCTGATGGTATTGTTAATTTTCTTTCCGGCTCGCCGAAAGTTGACGAACTCAAAGATAAAGTAGCAGCAGTTGAGTCAAACATTCATAAGCATGAGCAAAGCATCTCAATTGTTGAAACACTCCTGCAGTTCAAGCTCCACGATACCTTAAGGATCCACTGGAATCTGTCGCTTAAAGAACAAGCTGCATCACTTACCCGTTTACTGAATAATATTGATCGCCTCTTTCACCTCATCCGCTTTAATCAACTTGCTGGTGAAATGACGAAGAATGGACTTGATTTTGTAGTCTCAGCCGCAAGAACATGGAATTTTGGTGAAGGGTCCTTAGTCAAAATCTTCAATTATAGCTGGTATAATGGTCTGGTTGAGAAGGCCTATCTTGAAAATCCCTGCATTAAATCGTTTGATCGTATACAACACGCACATGTGCAGGATGAGTTTATCCGCCTGGATCATCTTCTTTTCCGCCACAACCAGGCACGCTTAGCTAACCTCCATTGGAAATCTCTTCCAACGCTTGATGGAGGTGGTGAGCTGCAGATCATCAGTAGCGAGATCAATAAAAAAAGAAGGCACATGCCTATCCGGGTATTGATGAACAAAGCTGGACGGGCTATTCAGGCAATTAAGCCGGTTTTTATGATGAGCCCAATGTCGATAGCGACCTACGTTCCTCCAGGGTCGGTACACTTTGATCTCGTTGTGTTTGATGAAGCGAGCCAGGTAAAGCCGGTAGATGCATTTGGGGCCATCATGCGTGGAAATCAGGCTGTGGTCGTAGGCGACAGTAAACAGCTGCCCCCTACCAGCTTCTTTGATAGTCTTATTGAGAGTGATGAAGAGGAAGATTTTGAAAACATCGGCGACACAGAAAGCATTCTAAGCTTATTCCTTGGTAAGGGTGCGCCTGAACGAATGCTGCGTTGGCATTATCGTAGTCGTCATGATTCACTGATTGCAGTTTCCAATAACGAATTTTATGATAATCGTCTTGTTGTATTCCCAAGTCCGGGCACAAATGCGACAGCTCGTGGGCTCAAATTTCATCACATTCCAGACACAGCCTATGACAGGGGCAAGACGCGCTCTAATCCGGAAGAGGCAAAGGTAGTCGCAAAGGCAGTCCTTGCACATGCCAAGTCATACCCTGATCTATCTCTTGGTGTTGTAGCTTTCAGTACAGCTCAGCGTGACGCCGTTGAAAATCAGCTTGAAATCCTTCGCAGATACGATTCAAGTTGTGAGTCCTTCTTCAATGAACATCAACGTGAACCTTTCTTCGTCAAAAATCTTGAAAACGTTCAGGGTGACGAGCGAGATGTCATCTTGATAAGCATAGGATATGGTAAAACAGCAGAAGGGTACATGACGATGAGTTTTGGTCCCCTGAATCGAGATGGTGGAGAGCGTCGACTGAACGTCCTTATCTCTCGAGCACGTCTTGCAATGGACGTATTCGCTAACTTCACTTCGAATGATATTGACCTTGCCAGAACTAACGCCCGCGGAAGCGTAGCATTAAAGAATTTTCTATCCTTTGCTCAATCTGGCATTCTTCCTCAGCCATACACAACAGGCAAAGAGCCCGATTCTCCATTTGAAGAAGAAGTTATCAAGGCATTAACGCAAAACGGTATATCTATTGAGCCTCAAGTTGGATCAGCTGGCTTCTTCATCGATATAGGTATAAAAGCAAAAGACAAGCCCGGTCAATATATACTTGGAATAGAGTGCGATGGTGCCACCTACCATAGTTCACGTTCTGCCAGAGATCGTGATCGCTTACGTCAGGAAGTTTTACAAGGTCTTGGCTGGCAGCTGCACAGAATATGGAGTACTGATTGGTATCGCAATCCAGGTGATGAGTTAGCCCGCGCCTTAAACGCTATAGAAAAGGCGGAGTACAATTATAAAAACGATATAGGGATTAGCCTCCCGAAAGTCACCCATGAGGAAAAGACTTTGAGTATACCCCGTGAAGTAATAACAGTGCGGGAAGAAGTTATATCGCAGGCTGCCATTCCATACCTGCAAGCAGAACCAAAAATATATTTATCGAAAGACCTCCATGAATGTACTCCGGCAGAGTTACTGCCCTATGTTTGCGAAGTTATTGCAATTGAGTCACCGGTTCATATAACAGAAATTACCCGCTCTATTACAGAAGGTGCAGACCTTAAGCGCGCAGGAGTAAGGATACAGGGAGCTGTTCTCATGTCAGTTATGTATGGCGTTCAAAGAAATGTAATAGTAAAAAAAGGTGAATTTTGCTGGCATCCTGAAATGAAAGAGCCTAAAGTACGGGATCGATCATTACTTGATGTCTCTTCAAGGAAATTTGAGTTAGTCGCCCCTGAAGAAATTAGCCAGGCTATTCTTCAACAGGTTAAAAGAGGGTTCTCACTTTCTCTCGATGATGCGGTGTCAAATGCAGCCAGAGTACTAGGATTTCAGAGGGTAACCGCACAAGCCAAATATTTATTTGACCAGCAGCTTGATGGATTGATACAATCTGAGGTACTCATATTACGTAATGGCTCTGTTTCGGTCACATAGGTAGAATTCGGTTCAATTTATCCTGTTGAATGGGCCTCACAAAGTTGATATTCGGCTTATTTAGCTTCAACATTAAACTGTACAATGTTATGTCGTCAAAATCTGGTCGTCTGCTCAACGAACTGTGTAAACGGGACTTATCGTAACAGAAATCTACCTTAGAATTAATTGAAAACTGGTTCAATACCTGCCAAATCTCTAATCTGCATAATCCATTATTAGCGATGTTTTTTTTTAATGCGAGGTTTGATTTTCGCCATATCACTCCTGATTTGATCAGGGATATCCTCCAACAATTCCTTTGCGTGCAGAAGGTGAAGTGTGGCATGTGCTAATTCTTCTGCTCCTGGTTCGAGAAGATTGGGCAATGGCAGGGTGGGAGGCTCATCACGAATGTTCGAAGCTAGAGACCGAGCTGCATGCATAACCCGCATGGCTGTGGTTTTCCCGACACCGGGAATTGTCATCAATCGCCCTTCGCTGGAGACAACTATCTTTGCAAGGTTTGTGTAGCCGGCCTGACGAAGTGCTGACCAACGAATGTTAACAGCCCCAACTGCCTTAAGACTTTCTATTGGAACCGCATTTAGCCGGGCATCCTGCTGGTTTGAAACGAATATGTTAGCCTTACTTTCAAGATGTGTTGTCGCATATTTAAGTACATTTTCTGTATCCAGAGCACATTGTTCGACCTGACGGAGATTATCAGAGGATTCAGAAATTGCAAGGGCTAACGGTGTATTTCTATACTTCGTTAGTGCAACCTGAAAAGCGATCCAAGAAGCGATAATTACAACTCCAAATATAAACCAAGCAATGTTTTCCATTACACATTCACAGTCTTTATATAATCGGACTTAAAGCCAACAAAATTTGCCTGATGAGCATAATAGGAATCCAAGATTATCGACATATCCCCAAATAATTTGTTGAAAATCAACACCCACGATAGTGAGAAATTCAAGAAAAAGAATGAACAAGTACTCGCGCACGCTTGTAATTCAGATACTTCAAACTAGCAGCAGTAGTGTTATTGGTGTTCATCATCTGACAATAACAGAGCAGAGACTTTGTTCTTATAAATGCTGTTATAATTTGAAAAATATCGAATGAGGTGATTTTGGATTACCCGCCTCTTCGGTTGTCTTCAAACATCTCTACTGGCATTGGGTAACGTAACCGCCAGACCATCTTTATCGGCCTTTCGCTCTCATAACTTACCATTTCCACCGGTCCCAGATAGGTAAACGGGATTGAGATCGAGTTCCGCTTTTTCTGATCACGAGCAAAAACCAAAATGGTATATCCTCTTTCAACATGATGAATCAGATTTTGGCCATCACTGTGATATTGGGCGGTATTGGCTTGAGATTCCCAATGGAGAAGTTCTCTGCTGATGGGGTAATCAGCATACATGGTACTCGGCGAGAACTCTTTTTCAGTTTTCTGAAATGTGAGCAATAGCGCATAAGTCTTCACCTCGGGAAAGTGGAATACCCCAACTCCTGTCTGACCTGTTGTTGCGATATTTACCTTTCCGAATGCAGCTTGGATTACTCTTCCATTGTATTTTGCATGCAGCTCGAATGGACAAGGAAAAGGCAATTCCGGAACAAGACCACTCACTTCACTCGAGTCGATCGACCAGTTCAAGATTTCTCCTAAATCGGCAAGAATTGACGGGTTTTTCGAAAGCCGCTGTAAGGCATCTTCAAAGGATGAAATACCCAGATTACTACCTTTCTCTCCCCATAGTCGATAATAAACTACCATGGCCGATTGACCAGCAAGTGCTACTGCTTCTGCTATTGCACCTTGCGAAACTTTGCTAATTACATTTCGTAACAATGCAGCTTCCTTCGGTCCATTGATGAATGCAGCCCGAATCAAAGCTTTTTTCAGCATTACAAGATCAGGATCGGTAGGAATCGGAGCGAACTGTACCTTGGCTTTCCAACCCGACCAGGATTCTTTTGCCAGCAGTACTTCCGGTTCATATTCGTGGTAGCGAATGAAATTGCCAAAGGTCAACTCCTGCCCCGTCTCGCTCGTGAATGTCTGCAAGCGGTCTGGCACCTGCACGGTAAGATTCCTGAGGTTTTCCCTAATATTTCGGAGTACATATTCCCGTGACTGCCGGTCAAGCTGGATAGAACACCCTGGAGGTAGGTGAGGAAAATCCAACTCAACCTCACGGTCTATTGCATAGCGATGCTTGGGCAGTAATGCTCGAAATTTTGTATCCATTCGGTAGCGCCGGTGTACTTGCCCTACAAAATCGAGAACCGTGAGGCACTCTTTCTCAGGCGCATGACGAAGTCCTCGCCCTAACTGCTGGAGAAAAACGGTGAGACTCTCTGTAGGACGGAGGAACATGACAAGATTGATCTCCGGGATATCAAGACCTTCATTAAAGACATCAACGGTAAAGAGAAATCGTAGATGCCCATTCTTGAAGTCTGAGATGGCCTTATTACGCTCATCAGGTGCAAGGCGGGATACAACTGCTACAGAAGGTATCCCCCTCTCATTAAAGCGCTCTGCCATGTAGAGCGCATGGTTTATTGTGACACAGAACCCAATACCCTTCACACTGGTACCATAGTCTGGCTGATAGCGCTCTAACGCCCCAATAATTGCGTCAACTCGCCGAGAAGCATTCACTCGGTCAATAGTATAGACGTTTTCCAGCTCTGACTTGTTATAGTTGCCGTTGGTCCAGAAACGATCATTATCGGTCGCTATCGGGTCTGACACCCCAAAATAATGGAATGGGCAGAGGAGCTTCTCCTCCAATGCCTCTGGAAGACGGATTTCTGCTGCGAATGTGTTATGAAAATCGGCAGCAACAGATTTTCCGTCCATCCGTTCCGGCGTGGCGGTTAGGCCGAGAAGTATCTCTGGCTCAAAATGTTCGAAGATGGGGCGATAACTGTCAGAGGTTCCATGATGAACCTCATCAACAACAATATAATCGTAGAAACTTCCTCCAACCTGCTTCCAGAGTTCGCGATTTGTCAGCATCTGTACCGAGCAAAACAGGTGTTCCAATCGGTCAGCCGCAAAATCTCCAACAAGAAGTTCACCGAAATTCTGGTCACGGAGAACATTTCTGAAAGTTATACGCGCCTGCTCAAGGATTTCTTTTCGATGGGCAACAAACAGTAATTTTGCATTACGCTTACGTCCCTTATAAAACTCATTAAAATCGAATGCAGCAACCACGGTTTTACCGGTTCCGGTAGCTGCAATGACGAGATTTTTATAGCGATTGTGCACTTCACGCTCTCGCTTTAGGGCATCAAGGATTCGTTCCTGAAACGGGTGCGGCGTAAGATCAAAGAAAACCGATGTGGTCCCGTCTTTTCTAGTTCGTTCACGAACAATTGCATCCCTGAAACGTTCAGGCTCTTCAGTGTCAAATGGAATAAATTCTTTGCTATTCCAGTAGGTCTCAAATTCGGCAGTAAATTTCTCCAGAATATGCCCCATATCCTGAGCAGTAACCTTAAGATTCCACTCGAGTCCGCTGGTAATGGCAGCATTGGACATGTTTGCCGAGCCAATATAGGCAGTTGAAAAATCTGACTTCCGCTTAAAATGATAGGCCTTTGCATGAAGCCTCGTGCGTTCGGTATCGTAGGATACGCGCACCTTAACGTTCGACATTTCAGCCAGCCATTCGACGGCAGGGGCATCGGATGCTCCCATGTATGACGTTGTGATAACCCTAACTGGTATCTTACGCAGAGACAAATCCTCAAAAGCTGGCATCAGCAGACGCAAACCGGACCACTTGATAAACGAAACCAAAATATCAACACTGTCAGCAGACTTCATCTCTTCAAGCAGTTCATGTGCAAGTTGAGGCTCTTGCGGCGAACCGGTAAATATACTGCTTTCAGTTAGAGATGTCTGGGGGCGTGGGACTCTTGATGACCCATAATTGGATGGGGTGATTTCAAGAAGTATTGGTTTTTTTTCTTGTATAAGGCGACGGTTAGCGAGGTGACCTAAGCCCGGTTCACTGGCAACCTGACCAAGAATCCGATTGCAGATCTCCAGCCGTTTTTCTGGGTCTTTCTCTTCTCGCAATGCCTGCTCAATTACCTTGGCAACAAATGATGCATAGATGGCTGGCTGCTCTTCTTGATCGATTTTACCAAAGACACTTCGTAACTCTGGGTGCTGATCTAAAGCCTCTTGGAGAAGCTCATCGAGGAGTGCTTCGTATATACCAAAAGCAAGTTGGCTCATGAGACATCTACTCTATTTTCAACAAGATAAGACTCTATTACCGGTAAATCGGCCTCAGCCCATTCGAGAGAATGAAGGTTATTAGGTGCTAACCAAGCGATGGCTGCATGTTCATTGAGAACTATTTCACCCGCCTCAATTGAACAGATAAACGGATGAAGGGTAACAGTGAAAGTCGGATACTGATACGAGCTAATTGGAAGAGATTTTCCTACACTTACCTGAATACTCAGCTCTTCAAATAACTCACGTCTCAAGCACTCTTCGGTTGATTCACCATGATTGATCTTACCTCCCGGAAATTCCCACTTAAGCGGCAAACTCATAGCTGCACTCCGCTGTGCAGCGAGAACGAGCCCATCTCGTTCAATAATAGCGCATGCTACTTGAATTTGATCCATGTTGCCCTTCTCTTCATTATCTGGAACCTCACAGGTAACAGGCAAATAAACTTTTCAATCGAAAGAGCGATTCGAAATAACCTCCTTTTATTTTACCAAATAAACCCGTCAAATGAAAATAATAAAGCCATTTACAGCTTTTCAACACAGGTTCCGTTCATTACTGGATTTTCTTGTAGAGTGTTTCCTGTGCTATGTCAGCCCCATTCGGCCATGACATTGTTCCCCCGTCTATCGATATACCTGCAAAAAAAGCTTTTATCCTTTATCCTTTAATGGCTCAAATATTGGCCCTTTTGAACGGATATTCGGAAAAATCAACATCTCAGGGTTCACGCCCTATTTCCATCCGCCTCCCAATGCTTTATAGAGGTCAATCCGGTTGGTCAGATTCTGCTGACGTACCATAATCTCGTTCTGCTGCGCCGCATAGAGAGATCGCTGGGCATCCAGGAGGACAAAGTAACTGTCGATGCCATGGGCGTAACGGGCCTTCAAGATCGTATAGGCCTGTTCGCTGGATTTGACAAGTGCTTGCTGGGCGTGCAACTGCTCTGTGTAGGTTGCACTGGCCACCAACGCATCCGCAACTTCCCGAAAAGCAGTCTGGATGGTTTTTTCGTATTGTGCGATGGCAATGTCGCGGTTGGTTTTTGCCAGTTTGAGGTTGGAGATCAGTCGCTCTCCCTGGAAAATCGGCAAGTTCACCTGAGGGGAAAAGCTCCAGACACTGCTCGATCCCGTCACAAAGAGATTGGTAAGGCTGCTGCTGGCAAACCCTGCGGAACCGGTAAGGCTGATGCTCGGGAAGAAGGCTCCCCGTGCTGCCCCAATATTGGCGTTTTCAGCTTTCAGTGCATATTCAGCCTTGCGGACATCCGGTCGGTCCAGCAGAACAGTGGATGGAATTCCCACGGGGAGCACTTCCATCAGCTGAACAGAGCTGAGACTTTCGGGCTTGAGGAGTTCAGGATCGATTACCTTGCCGACCAAAAGGGTAAGGGCGTTTTTGTCCTTTTCCACCTGACGCTGATATTGGGCGCGGTTTGCGCGGGCGGTTTCAACAAGGGTGCCGGATTGTGACACCTCCAGCTGAGACTTCGCTCCCAGATCGAAAGTGCGCTTGATGAGATCGAATGATTCTTGCTGGGTCTTGAGTGTGTTTGCGGTCAACTGGAGCAGTTCACTATCGGCAAGATAGGTGAGATAGGCATTGGCCACCTCGGCGATCAGGCTTGTCTGGGCAGCCTTACGCCCTTCTTCCGTTGCAAGATACTGGTTCAAGGCGCGGGTGCTGAGGCTGCGGACGCGTCCGAACAGATCCAATTCATATGCGGTGACACCTATGCCGGAGGTATAGGACGAGATCGTTTCCGAAGTTCCGGAAGTGCTGCTGTTTTCCGATAACCGTTGTCGAATGGCGCTTCCCGACGCGTTAACCGAAGGCACGAGATCTGCACGCTGTATGCGATAGGTGTTGCGGGCAGCCTCTATGTTGAGCGTCGCTATCCGGAGGTCGCGGTTATTGGCAAGTGCGGCTTCAATAAGGCTCAGGAGCTTCGGCGATGTGAACATGCTCCGCCATCCGATATCAGCAACATGCGGTTCTCCTGCAGCTTCCAAAGCCGGCACGGGCCCAATCCCCGCAGAGGTCGGCCATTCTGTGGCGACAGGCGCCATGGGGCGTTCATAGCGTGGAGCCAGTGAACAGGATGTCAGCATGGCGGCAGACAGGCAGACAGGGATCAGCAGCTTAATGGTCATGGTTCGATCCCTTATCTTTTTGGTTTTCGGTCTTTTCGGTTACAGGCTTCCCGGTAAAAAGGGATTGTACCAGAATGTAAAACAATGGAACGAAGAATATTGCCAGCACCGTTCCCGACAACATCCCTCCGATGACGTCGATACCGATAGCGTGCTGGCTTGCCGAGCCTGCTCCGGAAGAGAATGCCAGAGGCGTTACACCGAGAATGAAGGCCATGGAGGTCATGACAATCGGGCGTAAACGTTGTCTGGCGGCAGTCAGGGCAGCCTCCTTGAGGTTAACACCTTGTTCGTTGAGGGATTTGGCGAACTCCACGATAAGGATGGCATTTTTTGCAGTAAGGCCTACCGTGGTCAGCAGGCCCACTTTGAAGTAGACATCGTTTGAGAGACCTGCAAGGGAAGTTGCCAGAACCGTTCCAAGAACACCAAGCGGCACCACCAGCATGACGGCCAGCGGCACGGTCCAGCTTTCATAAAGAGCAGCAAGGCAGAGAAAAACAAAAAGCAATGAGAAAGCATAGAGCAACAGTGTTTGCTGGCCGGCTGCCCGCTCTTCGTAGGACAGACCAGTCCATTCGATACCAAATCCTTCAGGAAGCTTCAGTGCCAATTGCGTCAACACAGCCATCGCATCACCTGAACTTACACCTGGAGCTGAAGCTCCCTGGATATTGACCGACGATATGCCATTGAAACGCTCCAGCTTCGGCGAACCGAAACTCCAGCGGCCAGTGGAAAATGCAGAGAAGGGCACCATATCTCCATTGGCGTTCCGGATGTGCCAGCTGTTGACATCTGCAGGGTTCATGCGGAATGGAGCATCACCCTGCATGAATACCTTCTTGATGCGGCCATCATGAATAAAATCATTGACATAGGAGGATCCCCATGCAGTCTGCAGGGTGGTATTGATGTCAGCAATGGAAAGACCGAAGGCGCTGGCCTTTTCGTGGTCGATGTCAATCTTGTATTGTGGAACATCTTCAAGACCGTTGGGTCGCACTCCGATCAGTGCGGGATTTTTTGCAGCCATGCCCAGTAACTGATTTCGGGCATTCATCAGCGCCTCGTGACCTTTGCCTTTACGATCAAGCAGTTGGAAATCAAAACCTGAAGCATTGCCAAGCTCCATGACGGCGGGCGGGTAAAATGCAAATATCATGGCATCCTTGACACTTGACAGGGCTGCCATGGTCCGTCCGGCTATTGAGGCGACATCTTGTCCCTTTTTTTTGCGTTCACTCCAGTCTTTCAGTTGTACGAAGCCCATGGCCGAGTTTTGGCCCTGACCGGCAAAACTGAAGCCTGTGACACTGAAAATGCTTTCAACGACATCTTTTTCCTGGTTGAGCATGTACTTTTCCATGACTTTCACACTTTCGAGTGTCCGTTCCTTCGTCGCTCCTGATGGGGTGGAAAGCTGAACGAACATGAACCCCTGGTCTTCTTCAGGCAGAAACGAGGTCGGAATACGCCATAAGACGATGCCCAGCAGCAGCACGACCAATATGAAAGCTGACAGCGAGCGTTTGACATTGCCGGTCATGACCATCGCTCCTTTGACATATCGTTCGCGGTTGACATTGAACAACGCATTGAACCAGGCAAAGAAACGTCCGACGATGCCTTTGCGGGATAGATGCTCGCTCTTTGGCTTCGGCTTGAGGAGGCTGGCACAAAGGGCCGGCGTCAAGATCAGGGCTACCAGAACAGAGAGGAGCATGGCCGAAACGATGGTAATCGAGAACTGACGGAAAATCGTGCCGATGGAGCCTTTAAAGAAGGCCATTGGCACAAATACCGCCGAAAGCACAAGGGCTATTCCGATCAGGGCACTTGAGATCTGCTGCATGGATTTTCTGGTGGCCTCCAGAGGAGAGAGTTGTTCCTCCTCCATAATGCGCTCAACGTTTTCGACCACAACAATGGCGTCATCCACCAGCAATCCGATAGCAAGCACCATGGCGAACATGCTGAGGGTGTTTATAGAGAACCCGAAAGCTGCCATGACTCCAAAGGTACCCAAAAGCACAACAGGCACCGCGATTGTGGGAACCAGAGTCGCACGGAAATTCTGTAGAAACAGAAACATCACGAAGAACACAAGAATAATTGCCTCGAACAAGGTATGAACCACCCCTTCGATCGAAGTCTTGACAAAGGGCGCCGTATCGAACGGGAAAACGACTTGAACTCCGGGCGGCAGCAACGGCTTCAGTTCTTCCATTCTGGCTTTCACCAGGTTTGCGGTATTCAGGGCATTGGCCCCGGTCGCAAGAGTTATTGCCATGCCGGCTGCGGATTTGCTATTGAAGCGTGTTGTCATATCATAGTTCTGCACTCCAAGTTCGATGCGAGCGACATCCTTGAGGCGAACCTGGGAACCGTCGGTATTAACCTTCAGCATGATTTTTTTAAAATCATCAACGCTTTTAAGTCGGGATTGGGCTGAAATTGTGGCGTTCAGCTGTTGTCCCGGTACCGATGGCGTTCCACCCAGCTGACCGGCAGAAACATCAGCGTTCTGGGCGCTTATCGCCGCCTGTACCTCGGTGGTCGTGAGGTTGAAACTGGCAAGCTTGTAGGGATCAAGCCAGATACGCATGGAATAAGGTTGACCGAACACCTGAATATTTCCTACACCGGGGACGCGGCTCAGCGGATCAAGTATTTTGGAGTTCAGGAAATCGTTCATGGTGAATTCATCGACGCGACCATCGGCCGAGTAGACACCGACAACCATCAGAAAACCGGTGTCCCCTTTGGTGACTTTTATTCCTTGCTGCTGGACTTGCTGCGGGAGGTTTGACATGATGGATTGCAACTTGTTCTGTACCTGAACCTGGGCTATATCAGGGTTGACTTCCGGCTCGAATGTCAAGGTAATGGTGACATTACCGTTTGAATCGCTGCCTGCACCAAAATAACGGAGATGGTCAAGGCCGGTCAGTGCCTGTTCAATAACCTGCGTCACGCTGTTTTCGACCGCTTCGGCAGAAGCTCCCGGGTAGGAAGCGTTAATGTTGATGGTTGGCGCCGCAATGCGTGGATACTGTTCAACCGGAAGGGTCTGAATGGCAATGAACCCCCCCAGCATAATACAGATGGAGATCACCCACGCAAAGACTGGTCGGTCAATGAAAAATCTGGACATGAGCGAGAGATTACTTGAATGAATGAAATTATCTGACAGGAACGGCAGGTTGTGCAGCCTCTACTGTTTTCACCTTCATGCCTGGTTGAATTTTCATGATACCTTCATAAACGACCTTCTCACCGGACTTGAGTCCACTCGTGACCATCCATTTGTCTCCGATGATTTCCGAAACTCCGATCGGACGTTGATTCACCTGGCCGTCTTTCCCGACGACCCATACCGAAACTGTGCCGTCAACATTTCGGCTCACCGATTTCTGTGGAACAAGAATCACCTGTTCGTCTTTCCATTGCTCCAGACGTGCATGGACAAACATGCCGGGGAGCAACTCGTGGTTGGGATTGGGAAACAGCACCCGAAGCAGAACCGTTCCGGTGCCCTGGTTGATCGTCACATCCGAAAATTTCAGCTTGCCCGGCTGGCCAACTGGTTTGCCGTCTACCAGAAGGCGAACGGGCGCCCCGCTCTTCAGGTCCGGATGATGCTTTCGCAGGAGCATCAGTTCCTCACTCGACTGGGAAACGTCCACATAGATCTGGTCAAGCTGCTGTACAACAGCCAGAGATACAGACTGATTGGCATTGACCAGCGCCCCTTCCGTCACTTTCGATTGCCCGATACGTCCGGAAATCGGAGACATGACTTTGGTATAGTCAAGGTTGATTCTGGCAGTCGCAACATCAGACTTGGCGATGGCGACATCGGCCTGGGCCTGGGCAAGGCTTGCCTTTGCGTCATCATACTCCTGTTTGCTGACCCCGCCGATTGTCACCAGCTCGGTATATCGAGCTGCCTTAGCCTGGACCGACTTGACGTTTGCTTCGGCTTTGCCGAGGTTGGCGCGGGTGCTGTTATAAGCTGCCTGATACGGAGCGGAGTCAATCTGATAGAGTTGCTGGCCTTGCTTGACCAGACTGCCTTCCACGAAAAATTGCTTGGTGACAATACCGCTGACCTGAGGGCGTATCTCCGCGACCCGTATGGCCGAGGTTCGGCCCGGAAGGTCTTTGGTCAATACCACAGGCTCGGCCTTCATGGTTACAACACTGACCTCCGGTTTAAAGTCTGAACCCATGCGGTTGCCTGGCGAACTTTTCTGCCAGAGGAACCAGGCGGCAATCGAGACGACAAGCAAGCCTGCAATGATGATATAAGACCTTTTCATGATGGAGCTTATCCTTTATGTGGTGTGTGTGGTTGGTGCTTGACTCTCGGGATGACTTGCATACATCGCCCGGATACCCTCCAGGAACGAATACCGCTCCTGGCTGCTCCAGTTGACCAGGCCGAACCATTCATGGCAATTAAATCCGATCAGGGTAAAATAGACTATGCGGGCAGCTTCAGGTTTTTCTCCAGCTTCCATGGCTTTCAGGTCATGAACGGTCCATTCCCGCATCTTCCGCTGGAGAGAGACTTCACTTGACATCGAGGAGGATACGGCCATTGCAACTGCTCGTTCAATGTCATCCGGAGCTTGCTCTGCCAGTTTGATACGTGCGAAAAGCTCAGGATGGGGAGATTCGGCACATTCCCGGACAAGCATCCCGATACGCTCTTTATCCCTTTGAAACTGACGATCGATAAGTGCTTCAAGAAGGGCCGTTTTGGATTTGTAGTCATACACAACTCGGGATTTACTGATTCCCGCCTCCTGGGCCACAGCATCAATAGATAAGCGTGATACCCCGAGCTTGACGACAACCCGCTCAATTGCATCCAGTATTTCGTGTGTGGTGACTTTCTTGGTTCTGGCCATGATACGGTATCCTTGAATGATTGGCATTAATTTAAGAACGATCGTTCTTTTATGCAATTTATTTTCAGCATGTTTGCCGTAACCATTAAAAAAATGCGTGGGGATTGAAAAAGTCCTGGATTTATATCCTGCCGGAAGAGGCAAGCAACGCGGCGCCGAAAACACCGGCACTGTCGCCGAGAAGAGGGCGAAGGAGTGGAATTCTGAGTTCGCTGTTGAAGAGATGCCGTTCAATGGCTTTTACTGTTTCTTTTGCATAGAGCTGTTCAACCTGCCCTGCCCCGCCACCGAGAATGCAGACATCAGGATCAAGGATATTGAGCACCTGTGCCAGTGCTTTACCGAAATAAATGAGCAGGCGTTCAATCGTTTCCGCTGCCGCAGGATCAGAACGGGCGTCTGCAGAGATTTGCTCCAGCGGCTTGAAGCTTCCACTGAGTTTCTGATAAAACCGCTCAAGCGCAGGGCCCGCAATAACCGTCTCCACACATCCGCGCCTTCCGCAATAGCATGGTTCTCCCCCCGGAATCAGCTCATTATGCCCCCATTCACCGGCAATACCATGAGCACCGTGCCGCACATTCCCGTGGCAGACAATTCCTCCGCCAACACCGGTACCGAGAATAATGCCGAAAGCTGTCTTTGTTGTGTCGCGCATGAGTGGTGCAGCTGTGCCAAGAAGGGATTCTGCAAGGGCAAAACAGTTGGCATCGTTTTCGATGGCAACTCGTCTTTTTAGAACCCCTTCAAGATCACGTTTCACATCGCAGCCATTCAGGCATACCGTATTGGAATTTTTCATGACGCCCAATACCGTGTCATACCGGCCGGGGGTGCCGATGCCGATCACCTCCGGGAGCGCAAAGCCCGATTCCTGAGAGATCATCCCAACCAGCTGCCTGATGCGCTCAAGAATGTGACGGTAGCCTCCGGAGGCTTCAGAAGGAATCCGTCGGCGTACAAGAGGCTTCATGGATCGGTCAATCACCACCGCCTCGATTTTTGTGCCGCCAAGATCAATTCCCCAATACTCTTCAGCCATTGCTGCAGCTCCGTTGACGCTGGAAACGGGGCTGGATAAGATTTTTCCACAACCACGTAACCGCGAGATAAACAATTGCAGCGCTGCACACTCCGATCACCATGCCCCCAAGGACATCTCCGGGGTAGTGGACGCCTACATAGACACGAGAAAACGCAACAGCAAGCGCATAAAATATCATGGTGAGGGTAAACAGCTTTTCAACAAGGAGACCCCTCTGAAAGAATATCCAGGTTATTAAGGCAACCGCGGCGGAATTGGCAGCATGGGATGAGGCAAACGAATAACTTCTCTGCTGGTCAATAAGCAACCGGACATGCTCAAGAGCAAAACAGGGCCTGGTACGCTGCAAAAGAGGTTTAAGAATGCCCGATGCAGTAAAATCAGAGAGTCCGACGGCAAGAAGTGCGATACATATAATTGCAAATCCCTCCTTTCCCCTCCTGACAGCAATAAACAGAGCTGCGAGTAAAAAAATATGTCCGGACAACCTCTCTCTGGTCAGAAACACCATGAGATCATCGGCTGCCGGATGAACCAGATGAAGGTTCAGCAGCTGGAACAGCCATACATCAGCCTGCTCAATCTGCGCCATATTGTTGTTTTACTTTTTAACTCCCCCTTTTTTCTTTTTCGAGGACGAGCTGGAAGAAGTCCCGAGGTTTACTTTCGGCAGATCGTCTGCTGTGGTGGTTTTATTGATATAAAACTGCTGGGCAACACTGAAAATGTTAAACATCAAATAGTACAGGCCAAGACCAGCAGGCATATTATTAAAAAAAAGCAGCATCATGGCAGGAAAAATGTAGATCATCACTTTCATCTGCTCATTAGTCTGGGTCGTAGGAGTTATTTTCTGCTGCACAAAGACGGTCGCTGCCATAAGAATCGGAAAAACTGCGATATGATCGCCATACATTGGAATGCTGAAGCCGAAATCAAGAATTGAATCAGGAATAGAGAGATCCTTGACCCAAAGCAGGCCATGCTGACGCAGCTGAATTGATGACCGGAAAACATAAAACATGGCATAGAGCAGAGGCATCTGCAGCAGTACAGGCAAACACCCGCCAAGCGGATTAACGCCGGCTTCCTTGTAAATCCTGCCCAGTTCACTCTGCAGTTTGGCAGGATTATCCTTGTACTTCTCCTGAAGCTCCTTAAGCGCCGGCTGCAGGGCCGACATTTTTTTCATTGACTTCGTGGAAGCCATTGAAAGAGGGTATGTTACCAGTTTTATCAGCAGTGCGAAAATGATAATAATAAGGCCGTAATTACTGATAAACGTATTGAGCCAGCTGAAGACCGGCAGAATGATAAACTCAGCAAACGGTCTTGTCAGCCAGTCCCAGCCGAAATCCATGATCTTTTCAAGATCCACTTTCTGCGCCTTGACGGTATTATAATCCAGCGGCCCGAGATAGAGACTGAACTTGTTATCGACAACATTGCCTGCAGATGGAACGCCCATTTTCAGGGCAACAACATAATCAGCAAAATCATCAGCCTTTTTCTTTCCATCAAGAAAAATTCCTTCTGTGCGCCCCTGAGGGATCAGTGCTGCAACAAAATACTTATTGCGGACAGCAACCCATTTCGCTTCCCCGGACTGCTCTTCACGATAAGCCTGATTCTCTTTGCTGGCCGCCAGCTTTACCACACTTCCACCAAGATATGCACTGGCTATGGCACTCTGCGCCTCATCCTTTCGGTTTTTTTCAGAGTAGACAAGACCTCCATCCCACTGCAGCTGGTACTCATTGCCTGCAAGTGCTTTGCCGAATCCCGTCAGCTTGACGTCATAGTCAACCTTATAGCTGTTTCCGCCGAAAAGATAGGTAATATCAACAGCCTGCTGTGGAGCAACATCAAGGTGATAGCGTACCGCATAACTCTCCTTTCCGCCGATTGTCCGAAGTGTATCAAGTGTTACGCTTCGAAAATAAAGATCGCGCGTATCAATTTTTTTACCTTCCTTTGTCAGAAAAAGAAGAGAAATAGCACCATTTTTCTCATTGCTGATCAGGTCAAACGCCTTGTGATTGCTGTCCAGATGCTTTTTCAGCACCAGAGACTTCAATGTTGCGCCTTTTGAGGAAAGTGTCGCACGAAAAAGTTCATTGTCGACCTTCAGTAATTGCTCTTTTCCAGCGGCAGCCGTTGCAAAAGCGCCAAAATTTTCGGCAACGGGTACAATTGAAGCCTGGGCTGCTTGTGCAGGAAGTTCGGCCTTCTCCGTTTTCACCGCAGTTATCGGCTTCACCAGCTTTTTCTCGGGCGACATAAACTGAAGCCAGACAATCATGATCAAACCAATAAGCGCAAGACCGGTTACTGAATTTCTATCCATTACCACACACTTTTATTTTAACTGTTAAACTCTTTTTTACTTATGGGCACAGGATCAAATCCTCCCTTTGAAAAGGGATTACAACGCAGAACGCGCCACACTGTCAAACATGATGCGTAAAAAAAGTTATGTCGTTGAAAAGCTTCAAGAGCATAACTTGAACAGGTAGGAAAATATCTGCAGGACGGTCCAAGCAATGGCGATATAAACGCCTGATACAATTTTATCACCGCAATCGGGACCTGATTAAAAAACAGCCAGCTTCTCATATTCTCTTATCCTTTGTCATCTCTTCTGCAGCCTTTCATGAAAGGCTCATATTCCGCAATAACTTGCTGACTTCCCTCCTGAATGCCTCAAGACCCGGAAATTTTTTTTTTCTGCCCATGTAAAGAAAAGCAATGCAAAGCTGTCCAGGAACTCCGCCTGCGTTCAGAAACTCCAGTCTGCGCTCATCGCTCGATTTCTCAAGCCTGTAAGCTTCTCTCATCATTCTTTTTACCCTGTTGCGCTGAACAGAAGATGGGACTGTTTTTTTACTAACAGCAAACAGAATAAACGGAAACCCCGATACGTCTTTGTTTTCAGGATTGAGAGAGGCATACACCATTTTTAAAAAATCCCCTTTCAAACTATTTCCTCTCCTGAACAACAGTGATATCAGTATTTTTTTCCTCAAAATCTCATGCTTTCGCAGAGAATGGACGTGTAACTTATTCAAAGCGTGAAGAAGCAATTATATTTCATGAGTCAACGCGGAATGTTGACACTGCGATCACTTACTGACCTGCCGTACCCATAGCACTGCTTACCGAAAGAGAGTGACGTCCTTTGGCTCTTCTTGCTGACAGCACTTTCCGGCCATTCTTGGTGGCCATTCTCTGTCTGAAACCATGCTTGTTTCTTCTTTTTCTATTCCGAGGCTGAAATGTTCTTTTCATCGCTTAAAGCTCCAAACTTAATAATATTTCAAAATACATGGCGCGTAATTTAGCATAATGAACTCTCATTAACAAATTCCTCCATAACCTGCAGGATATGCACCGTACAATGTCATACCTTTTGAAATAATGCCGTATGTCGTAATAAATTTTTTCAATGCAACAAGTTATCCACAATGTTGATAACTTGTTGATAAAATAATTCAACAAACCCAAACCTCCCACAAACCATAGCACTGAAAGAATCAACATATGTTGACAACTTCTCTGTTCAAATACAATAAAGCATACAATAACAACAATTTAGCCTGTTGAAAACTTGGCAGCATCATACCTGACCATAACAAAGCATTTTGGCAAACGAAATTGTTTTTTATCCACTTAAAACACTAACTTATAAACAGTAAATGTTGATAGTTTCAACAATCCTGACCTACACCTCTCAAAAACCTTTCGTTTATGCTCGAAGTTACGTCAAAAGTATTTCCGGAATATCAGCAGACAAATACAAAGAAAGGCAGCTCAATGTCACAACAGGTCTGGGATGCATGTCTTCATATTATCAGAGAAAAAATAAACCCTCTTGCATTTAAAACCTGGTTCTTTCCTATCAGACCGTTAAGCTTTAACAGCAGTGAACTGACTATTGAAGTTCCCAGCCAGTTTTTTTATGAATGGATAGAAGAAAATTACTCTTCCTTTTTAAAAGATGCCCTTAAAGAGGTGATCGGCCCCGAAGCAAGGTTGATGTATTCAATAGTCATGGATAAATCACAAGGGCAACCTGTAACTATAGAGTTACCTCACCAGAACTCAATGAGCGGTGATTTCATTGCATCAGGCATTCCAACTGCTGCCCGCTCCAAAACAAGAGATGATTTTGAACGCAACCTTGCACGCTTTGAAACACATCTCAACGTAAAATATACTTTTGATACCCTTATCAGGGGCGATTGCAACTCACTGGCTTTTGCGGCATCAAAATCTGTTGCGCAAAGTCCTGGACAGAATGCCTTTAATCCACTTGTAATTTATGGTGGTGTAGGACTTGGTAAAACCCACATTATGCAGGCTATCGGTAATAGTGTCAGAGAAAACAGACTTTCGGAAAGAGTGCTCTATGTGTCGAGTGAAAAATTCGCTATCGATTTTGTCAACGCAATCCAGAACGCTAAAATCCAGGATTTTTCCTCATTCTACCGCTCTATCGACGTGCTCATTATCGATGACATTCAATTCTTTTCAGGCAAAGAAAAAACACAGGAAGAAATTTTTCATATTTTCAACACCCTGCATCAATCTAATAAACAAATTATACTCTCGGCTGACAGACCCATAAAAGAGATAAAAGGCATTGAAGATCGACTGATATCGCGCTTCAACTGGGGACTTTCCGCAGATATTCAGCCTCCTGATTACGAAACACGTAAAGCAATTATTCTTAGTAAGTTACACCAGAGTGGCGTTAATCTGGATGAACCTGTTATTGAATTTATAGCAACAAATGTTACAGATAATGTCAGGGAACTGGAAGGATGCATTGTAAAACTTCTTGCTGCTCAATCTCTTGACAACAAGGAGATAGATCTTGATTTTACTAAATCTACCCTTAAAGACATCATCCGACATACAACCAAACGACTGACTCTTGATACTATCGAAAAATCAGTTTGTTCTTACTTTTCAATCACACCTAATGACTTAAAAGGAAAATCCAAAAAAAAGGAAATAGCCGCAGGGCGGCAGATCGCCATGTATCTTGCAAAACACCTCACAGAATCGTCATTGAAAACAATCGGTCTTCATTTCGGCGGAAGAGATCACTCGACAGTTATTCACGCAGTGAATACCATTGCCAAACGTGTGGAATCCGTAACAGAGGACAGGAAGAGGATTGAGGAGATCAAAAAAAGGATTGAGATAAGTTCGATGTAATTCAGTATGTGCACAAGGTGTTGGCGGGATGTAGACTACTTCTTGACAACCCGCACATTATCAACACTATTGAAATGAAACAGTAGTAATCAACATACCATACACAAGCTTTAATAACCTGTCATACAAGTTATCAACAATCAAGACAGAAAAGATATTGATTGTAACTTATTTAAATAAAATGAAATAACAATCAATCACCATAACTTATCCAGATATCAACACAAACAACAACTACAACAGAATTTTATAAAATTTAAATAGTAAAAGTTGCAACCGATGAAATTAACTTCCTCAATACGTCAACTGCAGGATGCTGTCAGTAAAGTCGCACAGGCAATTCCAGCAAAAGCCCTTGATACGCGTTTTGAAAATGTTCATTTATCAATTGAGTCTGGTTCACTTACTCTTTTTGCTACAGATGGAGAAATTTCCATCACCGCAATAAGTGATGTTGAAACTGACGACAATGGAAATATCGGTATCAAAGCAAGAACATTGCAGGATTTTCTAAGAAGCATGTATGATACTTCTGTTTCGTTTGTTATTGAACGGCAGGAAATCAGCGATCATGGTACCGTCCATATTTCTACTGATAAGGGCAAATATAAAATACCCTGCCAGTTTGAAAGCAAGCAGGAAAAAAGCGAAAAAAATTATGACATTTCACTTGAACTCGTAACCGCAGAACTGCTGGACCTTATTCAGAAAACACTTTTTGCCTGCAGTGTTGATGGTATGAGACCAGCAATGATGGGAGTATTGTTTGAACTGGAAGGAACGCATCTAACCGGTGTGTCTACCGATGGTCATCGATTGGTAAGATGCAGAAAGAATTCATCGATAGAGGTCGCTGAAAAACAGAAATTCGTGGTTCCTGCGAGGGTGCTTTCCATTATTCAGAAACTTCTTCAGCATGAATCTGTTACCATGTGCATTGATGATGATCGCAGGTTTGTGCGTTTTATCAGCGGTAATATAGTTCTTGATGCAGCACTTATTGTTGAGCCGTACCCGAATTACGATGCGGTTATTCCAGTTGAACATGATAAACATCTTATTATTGACAGATCAGTAATCTACGATTCTGTAAAGCGTGTTGGACGTTTTTCCAGTATCGGTGATATCAAGATGGTCATTGAGGGACAACTCCTCAAGATTATGGCCGAAAACACAAATGAAGGTGAAGCTGCCCAGGAAGAATTGAACTGCACCTACAGCGGAGACAATATTACTATAGGGTTTAATTCAAGATTTATCGAAGCCGCACTGGCACATCTTGATGATAATGAGATTCGCATTGAGCTTAAAAGTCCAACGACGGCTGTAATTTTCAAACCACATAAGGAAGAGGATGATGACAAACTAATCATTCTGGTTATGCCTGTAAGAATAAATAGTTGATGTGTGGAGGAAAAGATTGAGACTGAAAAGCATAACGTACGAAAATTTCAGAAATCACCGGTTTTTGAGGTTTAATCCATCTTCAGGAATTAATCTTTTATATGGACCAAATGGATCTGGAAAAACCTCTATTCTCGAGGGCATACATTTTTGTGCGTTGACAAAAGGATTTCTTGGCTCACCAGATAATGAGTCTCTCTCTTTTTCAAAAGACTATTTTTTACTCAACAGTATTTTCTGTGATGGTAATAACAGTGATATTAATGTAAAAATAATTTATACAAAAGAAAAAGATAAACAGGTTATAGTTAACAGCAGTGAGATAAAACGATTTTCACAACATCTCGGGAGGATACCATGCATCACTTTTTCTCCACAGGAGATTGTTATAGTGCATGGTGCACCAGCAGAACGAAGACGTTTTATCGATAATACAATCAGTCAGACTGATCGAAGATACCTTGATGACCTTTTGGCATACAGAAGGGTTCTTCTGCAGAGAAATGCTTTGCTTTTGCATTTGTATGAAATAGACGAGCGCAATAGTGACATGCTCACCATAATGACTGAACAGTTGGCAAAAATTGCGGCCTCTCTTATTTATGCAAGGATAAAATTTCTATCTCTTTTTTTTTATCACTTCAAGGCACTTTATTCCCTTCTCATGATCAATGAAGATCCTGCAATACTATACCGGTGTTCTGCAGGGAAAATCAGTGAAGATCCATCACTCGAAGAGCTTTATTCTCTTATAAGCTTAAAATTTAAACAGATAAAAAAACAGGAAATAGCCCGTACACAGACGTTGATCGGTCCACATCGTGATGAACTTGTATTTTTGCTTAATGAGAAAGAAATAAAAAAATATGCATCTCAAGGACAAATGAGAACATTTCTTATATGCCTCAAACTTTCCCAGCACCGTTATTTATCAGAAATCACAGGAGAAGAGCCCCTCTCTCTGCTTGATGATGTATTCAGCGAGCTCGATGAAAAAAGGACAGAAGATATATTGGGGATACTTGAAACATACGGCCAAACCATTATTACATCTGCATCAAAAAAAGAGCATTCAAATATAACAGCACTCTCTATTGACTCTTTTGAAAAAAATAGTTCATAATAATCATGTCAAGAACCAGCGATCCAAAAAAAATATCTGCTGTCCTTGTCGAGATGTGTTATACCTTAGGGTTTGATGAGGCATATCAGCAGTATCAAACACTTCAGATATGGGATTCAGTTGCAGGAGAAACAATAGCACAAGCAACAAAAATAGAGCGGTTTACCAATGGACAGTTGTTTATTAAAGTTAAAAATCCCTCATGGAGAATGGAGCTGAATTTCCGTAAAAAGGATATCATCATCAAACTCAACAAGGCTTTAAAAAGTCAGATGGTTAACGATATTATCTTTAAATAAAAAGAGCGGTAATGCATCAACACAGCAGCTCAAAATTCAAATTCTTTCAAAGGTCACAGCTCAGCTGATACATTTCAATCATTTTTTCAGCAAAGGCTTTCCCGAAAGCGTTGCACTGTGCAAATTCTTCATCATGAGGTTTAAACTTTATTCTGACGTTCTGATCAAAAACCTTAAGCTTCAACATAGAAAAATTAGTTTCGATCATCTTGACTGCCTCGCCGCTCCATCCAAAAGAGCCGAATGCGGCACCAAGCTTGCCCTTGTCGCGAATAGGATTAATTGCAGCGAAGAGCTGATAGATCTGAGGCAGAATATTCTGGTTTATTGTCGGAGACCCTACAATAATGCCTGAACAGTGAGCAAGTTTATCCTCAAGTTCTGCAAAGGATACTGCTTCTATATCACAGATATCAATATTGAAGTCACACGATTGCCTCAAACCGTCAGCAATCTTTTCAGCCAGCATGCCGGTGTTTTCGTAGGCAGAGACATAGGCTATAAGGATATTCTTATCTTGAGGTAGTGCGATAGCAGTTGTTGCATACGTAAAAGAAAGATCAACGTATTTTTTCCAGAGACTTCTCAGGATAGGGCCATGGCCAGGGCAGATGATCTTTATATCAAGGGATTTGATTTTTTCAATTGCCTGCAGCATGTATTTGCTGAAAGGTCTCAATATTGAATCAAAGTAGTAGGTAAAAGCATCGTCAAAATTACCTACAGCATCATCATACATCTCTTCATGGCAGAAATGTGATCCAAAAGAGTCGCAGGTGAAAAGAACCTGGTCTTCTTCAAGCCATGTGTAGATCGTGTCAGGCCAATGCAGGTTTGGAGCAAGAACAAAATGCAGGGTTTTATTGCCGAGACTGAGTGAATCACCAGTTTTAACAACAATCGACTTAAAATCATGCCCTGTCTGATCGCGAAGAAATTTGATGGCGTTTCCGCTTCCTACAACAGTGGCGTTTGGCGCTAAAGCAAGCAGATTTCTGACATTTCCGGAATGATCAGGCTCGGTATGGTCAACAATGATGTATTCTATAACAGCAGGATCAACAACTTGTTTTATTTTATCAAGATAAGCTGGCCAGAACTTTTCCTTTGTTGTTTCTATAATTGTTTTTTTATCGGCATTGATAAAATAGGAATTATAGGTGGTTCCATATTTTGTCTCCATCACAATATCGAAAGTGATAAGACCGGGATCCAGAACACCTATCCAGCTGACATCACTTGTAATGGGAAGTACTCTATCGTCTGACATTTTGATTTCTTGGAATACATTAAAAAAAGACATTTTATACTAATACTACCAATATTGGGTCTTTACAGTTCCTGTATTCTATGTTCAACTGAATAACAGCCTATGCACGTTAAAAAGGAACATCACCACCAATATCACTTGACTCTGTATGCCTGATTTCCCTCAAAAGCTCAATGCCTTCTGCAGAAAAAGAAAACAGTGTATCGGCTGAAAAAATAGTACTGTAATCCTGTGGCTTGAAAAAAGGAAGAAACTTCTGACAGTGTTCATCAAGGCGTTTAAGATAGAAATATGTGTTTTCGTCGGGCATCTCTTTTTTCCAGACAGAAGCAAGTTTTCCCTTATCAAAAGAAGAACTCCCTGTACCGCTTCCTGAAACATAATAGGTTATCCTGTCGCCTTTTGTAATTTCTAATCCTGTTTTTATAGCGATTTCATAAGTTATTGATTTTGATCTTTTTCCGTTTTTTACATCAGTAAGATATTGTTCCAGAGAGTTTTTAAGTGTTTCCGTTCTTGAAAACTCTGAGACATCAAGTTCATGATTGAGTATTTTATTTCTGTACTCTATAAACAAATCATGAAGACCATTGACATCTTCCGTTAACAGTGTTTCAAATCCTCTTCGAACAAACTCTCTTCCGAATTTTTCCCCGCTTCTGCTTGTAAGAGAAGAGCCTTTAAGCATCATGATGTCGTCATATCCAAGAAGGGCATAGTTTTTCTTCATATAGGAGATCATTTTTTTGTATCTCCCATCAAAACCAATATTGATTCCCTCCGGCATAAGCAAAGAAACATTTTGAACAAGTTCTTTTTCGGCTGATTCAGTACAAATGTCAGGAGGAGGGACAAATAGAATACCATCAGTATCGACTTCGATAATCTTGCACCCTCTTGTTTCAAATTCGTAAATCATTTTTTTAGCAATACTTTGTCCTGTTGATGTTACCTTGTCAGCTTCGTCGAAATCATTAAAAATACCGCCGCCATATCCTAAATACCCATACATGGCATTGATCAGAATCTTAAAAGAACTCTGCATTGCATCAAAATTATTGGCCAGAGAGATGTTTCCGCATTTTATTTCTTCGCGTGCCTTTTCTTTAGCCTTGAAACGAAGTTCTTTCAAATCGATAAGAATGCCAGGGAACACTTTCAGTGTATCACTTTTCGGGCAGATATTATACGAAAGCATGATTGATGGGTAGAGGGATTCTACATCTGCATAGACTATCGGTCCGAGAATGCCTTTAAGAAATACCTCTGTATAACCCCCGGAATGCTGTTGACCTGCAGAAGGTTTAGGAATTGATTGTTTACGACGAAGATATTCTCGTATTAAGAGTACCTCTATTTTAGCGGCCTGCCCTAATCGTGAAGTCATGGCGTATGTATAAGGAAGCATTTGCGATAGATAAAAATTACTTCCAGACAGCAGTGAAGACAAGGATCTTGTTTCCCTTACATCATCAAGAGCATAGGCCAGCAGTTTTTCATGATTATTGTTCCATAAAGAAGCAATATCTTCATAATCAACATACGTTCTTTCAGGTGATGCGAAGCCGAAATGCTTTGCAACGGCTTTTAAACCATAACTCTGCATTGAACGTTTTGAGATATCGTAACTCTGGACAAGAAAAAGTGTATCTATTACGTGTCTTCCGGGGATATCACAAAAAGTATAATCTATACTTCTTTCTGCAAAACGGATACTTGTAGGGTATGTTTTCGGTACAAGACCGTTTCGACCTATCGCAAACGGTATCCTGTGGTGTTCACATCTGCGAAGAAGGTAGGGAAGGTCAAAGCTGAAAATATTATGTCCTTCAATAACATCAGGATCCATTTCTCTGATCAACGCAATAAGCTCCTCAAGTAATGCTTTTTCAGTTCTGCCCTTAGAATGTATCACTGACTCCCATCCTTTACTGTCACTGAGTGAGACAATAATTATTTCATCCTCTTCACAGCCATGATTCCCTGATTTATTTCTGATAGGATTGTAATTTGTTTCGATATCGAGTTGTATTCTGTAAAGGTCATCAAAAATCATTCCTTTGAACAGGGTTTTTCCCGTCTGAAGAAAATATTGCGTTACAGCATCTCCTTTGTTATAGATATGAGAACTGTTATCGAACCAGGAATTCTCATTGATCGATTCTGCACTCTCGCCATTCGTTCTGCTGGTTAAATACACAAGTGCATCTCTGTATGTATTCCAACTCTCGAATATGGCGAGGCATTGGAAAAAATTAGAGCCTCCCAGTTTTACAAGCCAGAATTTATCCCTTTTTTCCGGAACAAACCCGTCAAGAAGAGTACTTTCAGATATGAAAAAAAACGGGAAAAAAGGGTCGTCATGAAAACGCACAGTGTCACCATCGCGATTAAATACTCTGATACGGTTATCAGAAAGTTGGTAGGCGCCCACGATACTCTTCTCTTTGTCCTTGCCGAATAACAGGTCGTTGTTTACAATTTCATTTATAATGCTCTTCATAAGTGCACACAATAATTAATAGCAGAAGTAACAGAAATAAGAATGTTTCACGTGAAACAAAACATGCGAATCAACGGCCAAGACGTATCATCAGAACAGAAATATCTGAAGGTGAAACACCGAGAATCCTTGAAGCCTGACCGATAGTATCAGGACGGTGTTTGATTAACTTTTCTCTGCCTTCGTTTGAAAGACCTGAAACACTGTCATATTTGAATGATGACGGTATCTGATGAGATTCAAGACGAATAATTTTATCGGTCATCATTCGATCGCGGTTGAGATAACCATGATATTTCAGGTCAATATCCACCTGCTCAAAGATAGATGCGTCTTCAGTGATCGAATGCACGGCATTTTTGAGCGACGATGATGTTTCAAGCAGCATGTGAAGGTAAATACCGGGTCTCTTTAGAAGCGCCGATGTATTTTGAGGGCTGTTGACAATGGGATATCCAAGTTTTATAAAAATGGGATTTATTTCTGAAGATGACAGTTTTGATGTCAGGCAAAGTTCCTTGAGCATCTCGATACACGATATTTTATTATTAATAGCTGTAAATGTTTCGCGGTCAAGAAGGCCAGAACTATGACCAAAAGTATGCAGTCGTATATCTGCATTGTCATGCCGAAGAAATAGACGATGCTCGGCAGATGACGTAAACATTCGGTACGGTTCATTGGTTTCCTTGGTGATGAGATCATCAATGAGCACTCCAATATAGGCGTCAGAGCGTTTCAGATGAAGCGGTGAGCGATGCTGCAGTTTAAGCGCTGCGTTTATGCCGGCAATCAGTCCTTGTGCTGCAGCTTCCTCATAGCCCGAGGTTCCATTAATCTGCCCTGCGAAATAGAGATTTTCAATATTTTTTGTTTCAAGACTTCGGGTAACCTGGTATGGAAAGAAATAGTCGTATTCAATTGCATACCCCGGTCGGATTATTTTTACATCTCTCAGGCCGGGAATAGATTGCAGTCCCTCAAGCTGGATATCTTCCGGTAAAGATGTTGAAAAGCCATTGACATACATCTCATTGGTGTCGATTCCTTCAGGTTCAAGAAATATATGATGACTTAACTTGTCAGGAAATCGACAGATTTTATCTTCAATTGATGGACAATAACGTGGTCCCGTTCCCTTGACTTTTCCCGTAAACAGCGGAGACCTATCAAATCCCTTTTTTAGGATTTCATGGGTATCAGGTGTAGTTTTAGTTACAAAGCAGCTGATACGGTTTCGGGTAAGAGCTGGTCGTGTTCTGAATGAAAATACGACAGGCACTTCGTCACCTTTCTGCTCTTCAACAAGAGAATAGTCTACACTGCGTGCATCTATTCGTGGTGGGGTGCCGGTTTTCAGTCTGCCAGAAGAAAAGCCAAGATTGACAAGACTTTCTGTAAGACCATGAACAGGTGGCTCTGCAATCGTTCGACCGCCATGGTAATGATTCATGCCGATATGAATCAGTCCATTCAGAAATGTTCCGCAGGTCAGAATAGCTGCTCTTCCAGATATGATCCGCCCGGATGACAGGATTACCCCCCTGAAAACTTCAGAAGAAGAGTCAATTCCTGTAACAGTATCCTGGAGAAGATCGATATTCTTCTCCTTCTCAATAACTCTGCGCATATAGAGTGAGTACAACGTTTTGTCGGCCTGCGCTCTTGGCGAGTGCATGGCTGGACCTTTGCTCATGTTGAGCATTCTGTATTGAATGCCAGTTGCGTCTATCGCTTTTGCCATTTCACCGCCCAAAGCGTCAATCTCCCGTGTGATCTGACCTTTTGCCACTCCACCTATTGCAGGGTTGCAGGACATACGCGCGATAGCTGTTAGATCCGAAGATACAAGCAGGCATGAACATCCCATTCTCGATACGGCTAATGCTGCCTCGCAACCGGCATGGCCTGCACCGGCAACTATAATGTCATACATGGCTTGCAATTTGTTTCACGTGAAACATTGTTTGAAAGGTTAAAATGTCAGTAATAAAGATACGAATAATAGTACTTTTCCGTCTCATTCGTATCGAAGTCTAAAGTAATGCGGGGAGTGTATATTATTAGTAATATTAGTTTATTCAAGTGAACATATCGATAAAGATGGGTGAAAACAAACGGCTGCTTTGCGCATTAGTATTATAATATAGGTTCTTGTTTATAGAATAGATGTACAGAGTATGGTGAAGCAATTCCTCTTGTCTGCGATATCTGTAATCAGTCAGTATCTGCGCCCTTTAACCGGGGGTTGATTGTTAGATAATCAATACCCCATTTTATATATTGGCTGAATTATTTCTATTCGAGCGAAAAGCTATGCTATCAATGAAAAATAAACGTTTTAATCTTCTTCTTATTGCGGCTGTTACACTTGTGGCAGCCTGGTCATTATGGCCTACCTGGCGCGATTACTCCCTCTCGCAGCAACTAAACAGTTTAAGATCAGCACCGGATAGTCTTAGATTTTCTTTGAGTAATCGTGATGAGATTGAAAATGCCCGTAAAAAAAGCCTGAAACTGGGCCTTGATTTGAAGGGGGGTATGCATCTGGTTATGGAGGTTGACCAGGTTGATCTGTTTGAACAGAAAGCATGGAATAAAGATGCCAAGTTTATTGCCATTATGAAGAACGTAAGGGCAAAGGCCTCGCAAAGCGATGCACGCGTGCTCGATATTCTTTACGGCGAATTCAAAAATGAAAATATGCGCCTGAGCCGCTATTTTTACGATATCCGCAACTCTGACCAGGAAATTGTAAAAAAGCTTGAAAAGGAGTCTGAAGATGCGCTGAACCGTGCCAAGGAGATAATCCGTAACCGTATTGATCAATATGGTGTAGCAGAACCGGTCATCACAACGCAGGGCAGCAGAAAACTTATCATAGAACTTCCAGGTGTTTCAGATGAAAACAGGGTGAGAAATCTGCTCAAAGGAACCGCGAAGCTGGAATTCAGGCTGCTTCGCGATCCTGAAATACTGGTCAGGACACTTGACAGGCTCAACACCTATATAGTCCAGAACAGTACAGCACTACAGAGTACCTCTGATTCGAATGCTGCGTCTTCAGTTTCTTCGCAGCTTAAGGCACCAGTTCCTGCAAAACCTGCCAGTTCCAGATCATTATATGATGATATCCGTGTTTATCAGAATGGTACAGCCTATACAACCGAGCACTCCAGGGATTATGTTGTCTCCCTGATTCGTCGGAGTGACATTCAGGCACTGCTTCCTCAGGATACTGAGCTGCTTCTTTCAGCTAAATCTGATCTTATTAATAATGAAAAGCACTTTACTCTTTACCTTGTCAAAAAGACTCCAGAGTTAACGGGCGGTGTCATTACCGAAGCAAAAGCCACTTTTGGTTCACAGGGCGTACAGCCGGAAGTGCTTATGGCGATGAACTCTGAAGGAACATCAAAATGGGCTCGCATCACTGGTGCAAATATCGGCAAGCGAATTGCTATTGTTCTTGACGGTGCAGTCTACAGCGCCCCTGTTGTCCAGTCAAAAATCCCAAGCGGTAACTCGGTCATCAATGGTATTGAAAGTCTTGAAGAGGCGAAAGATCTTGAAATTGTACTCAAGGCAGGTGCCTTGCCAGCTCCCGTCAGGATTATTGAAGAACGTTCAGTCGGACCATCACTTGGAGCTGATTATATTCGTGCAGGAGTTCTTTCTCTTGCCTGGGCTTTTTGTGCGGTTTCTGTTTTTATGCTCGTCTACTATAAAAAAGCAGGTATTGCAGCTGATATTGCTCTTGTTCTTAATATTGTCATCGTCCTTTCAGTACTTGCAGGGTTTAATGCATCCCTTTCATTGCCTGGTATTGCGGGTATTGTTTTGACGATTGGCATGGCTGTCGACGCAAACGTACTTATCTATGAGCGAATACGCGAAGAGCTTGATGGAGGCAAGGTGCTGAAATCTGCTATTGAAGTTGGCTATGATCGTGCATTTTCGTCAATTTTTGATTCTCATGTTACCACCCTTTCTGCAGCATTTCTTCTCTATACCTATGGAATAGGACCAATTCAGGGATTTGCCCTTACCCTTATGATCGGTACTGCAGCAAGCCTTTTTACCTCGATTGTGGTAACCAAAGAGATATTCTCGTTCCTGCTGGTAAGGAACCTTATGACACAAAAAAGTTTCGGTTAATTATTCAACAGGTATGAACCAATGAGGATTTTTCATAAGACCAGCTTTGATTTTATAAGATTCCGTAAAATTGCCTACGGCTTTTCACTTGTTCTTCTTGCATCAGGGCTGATATCACTGGCCGTTAAAGGTTTGAATTACGGTATTGATTTCAGGGGCGGATCGGAAGTGCTCATACGCTTTGAGAAAAATATCGATGTCAGTACGGTACGTACCGTTCTTGATGCTGCCGGAGTTTCAGGATCACTCAAACAGTATGGTCTTGATCGTTCTTTTCTTTTCAGTACAGTTTTCAATGGTGAGACCAATGATTTGAAATCACTTGTTTCACATGCCTTGAACGACCGACTCAAGGGAAATCACCATGAAATTGTCCGTATTGATGCTGTTGGTCCAAGCATAGCATCCGATTTAAAATGGTCCGCGGTAAAGGCACTGATCGCGTCGCTGTTGGCGATTCTGATTTACGTCGGATTCCGTTTCGAGTTGAAATTTGCTACGGCAGGTGTGGTTGCCATTTTTCATGATATCCTGACAGTATTGGGGCTCTTCAGTATTCTGGGAGGACTGTTTGATTTTATGCCGCTTGAAATGGATCAGAGTATCATCGCTGCATTTCTGACCATAGCGGGTTATTCCATTACCGATACCGTTGTTGTGTACGATCGTATCAGAGAAAGGATTCGGGGACAGAAACCCGCGGATTATGAAAGGATTTTTAACGAAAGCATGAACCAGACCCTGAGCAGAACGATTATCACTTCAGGGACGGTCCTGCTCTCAGTTCTGGTTCTGTTCATTTTTGCCGGACCTGCAATCAGAGGTTTTGCTTTTGCGGTATTTATCGGGATTCTTATCGGAACCTATTCATCGATTTTTGTAGCTGCACCTCTTGTCTTCGACTGGCTAAGGCTGTCGAAAAGCCCTGTTCATCTTAGAGGAAGCAAGGTATCCTGAGACATAAGCCACTGTGTGTGGCCTGTTAAACAATATTTTATACGTAAGGAGTGGGGATGAGAAAAGGATTGATGAACGCAGTGCTGCTCTCTTTGGTCGGTTTGCTCTGTCTGCAGGCGTCTGCTGGTGCTGTTGTTGCAGACAGGGTTGTTGCTGTTGTCGGAAAAGAGGCAATTTTTAAGTCGGATATTGATAGTCGAGAACTCATGGCCCGTATGCAGAATCCAGAACTTGCTCAGGTCAAAGGGCTCCCACGCACAATTCTTGATGGAATGATTGATCAGAAAATCATTCTTGCAAAAGCTAAAATTGACAGCATTAAAATAGATCTTAATGCCGTGGAAGCGGCCTCTAATGATCGTTTCCAGCAGCTGAACACAAGGTTCTCTTCACGCAAAGAGATGGAATCGAGATTTGGCAAGTCTTCAGCCGCTATTCGCGAGGAGATTCATCAGGAATTGCTCAATCAGGAGTTGATTGATACACTTCGACGTAAAAAATCTGCAGGGGTGACCGTTACTTATGCAGAGGCAATGGCTTTTTATAAGGAAAACAAGGAACGACTCTCTAATATTCCGGATGCTGTTGCTGTGGGGCAGATCATCAAATATCCTTCAGTGACGACTGAAAGCAGAGCTCAATCACTTTCCCTGATTCAGCAGATTAAAAGTGAGCTTCAACGTGGTGCGGATTTTGCCGAATTGGCACGCAAATACTCTCAGGATCCGGGATCCGCTAAAGTCGGGGGAGATCTCGGGTATGTTCAGAAAGGTGAACTGATCAAGAGTTTTGAGGATGCTGCTAATTTGCTGAAAGATGGTCAGGTGTCCGATGTCGTTGAGACCCGATACGGGTTCCATCTTATTCAGATGCTCAATAAGGATCTGAATTCAATTCATGTCCGCCATATTCTTATTGGATTTGACCGCTCAAAAGCTGATGTTCCGGGAGTAATCCAGCAACTTAATGCCATTCGATCCGATATTATCAGTGGAAAGGCAACGTTTGCTGATATGGCCAGTAAATATTCGGATGATCAGATGTCGGCAAAACTTGGCGGATCAATTACCTCTGCCGGTTCTAACAATTTGATTTTTTCTCCTGCGACTTTACGTCCCCAACTGCAGACGATTATCAGTTCGCTGAAAAACGTCGGAGATATCAGCTCTCCACAGAAAATAGAACCGCCCCAGGGTGAACCCTTTTATGCGATATTCATTTTGAATAACAGAATTCCTGCACATCGTCTTGATGCCGAGAAAGAGTATGCCCTTCTTGCAGATATGGCTCTTGAGGATAAATACCGTCGACTGTTCACCGAGTGGGTTCAGATGCTCCGCAAGGAGGTTTATGTCCGCGTCTCAGACATCTAATCGGCGGACGTAACGGGCATTTTTTTCTATAAAATCCCTTCGCGGCTCAACCTTGTCGCCCATGAGCGTGGAAAAGACATGGTCGGCTTCCATTGCATTCTCCACGCTTACCAGCAACAGTGAACGGTGAGCAGGATCCATTGTTGTACTCCAGAGCTGTTCCGGGTTCATCTCTCCAAGACCCTTGTAACGCTGGATATGGATATTTGCTTTTCCTTTCTGCATTTTTTTCATCGAGTCCGAAATGCTGTTGCGCTCATCGTCGTCCCATGCATACTGCTGCTCTTTGCCTGATTTCACCAGGTAGAGTGGCGGCTGCGCAATAAAGACCCTTCCTGCATCAATCAGTGCACGCATGTGGCGGAAGAAAAATGTCAGGAGCAGCGTTCTTATGTGTGCGCCGTCAACATCAGCATCAGTCATGATAATGATTTTGCCGTACCGCAGTTTTTCTGTTGAAAACTCCTCTTCTCCGAAGCTTGTGCCGAGGGCAAGAATAATGGTTTTGATTTCCTCGTTTTCAAGCATTTTATGGAGACGGGCCTTCTCAACGTTCAGAATTTTTCCTTTCAGCGGCAGGATGGCCTGGAAGCTCCTGTCTCTTCCCTGCTTGGCACTGCCGCCTGCCGAGTCGCCCTCAACAATATAAAGTTCACAGTGTTCAGGATCGTTGATCGAGCAGTCTGCCAGTTTTCCGGGAAGTCCCGAGCTTTCAAGCACCGATTTTCTACGGGTGAGTTCTTTGGCTTTACGGGCAGCTTCCCTCGACATAGCAGCACCTTTGACCTTCTCAATGATCACTTTAAGCACATTCGGGTTGCTCTCTGCATAGTCCGATAGCTGTTCATTGAGAATAGTTTCGACAATGCTCTGGGTTTCAGAGTTGCCCAGCTTTGTCTTGGTCTGGCCTTCAAACTGCGGTTCCGCAACCTTGACCGATATCACAGCTGTCAGACCCTCTTTAAAATCATCTCCGGTCAGAGCGAGTTTCAGATTTTTCAGAAGTTCGTTTTTCTGGGCATAAGCATTGAGTGTTCTTGTCAGCGCCTTACGGAACCCAGTGACATGGGTGCCGCCTTCCTGTGTATTGATGTTGTTGACATAGCTGAAGACATTTTCCTGGTACGTGTCGTTATACTGGAGTGCGATTTCAACAATAGTGGTATCTCTTTCGCCGTAAATATAAATCGGCTCCTTGAGAAGACTCATACGGTTCTGATCGGTAAAGAGAACAAACTCCTTCAGGCCGCCCTCAAAATGAAAAATCTCCTGCTCTCCCTCTGGATCCTGTACTGTTATACTGAGATTTTTATTGAGAAACGCAAGTTCACGCATGCGATCAATAATGATATCCTTGCGGAACTCGGTTGTCTTGAAAATAAGATGGTCGGGCATGAAGGTGGTTTTTGTGCCACGCTGGTCGGACAATCCAATAGCCTTGACATCACCCTGAGGAACACCGCGTTCAAAGCGCTGGAAATAGACTTGCCCATCGCGGTATACCTCCACTTCGCACCATTCCGACAGAGCATTGACCACCGAAGCGCCGACACCGTGAAGACCGCCTGAAACTTTATAGGCGCCTTTGTCGAATTTGCCGCCAGCACCGATCACGGTCATAACCAGTTCAAGCGCTGATTTCCCCTTTTCCGGGTGAATATCGACAGGAATGCCTCTTCCACGGTCGATAACGGTAACCGAACCGTCAGGATTCAGGGAGACAAAAATATAGTCGTTAAAGCCGCCGAGAGTTTCGTCGATGGAGTTGTCAACAATTTCGTAGACAAGATGATGAAGCCCTCTGCTGTGAATATCACCGATATACATGGCAGGACGCATCCGTACATGCTCAATGCCGTCAAGAACCTGAATATTGTTTGCTCCGTAGCTCGAAGGGACTGGAATGGTCGATTGAGTAGATGGCGTCGTGATATTGATATCGGCTTCCTGCATAAGTATCAGCTATAACTTGTGTGAATAAAACTGTTCTCCAAGATAATAAAAATGCTATCATTATACTTGCCTTATGTGCTCAGGAGGTCGCCCAGAATGCGTCGGGAAAATGCTCGATAACATAGGACATGAGAGGGTTCTCATCCATGTTTTCAACTTTTACTGCAACGACATCGAACCGGCAATCTCTTTCATTTTCGCCGGAAAAAGCAAGGTAGGCCCGTGCGGCCTTGATGATCTCCCGCTGTTTTGATTGGGTTACGGCTTCTGACGGATGCCCTTTTTCAGCGGTGGAACGGGTTTTCACTTCAATGAAGCAGAGTGTCTGGTGATGCAGGGCAACAATATCGATTTCGTTGCGGTGGTAGCGGTAATTGCGCTCAACGATACGGTATCCTTTTGTTACTAGGTAGTCGGCGGCAAGCCGTTCGCCCTCTTGTCCGAGCTGATGGGGCTCAAGCATGGCAGATGTTATTTTTCACCAAGTTGTCTGATTCTGAAACTTATACGGTGAATAGGGCAGCGACCATACTGCATGATGGCCCGGACGTGTTCTCCTGTGCCATAGCCGACATGACGATCAAAACCGTACGCAGGCCATATTCTGCTGTATGCGGTCATAAGCTCGTCCCTATGGGTTTTGGCAAGCACAGAAGCTGCGGCAATTGAAAACACCATCGAGTCTCCCTTCACAATCGTTGTATAGGGAATCCCGAGGCCTGTCTTGAACCTGTTGCCGTCAACAAGCAGAAGATCCGGCCTGACTGAAAGCGACTCAACCGCATTGTTCATGGCAAGCATGGTAGCCTGCAGGATGTTTATTCTGTCAATAGTTTCCGGTTCAACAGCTGCAACCGCCCAGCCAAGCGCATTTCTTTTTATTTCAGGAACAAGTTCAGCCCTCATTTTAGCTGACAGCTTCTTGGAGTCATTCAGTTTTTCCAGCACACTTCCTTCAGGCCTGAACCTTCGGGGAAACACAACCGCTCCGGCAACCACCGGCCCGGCCAGAGGCCCCCGGCCAACCTCATCAATACCGCTGATGATTTTGATCGTTTCCCATAAGGGGAATTCATAGTCTGTCGTCATCGAAGGCCTTTTTTGTGTCAATCATGAGTTCAGATAGAAGCCGGAAAAAAATATGCAAATAAGCGAAAAGCATAAACAAAAATATATACTTCCTTTGCACGGTGGTGAAAGATACAATTGATCTGAATAAAATCAGTGTATTTTGCTCAAACAGTTCTCGCGGTCTCCATGGTGCTGCAGTGGCGGTTTTGCTGTTTCCTTATTATAATTTCTTATCTTAAATATTGTTTTACAGGTCCGTTTTTCTTCCGGTCTGCAGGTTTTCCTGTTGAAAAGCCCTGTTGAAAAGCATTTATAGGGGCTCTGTTCCCCCTGGTTCTTTCCATTATAAAAGAGTGAGCGAATGAAGAAGAGTTCGAATAAACAATTGTTGATGAACAAGACCGGTGACGAGATACAGGTTGCACTTGTTGAAGAGGGTCGTCTGGTCGAATTGATTATTGAGCGCCCTGAAAGCAAGCGAAGTATAGGCGATATTTATCTTGGCCGGGTGCATAAGGTTATCGAGGGACTGAAAGCAGCTTTTGTTGATATTGGACAGAAGTCTGACGGGTTTCTCCATTTTTCCGATGTAGGTACAACCAGTGAGGACTACCGTGCGCTGATTGAAGATGATGATGATGATGAAACTGCTGCAGGGGTTGATGATGATACTCACGAGAACGGGCTTTCGGTTGAACTTCCTGTTGCTGAGCCGAGTGTCAAAGCCTCTGCACGCAGCGGCGGCAAAAGGCAGTCCGGGGATGCAGATGAAGCGGGTGAAAAACGCCAGTCGTATACCCAGATTATTGCCGGGAAACTGAAGCCGAACGACTCCATTCTGGTGCAGGTAATCAAGGAGCCAATCAGCAGCAAGGGTTCTCGCCTTACTTCAGACATTACCATTGCTGGACGTTTCATGGTGCTTCTTCCTTTTGGAGGAGGCCAGGTCGCGGTTTCCAGAAGGGTTATTGCACGCAAGGAGAGGGCAAGGTTGAAAAAACTGGTTCGTTCCATGCTTCCGGAAGGTTTCGGGGCGATTATTCGTACGGTTGCCGAAGACCAGGAGGAAACCCTGCTGAAGCAGGATCTTGAAAAGCTTCTGGCCAAGTGGAAACAGATTGAGGAAAAGCTTCAGGATGCCGCTCCGCCTCAGCTGATTTTCAAGGAGGATACGATTATATCGAGTGTGCTGCGTGACTCGCTGAATTCCGATGTCAGTGAAATTGTGGCGAATTCACCGGTTATTTATAAAGAGACGCTGAATTATATCCAGTGGGCAGCGCCCGAAATGGTGAAAAATGTCACGCTCTACCAGGGCAAGCTTCCTCTGTTTGAAGGTTATGGTATTGCCAAGGATGTTGAATCAATCTTTTCGCGCAAAGTATGGCTCAAGTCAGGCGGATACATTATTATCGAGCATACCGAAGCCATGGTGGTTGTGGATGTCAACAGCGGCAGGTATGCCGCTAAGCGGGAGCAGGAGGAGAACTCACTGAAAACCAACCTTGAGGCGGCGCGGGAGGTGGTGCGCCAGCTGAGACTGAGAGATATCGGCGGCATTATTGTTGTCGACTTCATTGATATGCTTGATCAGAAAAATGCCAAGAAGGTCTATGACTCCATGAAAACCGAACTTCGCAACGATCGGGCGAAATCAAACATTCTGCCCATGTCCGATTTCGGAATCATGCAGATTACCCGTGAAAGAATACGTCCGAGTCTGATGCAGCGTATGGGTGATCAGTGTCCTGCATGCGGGGGAAGCGGAGTTGTACAGGCAAGGTTTACGACCATCAACCAGATTGAGCGGTGGTTGAGAAAGTATGCGCTTCAGCACTCCATGAAGTTTCAGCAGCTCGATCTTTATGTGAGTCCGACGGTTGTCGAACCGCTTCAGAACAGTGATATGAAAACAGAGCTGAAATGGTTTCTTCAGCACATGCTGTTTGTCCAGGTGAAGGCGGATGAAAGTCTGAGAAGCGACGATTTCAGATTCTACAGCAGAAAAAACAACAAGGACATTACCGCGGAGTACGGCGATATTTAATTATTTGATAGAGTGTTATGGGACAGTATGATTCATTGAAAGAGAGTATTCTTGGTTTTTCATTTTCAGGAGCGGCGGCTCTCTGGGAAATTCCGGAAGCCCGCTGTGTGTTCGATCAGTTCAAACAGCTGCTCAATGCAGGTCTGGTGAGGGCTGCAGAAAAATCTGGCGGGGTGTGGGTGGTCAATGCCTGGGTGAAGGAGGGTATTTTACTCGGTATGCGACTTGGCAGAGTGCAGGAAAGTCATGTGTCGCTTGATGGACAGGAAACCGGGTTTACCTTTATTGACAAGGATACTTATCCCCTTAAAAAAATGACACTTGACAATAATGTCCGCATTGTTCCCGGAGGATCTTCGGTACGGGATGGCTCATATCTGGCACCTTCGGTTGTCATGATGCCTCCTGCTTATGTCAATGTGGGAGCCTATGTTGATGAGGGAACCATGATAGATTCCCATGCCCTTGTCGGCAGTTGTGCGCAGGTTGGCAAAAAGGTGCACCTTTCGGCAGGTGTTCAGGTTGGGGGTGTGCTTGAGCCGGTTGGAGCAATGCCGGTCATTATAGAGGATGAGGTCATGGTTGGCGGCAACTGCGGTATTTATGAAGGAACCGTTGTCAGTGAACGGGCGGTTATCGGTACAGGGGTCATTCTCAATGGTTCTACACCGGTTTACGATCTTGCTCTGAATACCGTTTACAGAAAAACAGCCGAGACTCCTCTTGTCATTCCTGCAGGGGCTGTTGTTGTTGCCGGATCCCGCAGGATAAAGGGCGATTTTGCTTCGGAACACGGGCTGTCAATCTATACGCCTGTTATTATTAAATACCGTGATGAACGGACCGATAGTGCAACAGCTCTGGAAGAGGCTCTGAGGTAAATCATGCAGAGTCACGTCGAGAATAATGGAGGCCAGCGGCGGCCTTTTTTGTTGAGGCAGAGGATGGCGGGGGCTCTCCTGGCTCTTTTATGCTTCTGCTGTGTTCCTTCATCCTGTCTCTATTCGGCAACTGCTGATAACGGCAAAGAGTATTTCGATATTTATAAAAGTATCGACCTTTTCGGTGAGGTTTATCGGGAGGTTTCAAAAAATTATGTCGATACGCTCAATGTCAGCAGGCTGATCTATGCCGGTATCGATGGTATGCTCAATACCCTAGATCCCTATACGGTTTTTCTGGACGAAGATGATTCGGGTGATCTTGATGATATGACAAACGGACAGTATGCCGGCATCGGTGTTATAATTTCGCCGCTTGATGGTGTATTTTTTGTTACATCTGTTGTTGACGGCAGTGCTGCAGCAAAGGCGGGTATAAGGGCTGGGGATGCGATTGCTGCCATTGACAGCAAGAATGTAAAGAAGTCATCGTTTGACGAGGTCAAGTCGCTGATGAAGGGAGCTGCCGGTACTCCCCTTTCGCTCATGCTGGAGCGAGAGGGGTTGCCACCCTTTTCTGTAAGGGTGATTCGGGAAGAGGTGCGGATCAGTCCGGTAAGTTATTCTGCTCTTATTGGGGGTATCGGCTATGTCGAGATGAAGAATTTCAGCGCTCATTCGGCAGAAAATCTGCGCGAGGCCATTATAGGCCTTCAGCGTCAAGCATCGGAGAAGCATATTGCGATGAAAGGAATTATTCTCGATCTGAGAAACAATCCCGGGGGACTTCTTACTGTGGCTGTTGATGTTGCCTCGCTTTTTGTCAATAAAGGCAGTCTGGTTGTTTCAATTCGCGGGAGGATGCCGGATACCGCCAAAGACTATGTAACAGTGACCTCTCCCATCGATGCAGCACTTCCACTTGCAGTGCTTATCAATTCCGATAGCGCATCTGCATCTGAAATTGTCGCTGGCGCGATTCAGGATTTCGACCGCGGTGTTATTATCGGTGAGCGTTCCTTCGGCAAAGGCCTGGTGCAGTCAGTTATAAGGATTTCCTACAATAATACCCTGAAGCTTACAACAGCAAAGTACTATACTCCCTCTGGCCGTTTAATCCAGAAGGAAAAAGAAACGCCTCACGATTCCCGCAAGGTGCTGCACAAGGCAAAAGAGGATACTGCAGTTAAGGTTTTCTATACCAGAGGCAAAAGAAAAGTCTATGGCAGTGGGGGGATTATGCCTGATATCCATATAGCAGATCCGGCTAAGTCACCATATCTCACTGCACTCCGTAAGAAGGGCATGATTTTTCTTTTTACCTCATTTTACTGTTCATCTCACACCGTTTTGCCGCCGCAACCGTTTGATCGCCAGGCATTGATGGCTTCATTCAGTGATTTTTTGCGCAGAAAGAATTTTGTTTTCACGTCTGAGACAGAACGTCGCTTCAATGAGATGAAGGAGAGTATGAAGAAAACCTCAGGGGATGATTATGGCGAATGGATGAAGACGCTTGCCGGACTGCAGCCGGAGGTCAACAGATTTAAGGAGCATGAGATCGCCAAAGAGTCCGAGATTGTCGGGCAGATGCTTGAACAGGAGATTATTCGCCATTATAACGAGCGAATTGCCCGAAAGGCAGAACTCGATCATGATATGGTTGTTAAAAAAGCGCTTGAGGTGCTTTCCGATTCCCGTCAATATTCAGGGATTCTTCATCACTGACCTTTCAGCATCAGCCCCGCCTCAAACTCACGGATTTTACGATGCGCACCAATGGCTATCATGAGATTGCTGACGGTCAGCAGGCTTTCAGCAAGTCCGTGAAGCAGGTCGTCGTGTGAAAGTGTCGGATAGCCCCGAACTACAGTAGCAAGGTAGATACAGTAAACAGTCACCGAGATAAAGACAAGTACAAACCAGAATCCGGCAACAGTAAGTGCTGAAAAAATAGTCCGGTCACGCCTGAAGAGAACCAGCAGCAGTACCAGAAAGGTGAGATAGACGACACTTGACAGCTGAAGAATGGTGTCAAAGATATCCGCACCCATATAGGATTGCGGCTTTCCGGTAAATATGATTGCTATACATGCGGCTCCATAGACCGCGGCTGGACTTTTTCCGGTTGTTTTCAGGAGGTTCAGGGTCGCCCACAAGAGGGAAATGCTGCCGAAAAAATTGATTACCTCCGACAGATCAAGAAGGAGAGGAATGGAATCCGTTGAGAGGTGATAACCAAGAACAAAGAAACTGCCGATCCAGTGCGGCAGCATGGCAAGGCCGAAGAGGCGGATGTTGCGCTTTCCTGTCAATGTGCCGTATCGGAAAATCAAGGCTGCGCCTATGCCCCATTCAAGGGCAGAGGAAATATGAATAAACCAGTTTGGAAAAGAGAGAAGCATTTAAGAGCCCTTGATCAAATGGTAGATGTTTTTGGAAAAGATTTTCATCTGGGTTGACCAGGGGGCTGGAACCATTTTTTTGTAGAGATAGGAGTCAAAGGTGATCTGCTGCACGTCATCGTCGGCGCATATTGCCACAAAGCTTTCTCTCAGCCGATCATTTCGGTAGTAAACCGCCTGCAGCACTTCAAGCCCGAAAAAGATCGGTGCATAGAGTTTGCGGAACTCATCTTCATAGCTCTTGAGTGGAGCATTATTTTTGAGGTGCTCGATCATGGCCCGTGCTCCAAGCTTTCCTGAACGCATGGCGAAGAATATACCCTCTCCGTTAGCCGGTGTCACCAGCCCTGCAGCATCCCCGATCAGGATGGACCTCTCAGCAGTAAATGATTTCCGCGGCTTCATCGGGATTTTAGCTGCCTCGTCAAGATAGGGTCGCTCAGTAATCCCTATCTTTTCAATAAAACGCTTCTGAAGCGTCTTGATATTGTGCCGGTTGTCCTCCGTGCCGGTACCGATGGCGAGGTGATCTGCCTTGGGAAAAATCCAGCCGTAAAAGTCGGGAGATACTTCACCGTCAAACCAGATTTCAACAATATCACTGAATTTCTTGATGGCAGGCGTGTATTTGAATCGCTGCTGCATGGCAATGACTTTCAGCTCATTAGGCGGAAAGTGCAGTTCATCAGCGGTTTTAGAGTTCGCCCCGTCAGCGCCGATAATTCGATGAACTTCGAGAGGTGGTACCTTGTTGTTGAGGGTGTTGATGAGAAAGCCGCTGCCCGAAGGCTTGATGGCAGTAACCAGTCCTTCAATAACGATTGCACCTGCCTTTTCAGCTTCTGAACGAAGATGGCTGTCAAAAATTTCACGACGTACCATGCCGACATAGCCGTTCGGCATACGCATTTCAATAATTCTGCCTTTCGGAGATCGAGCTCTCATTCGTGAAAGCTTTTTTTCCACAAGGACGGAAGGTATGTTGAACTCTTCGATAAGTCCAAGAGGAATGGCGCCTCCGCAGGGTTTGACATTATCAAAGTTTCGCTCAAGAAGAACCGTTGAAACTCCTCCCCTTGCCAGTTCGGCAGCAGCAACAGCACCTGAAGGGCCTCCTCCTATGACTGCGACATCGTAACGCATTGTTATAAAAAGTAATTAACCATCATTGACGCTCCTTAAACGAGCTTTGAAGCGAGAAACTCTTTGACTCTCGAAAGGTCGATTCTCTCCTGCAAAGCGCTGTCGCGGTAACGCACGGTTACGGTGTGCTCTTCAAGCGACTGGTGGTCCACTGTAATACAGAAGGGTGTGCCTATTTCATCCTGCCTCCGGTAGCGTTTGCCGATAGAACCTGCATCATCATACTGGACAAGGAAGTCTGTGGAAAGTTCATCATGCAGCTTCGCCGCTGCCTCACCCATTCCACCCTTTTTCATGAGTGGCAGTACTGCAGCTTTTACAGGCGCCACTTTCGGCGACAGTCTAAGTACCACGCGCTCTTCACCGTCAACGGCATCCTCCGTATAGGCGTCCGCAAGAAGAGCAAGGAAGAGTCGATCGCATCCGGCTGAGGTTTCAACGACATAAGGGAGGTAACGTTCGTTGGTGAGCTGGTCGATATACTCCATATTTTTGCCCGAGAACTCCTGATGCTGTTTCAGGTCAAAATCGGTTCTCGAGTGGATTCCTTCGATCTCCTCGATACCAAACGGGAACTCGAACTTGATGTCGTAGGCAAGGTCGGCGTAGTGAGCCAGCTTGTCGTGCCTGTACCAGTGAAGTTTCTCTCTGCTGATCCCAAGAGAGCTAGTATACCAGTTGAAACGCTCTTCTCTCCATGCTTCAAACGCTTCAGCCTGTGTTCCGGGTTTTACAAAGAACTGCATCTCCATCTGCTCAAACTCAACCATGCGGAAGATGAAGTTCCCTTTCACTATCTCATTCCGGAAAGCCTTGCCGATCTGCGCAATACCGAATGGTACCTTCATACGCGAAGATTCACGCACGTTATGGAAGTTTACAAAAATGCCCTGTGCGGTTTCAGGCCGCAGATAGACAATACTTGATGTATCGGCCACTGCTCCCATATTGCACTGGAACATCAGGTTGAACTGACGTACCTCTGTCCAGTCGCCCGATCCGGTATCCTGTGCCTTGATTCCCTCAGCCATGATCATCTCATAAAGTGCCCGGTTTGAATCCGTCGCTCCAGCAGCAGCTTCGTAGGCGGTCTGTACTCTCAGGAGATCCTCTTCTTTCCCCTCACGGCGCAGTTTTTCAATATGGTTTTCAATCAGATGGTCGGCTCGGTAGCGTCTTTTGGTAGTTTTGTCATCAATCATCGGATCGTTGAAACTCGACACATGTCCTGAAGCCTCCCAGACTCTCGGATTCATCATGATCGAGGCATCAATGCCGACAATATTGTGGTGGCGGCGTGTCATCGAGTTCCACCAGAGATCCTTGATATTTCTTTTCAACTCACTGCCCAGCGGTCCGTAGTCAAAGCAGGAAGAGAGGCCTTCATATATCTCCGACGAAGGAAAAATAAACCCTCGTCGCTTGGCAAGTGAAACCAGTTTATGCATGACTTTATCAGGCGGCAGATTCAAACTCTGTACCCGTTTCTGTTCAGAATTGCTCATGTTCATCCAAAATTTTGTGAAAAAATCCCGCTGGATTCCTGTTCAATTGAAAACATTGAATATAAGAAACAAAGGAGGATTATTTGCCAGAAGAGGAGGTTGTGTCGTTTGCCAACGCCACTTCTTGTCATCCCGTCTTCGTTTTGTGTCATCCGTTCTCCGGTTGTTGTCATCCCGATCGAAGAGAGGGATCTCATGAAGTTCCATTAGATTTCTCACGATGTTCGAAATGACACGGGGTGATATTCGAAATGACACGGGGTGATGTTTGCAATGACACAGGAAGATGTTTGAAATGATGCAGGGTGATGTTGTGAAAGTTATTGTTGATGAAAGGCAAATTGCCATCCGTCCGGATTATTTTCTCACCCCGTCTGGATTTCGGTTTTAAGGGCGATCTCTTCAAGAATTGAGCTGACCTTCAGGCAGTTGCTCATGGGGCCGAAATAGACAATGCTCCGACCGCGGGTGTGAACTTCCCATGTGCATCGTTCTGCTTGCTGACGGCTGCATTGCGTGGCTTTTATGATCTGTTGAATTACCTCGTCGAAGGAGTGCTCTTCATCATTGAACAGCACAACTCGGTATGAATCAAGGGTTTCTGTGCCGGATTTTTTTTCGGACTCTTTTGTACCAGGCACCGGTAAGGATGCTTTCAACCTGGTCAGAAGGGAGAAGTTCATGGTTATACCGTGCTTGCTTTTTAAAACCGTAAAATAGGAAATGCAACCCCATAGATGCAACAGGGCAGGCTATTCTTCAATAACTGGTTCGAGTGCTCCAAGTGAAAATGTGCCTGTCGGTGAAATCTGAACCCTGAAACGGGCTCCGACGGGGAGAGTCATCAAATTAGAGATATGGCCGTAAGAAATTCCGGAGAGCACCGTTGCGTGCTTGTTGAGTGTGCTGTAATAGTCAAAGACTTTTTTCATTCGTTCATTCTCTCCTGTTTTCCCGGCTTCACCTGAGAACTGGCCGAAAAGAAGAGCACTGCAGCCAGCAAGAAGGTTCGCATTGGAAAGGTGCGAGAGCATTCGGTCGATCCGGTATGCCGGCTCGTTGATGTCTTCGAGAAAAAGAAGGGTCTCTTTGAAAGATGGTATAAAGGGGGTGCCGATCATGGCGGAGAGTACCGAAAGGTTTCCTCCGATGAGCTGGCCTTCAGCTGTTCCTGCTCTGATGCAGGTAACCGGATGACTTGGATGGTTCTGAAGGGAGAGTGCAAAGTTCGGAGCGGTGAGCATGCCCCAGAAATGTTCTTCGGTATAGGGAGTTGGCGAATAGAGTTCTGTGGCAAGCATTGGTCCTGAGAAACTGATCAGGCCGGTTTTTGCGTAGAGGGCGAGAGAGAGTGCGGTAATGTCAGAATAACCGGCAAGGATTTTCGGATTTGCGGCTATAAGGCTGTAATCAATATAATTGAGCAGGCGTGCGGCGCCGGCTCCTCCCCTCAGGCAGAATATTGCCTGAACGTAAGGGTCGCTGAACATGTCGTGAATATCATGAAGCTTTTGTTTGTCGGCAATAGCGGGGTCTGGATCAATACGGTTCAAATGGACGGAAGGCTTAACGTTATAGCCGTTATTTTCGAGATAGCTTATCGCCTGCCCGATTTTTTCAGGATAAGCGCAATGTGACGATGGGGAGATTAGCCCGATTGTATCTCCCTTGCGCAGGGCTTTTGGGGTAAGGTTTTTCATAGAACCAAAAAACATCAGCACCCTTAAAGATGCTGATGTTTTTTATTCATGGGCATGAAATCAGGAAATATTTTCGGTCAGGAGAATAGCTTTGTTGCTGCTGACTTCCAGAAAGCCGTCCGAGATGGAAAATGATTGTTCGGTGCGATCTGCCAGAGCAAGCTTGACCTTGCCTGTTTTCAGTGAGGAAAGAAGGGGAGCATGGTTTTTCAGTATCTGAAATTGTCCGTTCTCTCCCGGTGCTGTAACACTGACAACCTCCCCTGAAAAATAGAGCTTCTGGGGAGTGACGATCTCTATTTTGAACCCTTTATCGGAATTCGCCATGATTCTTGCCTGGTTTAGAGCGTTTTTGCTTTTTCAATAGCTTCCTCAATGGTTCCGACAAGGTAAAATGCGTTTTCCGGCAGATTGTCATGACGGCCAGCGATTATTTCCTTGAAGCCTTTGATGGTTTCCTCAAGTTTGACATACTTGCCGGCAAGACCGGTGAAAGCCTCCGCGACAAAGAATGGCTGAGAGAGGAAGCGCTGAACTTTTCTTGCTCTGGAAACTACAAGTTTATCCTCATCACTGAGCTCATCCATACCAAGAATGGCGATGATATCCTGAAGATCCTTATAGCGCTGCAGAAGCTGCTTGACGGCCTGAGCTGTGTCATAATGGTCATCGCCGACAATGTTGGGGTCAAGAATACGTGACGTCGAGTCAAGAGGGTCAACAGCAGGGTATATACCAAGTTCTGCAATAGAACGGGAAAGCACAGTCGTTGCATCAAGGTGGGCAAACGCAGTGGCAGGAGCCGGATCGGTAAGATCATCTGCAGGTACATAGATGGCCTGTACCGAAGTAACAGAACCTTTCTTGGTGGAAACGATTCTGTCCTGAAGTTCACCCATTTCCGTAGCAAGGGTAGGCTGGTAACCTACAGCACTTGGCATACGGCCGAGAAGTGCTGACACCTCCGAACCTGCCTGGGTAAACCGGAAAATATTGTCGATGAAGAGCAGCACGTCGCGGCCTTCTTCATCACGGAAATATTCGGCAATACTGAGGCCGGTCAATGCAACCCTCTGACGGGCGCCTGGAGGCTCGTTCATCTGACCGAATACCAGGGCTGTTTTATCGATAACGCCTGATTCCATCATTTCGTGCCAGAGATCGTTTCCTTCACGGGTACGCTCACCAACTCCGGCAAATACGCTGAAGCCCGACTGCTGTTTGGCGATATTGTTAATAAGCTCCATAATCAGAACGGTTTTGCCTACACCGGCTCCACCGAAAAGACCGGTTTTACCTCCGCGGGAGTAAGGCTCAAGCAGATCAATAACCTTGATGCCGGTTTCGAACATCTCAGCTTTTGTGGAGATCTCGTCAAATTTTGGAGCATGACGATGAATCGAGTAGGTTTTTGCCGTATGAACTGCTCCGCGTCCGTCAATCGGTTCGCCGACAACGTTCAGCATTCTGCCGAGAACTTCCGGGCCGACAGGCACCTGTATCGGTCTTCCTGTATTTGTGACGCTGATCCCTCTGACAAGACCGTCGGTGCTCTCCATTGAAACAGTACGCACGCGCTCTTCTCCTAGATGCTGCTGTGTTTCAAGAACCAGCTTTGTGCCGTCAGCTCTTGTAATGGTTAATGCATCCAGAATTGACGGCAGTTGTCCTTCAGGAAAATCTACATCAACAACTGGGCCGATGATCTGGGAAATCTTACCTTCTTGCATAGTGACAGTGTGGATAGGATTTTATAGAGTAATCAAACGTTCAGGCTTCAATTTTTCAGTGCTTGGGCGCCCGTTATAATGGCATTTCAGGTTACGAGCCACCTGCGGGAGTCGAACCCACGACCTACTATTTACGAAACAGTTGCTCTACCAACTGAGCTAAGGTGGCTAAGCATATAAAAAAATCGAGTTGAAATATAATTTTTTTGATAAAGAAACACAAAGATAAATACATCCCATTTATAGTCTTCAAAAAAAAGAAGAATTGTATATTAACAGTTGAAGGTGTCAGTGATGTTGCTTTTTTATTAACGGGAACTGAGTAATACAATGATAAAGATGGTGAGGTATGCTTTACGGGCAGTTATGGTGAGTTGTGTTTTGTCGTGTGGTCTGGCCTGGTCGCTGTCTGCTGAACCTTCTGCAGATGCTCAGCCGCCGGTGCCGGCGTTTTCGGTAGTCTCACTGGATCGAAAACCAGTAGGTTCGGCAAACCTTACCGGTACAACCTATATCGTGAATTTTTTTGCTTCATGGTGTCCTCCCTGCCGTTCAGAAATTCCGGATATGGTTGCCCTTCAGCATCAATACGGTCGCAAAGGCTTTACGTTTATAGGTGTGGCGGTTAATGAAACCGAACCGACTATCCGCGAGTTTATCAAAAAAAACAAGATCACCTATCCTGTTGTCATGGCTAACGAGCAGATAGTCAATGCCTTCAGCAGATATGTTGATGGAGGTATACGTGCAATTCCCACCTCTTTTGTTGTTAACTCTTCAGGCAGGATTATCCAGGTCATTACCGGCGCACGAAGTAAAGAGGTGTTTGAACAAATTATTCTTGATGCTCAAAAGAAACGCAGGATATCTAAATAAAGCCTTCATCACATGAATGATGGTTGTCAGCCCCGGATGGTAATAACAATCCGGACATAATTTTATTCTTATACGTCTGCAGTCAGTGATGGTTGCGGACGTTTTTTTTGTATAACCTTTAGACAATGAAAGAAAGATCATGACGTTACTTCAGATTAATCCTCCGGATTATGTGAAAAACAAAAAGCTGATTCAGTGGGTTCAGCAAACCGCCGATCTCTGTCGGCCGAGTTCTGTCCACTGGTGCGATGGCTCTCAGGAAGAGTACGATACCCTCTGTCATCAGATGGTGAAGAGCGGCACCTTCATCAAACTTTCCGAAGAGAAACGTCCGAACAGCTATTTGTGTCGTTCGGACCCGAGTGATGTAGCAAGGGTTGAAGACAGGACCTACATCTGCAGCCTCCGTCGCCAGGATGCCGGTCCGACCAATAACTGGGTTGCACCCAAAGAGATGAAAGAGACTCTCAATGAGCTGTTCACCGGCTGTATGGAAGGCAGAACCATGTATGTCATTCCTTTCAGCATGGGTCCTCTCGGGTCACATATTGCCCATATCGGAGTTGAAATTTCCGATTCTCCTTATGTCGTGACCAACATGCGTATTATGACGAGAATGGGGCGCAGCGTCATGGAACTGCTTGGTGAAACCAAAGAATTTGTGCCTTGCCTGCACTCTGTCGGTGCGCCGCTTGAGCCCGGTGCGATTGATGTTGCATGGCCCTGCAATGAAAAGAAATATATCGTTCATTTCCCCGAAGAGAGGTTGATTGTCTCTTATGGCAGTGGTTATGGCGGTAATGCGCTTCTTGGAAAGAAATGTTTTGCGCTGCGTATAGCCTCTTCCATGGCCCGTGATGAAGGCTGGCTTGCTGAACATATGCTGATTCTCGGTGTTGAATCTCCTGAAGGTGAAAAAACGTATATTGGCGCAGCATTCCCGAGTGCCTGTGGTAAAACAAATTTTGCAATGCTCATTCCGCCCCACTCTTTTGAAGGCTGGAAGGTGACTACCATCGGAGACGATATTGCCTGGATCAAGCCCGGTGAGGATGGTCGCCTTCATGCTATCAATCCGGAATATGGCTTTTTCGGTGTTGCGCCCGGTACCTCGGATCAGTCAAATCCGAATGCGATGGCGACTCTCTCAAAGAACTGTATTTTTACCAATGTCGCCATGACCCCGGACGGAGATGTCTGGTGGGAGGGAATGACCAAGGTTCCGCCCGATGAACTTATCGATTGGCAGGGTAATCGGTGGACTCCCGATTGTGGAAGGGTTTCATCGCATCCCAATGCCCGTTTTACCTCTCCTGCAAGTCAGTGCCCTTCGCTTGATCCCGACTGGGAAAACCCTAAGGGCGTGCCGATCAGTGCCTTTATTTTTGGCGGGCGTCGTGGTGATACGGTTCCACTTGTGTATCAGTCTGCAAACTGGAATTTCGGGGTCTATCTTGCAGCAACCATGGGTTCTGAAAAAACCGCTGCTGCAGCCGGAACGATCGGCGAAGTTCGCCGCGATCCTTTTGCCATGATTCCTTTCTGCGGCTATCATATGGGCGATTACTTCAATCACTGGCTGCATGTAGGGCGTACTCTTCAGGAACCGCCAAGAATTTTCGGTGTCAACTGGTTCCGCAAAGATGAAAACGGCAAGTTTCTCTGGCCGGGTTTCGGTGATAATATGCGTGTGCTGAAGTGGATTGTCGGACGTGTGCGTGGACATGCTGCTGCGATTGAAAGTCCGCTGGGGTGGATGCCAAAGTATGAGTCGATCGATTGGAGTGGTCTTGAAGAGATGACGTCAGAGAAGTTTTCAAAACTGATGTCGGTAGACCGTGAAGCATGGAAGAAAGAGCTTCTTTCGCATGAGGAGCTTTTTGCCATGATTTATGACCGGCTTCCCAAAGAGTTCACCCATATCAGGGAGCTTATGCTTTCCACTCTCTGGCTTTCTCCAGAGCACTGGTCACTGGCTCCGGAAGATTATTCCCTCGACAGCTGATAATCGTGTCGTGGAAATAACAGAAAAGGCGCCTTTAAAAGGTGCCTTTTCTGTTATTATCCTGTTGTTTCGATCAATGTTCATCAAGGGTGAAGCCGATTTTAATGGTCACCTGCCAATAGGCAATTTTCTGGTTCTCAACATGACCGCGGGTTTCTACTACTTCAACCCACTTGATATTTCTGATTGACTCAGAAGCTTTTGCAACAGCATTATTGACGGCTTCTTCAATGCTTGTCGGCGAAGAACCTACAATTTCTATTTTCTTATAAATGTGAGCGCTCATGGCGTATCATGGTTTAAGTGCTTGAAAAAAGAAGGAACACGTAAGGCGACGCGTGCTTCAGGTCAGCTGTTATATTAGCAATTCATGAGAAATCTTCAAATAACCTTTCTCTGTCCATATGTTGTTTTAAAAAGGATAATCGCTGAAAGTCCGTGGCGTTGCAAGGGGGTGGGGGCGGCCCGAAACAACCTAAAAACCGATGGTTGTTTCGGGCAATAGAGGTCGGTTGTTACACTCCAAGAGAGTGGAACAGAAGCGGCAGAGCGCAGAGGGCGATTGCAATATTGGTTGCGCCGCAGATTTTTGTTATGAGTGTATTCTGTTTGTACCAGGCAAACGGAAGCAGGATAGTAAGGAGGTTGATCAGCAGCAGAACAGTGCCCAACGGCCATATTTTCCCCATCAGGATTGCTTTGTAGCTGAAGACCGCCGTCATGAAAAAGATGCCGAGAAACAGGTGAGCGTAGATTTTCTTGTCGCCGGGGTTGTAGAAATGCATGGCGACGACAACCCAGAACAACCCGTAGGTAGCAAAGATGGTCCCGACGTAAATTCTTGCTTCAGGCGGCATCCCGACATCGAACAGGTAGAGGCAGGCAGCGGTGAAAAGCTGGGCAGCACCGCCGAAATAAAGGGCGATATGGGCAAGATTCCTTCCCAGCTTTGCATGATCAGTATTCTTGTCAAGCCCGAATCCCAACTGCTCAAGGCCGAACACCCAGACAGTGACGATAAGTCCAAATAACCCGATAGCTTCCGGATTAACTACATTCATCGGTAGAGCTCCTTTTTGTTTTAGTTGATAACGGTTAGCGCCGTCGCAACTGTAACGGTTTTCGCAACGGCTGCGTCAATGTACTGCTATTATTTTTTAAAGAATAACAGTATTGTTTTAGTTGCAATAGCATCACGTTTTCGGCGTTCTTTTAATACCTTTGAGCTTTGATGAAGAAGATAAATGAAGAAGTTTTGCTGCGATGACCATATCTGTTGACGACTCTACGATAACAAATCCGGATAAGCTGGACCCTCAAAGGAAAAAAGGCGTTTTACGGCAATTGCTTGCAGCTTTTCCTGCATTTCGGAGCCGGAATTTTCGACGATATTTTCCGGGCCAGGTGATTTCCATGATTGGGACATGGATTCAGATGGTGGCTCAGGGTTGGCTGGTGCTTGAAATTACCGGTTCAGCTTTTGACGTTGGAGTTGTTGCTGCGGCCTCTACCCTCCCGACACTATTTCTTTCTCTGTTTGGAGGTGTAATAGTTGACCGCTACCCGAAGCGCACTATTCTGCTATGGACTCAGTCTTCTGCAATGATACTCGCCTTTGTCCTTGGTGTTTTTGCAATGACCGGCACGGTAACGATCCTGATCATCATTTTACTTTCGTTTCTTCTCGGGTGCGTCAATGCTCTCAATGTCCCTGCCCTGCAGGCTTTTCTCAGTGAAATAGTCGAGAGGGAGGAGCTTGCATCGGCCATTGCGATGAATTCGGCTATCTATAACGTATCAAGGGTTATAGGGCCCGCTATTGCAGGATTTCTTATTTCATCCACAGGGACGGGCGTTGCTTTTCTTGTTAACGGAGTAAGTTTTTTTGCCGTGATCATTTCCCTCCTTTCCATGAAGGATCTGTCAGAACAGGTTGGGGCGAAAGTTTCCCTCCATCCATTGCAGGCCATCAGGGAAGGATTGAAATATTCATGGGAGCATCCGTTGATACGAACCATTGTGCTTTTCATCGCCGTTATTTCAATTTTCGCATGGTCCTACGTGACTATGCTTCCGGTTATAGCAAAACACAGGTTCGGGATGGGTGCATCGGGTCTTGGATATCTGTACGGAGTTTCGGGTCTTGGTTCCGTCGTTGGTACTGTGGTTGTGTCCATATATTCCAGAAAAATCGACCGGCTGGTTTTTATTGCTGGTGGAAATATTCTTTTTGCTCTTGCATTGATCGGGTTTACGTTTACAATGCTTCTGCCGGTCGCGTTTTTCTGTCTTTTCATCGCAGGCTTCGGGCTTGTCGCCGCTGTCTCAACCATGAGTGCAACCATTCAGAGTACGGTAGACGATCGTTTCCGGGGAAGGGTGATGAGTCTTTATATGATGGTTTTCATGGGGTTCATGCCGATCGGGAACCTTGAGATAGGTTATCTTTCGGAACACTTCGGCACAGGGTTTGCCATTCGCATTGGATGTATCGTCACAATCCTCGCCTCTCTGGTTCTGGTTTACTCCAGCGGGAGTGTCCGTTCAGCATACAATCGTTACAAAGCACTGTGAAGGTCTGACACAAGCAGTGTGGTTTCTTTGAGGGATTTGCTGTTAAAGGAACCCTTTTGCGTGGAGTCGCGTTACAACCCTCAGAAAGAGAATATTATTTTTTATTATGATGAAACAGCTCTGTTTTCTGTTGCTTGTGTTTGCTCTGCTGCTGTACTCTTCTACAGCACCTGCGGAAAAAATTCAGACCGTTAGAACCATGGAAAAGCAAGACACCTTCAATCCCTATTATTCCCGTACTGATACCACGAAACTCAATCTGTCGGATGCAGAGTGGAAAAAGGTACTTTCTCCGGAAGTTTATGCCACAGCCCGTCAAAAAAAGACTGAACTTTCGTTTACCGGCAAGTTCTGGGACTATACCGGTCAGGGCACCTATTACTGTGCTGCTTGCGGGAATGCCCTTTTTCGCTCCGATGCGAAATTTGCTTCGACCTGCGGCTGGCCAAGTTTTTTTGAGGAGGTTCGAAAAGGCAGTGTGACCTATCTTCCGGATCGTTCATATGGCATGGTAAGGACTGAGGCACTCTGTGGAAGGTGCGGCTCACATCTTGGCCATCTCTTTGATGACGGGCCGCCTCCAACAGGAAAACGGTTTTGCATGAATTCGGTTGTACTTGATTTCGTCCCGGACATTCAGGGAACCAGAAAGATGCAATAGAAATCAGTGCGACGATGAGAGGTCGACCTTTTCCCCTTTTGGAATCCTGATTAGAAGAAGCAGAGGCAACGCGAGCGCAAAGAGGAGAGAGATGAGCATAAATGCATCCATGTAAGCCAGATGGTGGCTTTGAACGAGAACGGTTCCTTCCAGTGCTTTTATGCCTGCGAGTTCAGCCTCATGCTGTGATAAACCTGCTTTCATGGTCGCAAGCTGCTGCACGCTGTCAAGCCTCGTGACCGCAGGGGTATCATAGGGCGAAAGGTGGCTGAGAAGCTCCACCCTGTGAGCAGCAACCCGCCTTGCGATATAGGTATTGGTAATCGCAATGCCGAACGAACCCCCAAGCTGCCGTACCATGTTGTTGAGCCCGGTAGCCTGCCCGATGTCTTTTCCGTGCAGCCCTGCCACAGCGAGCATGGTAACGGGAATGAAAATAAAGCCAAGCGCGAAACCGCGAAGAAGCAGTACCAGGAAGAAGTTTTCCGCTCCCGACTGCATCGTTTGCTGACCGAGTTCCCAGCAGAAAAATGTAAAGCACACCATACCGACAGCCATAACCTTTTTAGGGTTGATGCCTCGCTGCATGGCGATGCCCAGCGGAAGCGAGATTATTCCTGTCACAACACTGCTCGGAAAAAGAACCAGTCCTGTCATCAGCGCAGTAAAGCCGAGCAGCCGCTGCACAAAGACAGGAAAGACAAAGAGCGATCCATAGAGGCCATACCCTACGATAAAGGTAAGCGTTGCGCCAATTGCCAGGTTCTTGCTTCGGGCCAGTACTCGCAGATCCACGGCGGGTTCTTCGGTATGCAGCTCCCACCAGACAAAAGCAATGAGCGAAACAGCTGCGATGATGGTAAACCAGATGATATAGTCGGTTTCAAACCAGTCTTTCGCCTCTCCCCGTTCGAGAATGAACTGCAGCGATCCAATGCCGACAGCAAGAAGCCCAATGCCGGTCCAGTCGATTTTGGAAACGGCGTGCTTCACTTTCGGTTCCCTGAGAAAGGTGAACGCAGACCATGCGGCAAGCAGGCCGACCGGAATGTTGACGAAAAAGCACCACTCCCAGGCAAAATAGTCTACAAGAAAGCCCCCGAGAAGCGGTCCTATGGTAGGGCCGAGCACCAGTCCCATGGAAAAGATGCCGGTCGCCTTGCCACGCTCTTCGGGCCGGTATGTTTCGTAAAGAATAGCCTGTGATGTCGGCAGAAGCGCACCGCCCCCCAGGCCCTGAAGAAAGCGGAAAATCACCAGTGCCCAGATGTTTGGGGCCATTCCGCAAAGCAGAGACGCAAAGGTAAAAAGAAGAATCGAACCGATATAGTAGTTTCGCCGTCCGAGCAGGTTGCCAAGAAAGCCGGAAAGGGGAATTACAATAACGTTGGCAATGGCGTAACTTGTAACGACCCAGGCGACATCATCAATACTCGCACCAAGATTCCCGCTGATCTGCGTGAGCGCCACATTCACAATGGTCGTATCGATCAGTTCAAGCATGGCCGACACGATCACTGTCAAGGTGATGATTATTTTCCTGAATCCGGTGTCATAGGTATGCGCTGGATTCGGCAGCATTGCCGCGACCGATACACCATTCTGTTGTTCAACTCTTGCCATTCGTTGCTTTTGCTTAGGCTGTCTTGTCAGTCATTGTTGAGATCCCTCACCCCGCAAGGGGGATTCGGGATGACATTTACTTTTGCTTACGCTCTCTAGCCAGTTATTGTTGCTCTCGTGCGTTACCTCCAGGATTCATCTTTTCATTCATGTATTTTTGTCATTCCGAATCCCTCTTGCGGGGTGAGGAATCTGCCTCAACCATCTTATTTCACCTTAACATCCACAACCACGTTCATGCCCGCGGCAAGCTGATGATCCTTGTCAGGCTTTTCTGTAAAGACGATTTTGACTGGAACACGTTGCGTAACCTTTATGAAGTTGCCGCTTGCATTGTCGGGTGGAAGCAGTGTGAATTTTGCGCCGGTACCCGATGATAGAGACTCCACCTTCCCTTTGAACTCTTTATCAGGAAATGCATCAACTTTGATAATCACAGGCAGTCCGGGATGTATTTTTTCAAGCTGGGTCTCCTTGAAATTAGCCACAACCCAAAGCTCCTTGCTTCCGACAATTCCGATGAGCTGCTGCCCTGGAGCTACATATTGTCCGGGTTGCACATTTTTTTTCGAAACCTGACCGTTGGCCGGAGCCGTAATCGTCGTGTATGATAACTGAAGCTCGGCCTGGCGCAGTTCAGCTTCACGTCTTTTAACTTCTGCTTTTTGCAGCGGAATCTGGGCAAGAGCAGCCTGATACTGGTTCCCTGCAGCTGAATATTGTGCTGAAGCAGCCTGTGCTCCAGCACTCACACCATCGAACTCTGCCTGTGAAATGACGTCCTGTTGCCGGAGATTTTCGCCCCGGCGAAGGTCTGCCTGCTGTTTTCTGCTTGTTGCTGCAGCAGCGTTTGCCGAAGCACTTGAGGCATTTGCCTGATTGGTCGTTGCCTTTACAGCGGCCTTGGCGCTCTCCACAGCAGCAGCGGCAATGTCCCGACGCACTTCATAGTCAGCTGCTTCAAGCCGGATAAGGGTATCACCCGTATGAACCTGCTGGTTATCCCTCGCAAGAACCTCCTGCACTTTTCCGGGAATTCGTGAAATGACCGGATAGACATCACCTTCTATCTGAGCGTTGTCCGTATCTTCGTACTGGAAAGAGTGATAAATGCTTGTACCTCCCCAGATAAGTACGACCGCAATAAAAACACCTGCAATAATGATTCGCAGCGGATTCGAAGCCTTCGTCGTGTCTTTTTCGGAGTTCTTGTTTTCTGGTATTGTTTTTGATTCAGGCTGTTCCATATTATTTCTTGTTGTTGTCGTGAAAAGTATCGTTGCGGAACCTTTTATTCTGCACTCTTTAAGTTGATCGTTGGCGTTTTCAGAATCACAACGGGGCAGAATGCCTTGCGCATCACAGTTTCTGCTGTGCTTCCCACCAGAAGGCGGGCGATATCAGTTTTCCCGTGGGATCCGAGCAAAATCATGTCTGCGTTATGCTCTTTTGCATAGCCAAGAATGCATGTTGCCGGTTCGCCGTATTGCACCTCAAAAATGGCTTGGACATTGTTTTGAGAAAGCATTTCACTGTATCTCGAAAAGTCATGCAAGCGTGTCCTTAGAAGGTGATCATCACAATTGATTTCTGGTGCAATATAGAGTATGATGAGCTCCGCACCTGTACAGTGCATTGTGGCTGCATAGCGCACCACAGAATCTGAAGCCACGGAAAAGTCAACCGCGCAGATAATTTTTTTGAGTGATATTGTCATGTTACCAGAATATTTCCCCGGTTGCTCGTTTCAGGGTATAGTTGCTCATCACATAGGAATAGTCAGCTTGAAGTTTCGCAAGTTCTGCCTCCGAGAGAGATGCTTCGGTAGTAAGGAGGTCAAGTACCGTAGCCATGCCGTTTTCGTAACGAACCCGTGCATGTTCGGCGGCAAGTTTGGCCTGCTGAACCTGTGTTTCGGTCGCTATGATCTTTTCTGATGAGCTCTTGACTGCATGAATCGTCTCTTCAATATCACTTCTCACTTGCTGTTCCGTATCGAATTTTCGCTGAGCGGCTGCGTGCATGAGGGCTGTCGCCTCCTGGCGTTCAGCACTGGTTTTAAATCCGCTGAAAAGAGGTACCTCCAGTTTCAGGCTTCCAACAAAATTCTGACGTATTTCATTAATATCGGGCAGAAGGCCATTCGTGACGCCGTACGATGCGCTCGCTGACACTACAGGCAGTCCGTCTTTCATGGCAATGGAGCGCCGCTGCTTGGCGGCTTTTTCATTTTCAATGGAAAGTTTCATCTCAAGACGCTGCTCCAATGCCTGTGTGAGAAGTTCGACATCTTTGCGATCTACAGGAGTTATAGAAAAAGAACCCTGAATTTTGAGAGGCGAATTGTCTGCTATGCCGGCCAGATGCCGCAGGGTCAGTTCCTGACGGAGCAACTCCTGTTTTAAGTCGAGCATTTTGCTTCTGGCAGCGGCGATTCGAACTTCGGTGGACAAAACATCAAATCTGGTTGCAGCGCCTGTCTGGTAACGTTTTTTAGTGAACTCAAGAGCCTTGCTGAGTGCGGTTATCTCTTTCTGCTCCACCGTTATGTTTTCCCGTAAAAAAATAATGCCGTAAAAGAGCTGGACAGCCTGAAACGAGAGATCTCTTCGGGAGATTTCCAGTGATTGTTCTGCAGTTTTTTTGCCTGTCAACGCAAGGTTTACAGTAGAGCCTCTTTTTCCGAAATCGAACACGATTGCCCGTGCAGTGACTTTGGCTTCATAGTTGTCATTAGGTGCAAACTTGAGCATGGGGCTTCCAAAGAGACTCATTTCCGAGACAGGGTCAAGATAGGTATATCCTGCGCTGGCAGATATCTGTGGAAGATATGCACTTCTGCTCTGGGTAATTCGAGCCTTCGCAGCCCTTACTTCGTCTGCTCCTGCCTTGAGGAGATGATTGTTTTCCTGGACAAGTCGAATCGTTTTTTCAATCGTAAGCGCCTCATCTCCTGGCGCTTCAGCAACGGCCGCCAGTAACGGACAGGCAAGCATGATTACGGTTGCTGCGATGCCGGCAGTTCTGGTCAGAATTCTGTTCATAATAGCTCGATGATTTGTTCCGTTATTGTGCCGACACATCAAAAAAAACATCGGGTTGCACATGTCATGAACACTTAATCTGCAATTTGAATGCCAGATAGCCGCAAACGGGCAAATAACAGCTGCAATCCTTGCTGTGTATGGATGTTCAATTTTTATTGTGATTTCAGTATTCCGAAATAATCAGAAAATTCTCTATACTGTATTCTTAATATTTCAGAATATCCTGACTTTGCTATACTGTTATGATTATTTCTTCTGTTCATGAAGCCCACCGTCTCATGCAGTATATCAGTGATGCTGTTGGCTCAATTCGCGATCCTGACGAACTTTTTCGCATTGTTACAGACAAGCTGCGCCTGGTATTTGAATTTGATTCTGTCGTGATTATCACTTTCGACAAGGAGCGGCGGTACAGCAATGTTATTTTTGAAATGCTGCGATTTCAGGTTCCTGAAGGAATTGAGCGCAAAAAAAGGCCAATCGCCGGGTCATGGATTGAGCCGCACATGGCCGATTCGTCTGTTTCTGTTTTCACCATTAAAGAGGTTCTTGATCGTTATCCTGCAGATTTTCCTGTACCGCATGTTCTTTACGATGTCGGTATGCGTCAGGTTGTGTTGTCGCCGCTTCGGACAGGTGGAAAGATTGTCGGGTTTCTGAATTTTGTGTCAAAAGATGAAAAAAACTGGTCTGAAAGCGATAAAGAACTGCTTTCCACACTGTCATCGCCAATTGCTGTCGCAGTAAGCAATACCCTGGCCTACGAAGAGCTCCGTCTTCGTGAAGCACAGACTGTTATGCAGCTTGCCGTTAACAACGCCCTGCTTACCATAAAGGATAGGAACCGGATGCTCCTTGCTGTCTGTGAGCAGATCGATAAACTGGTGCCGTGTTCTTTTCTGGGTATTCGTGTATTGGGCGATGATGGCAGGTTTCGTCTTTACGATAATTTCATGCGCGAAGATGGCAGTGGATTTTTTCCGGTTTCTTCGGCTGAAAAGCTTGATGTTACAGATTTTGAAGAGATCGCAAAGGAGAGTTTTTCATTGATTACAAATCCGGGGTGCTATGGAGGAGAGGCTTTCCTTCGGCTTTGTTCAACATACCGCATACTTGCGATTGCCAGAGATAAATTTGGTGTATGCTCCCTGATAACAGTTCCGTTATGGGATACTCCCGGAAGTCGGGCAGGTCTGATTATTTCCGATACGTCACGCTCTTTTGATGAGCACGACCAGGCTACAGTTAACCTGATTGTACCGCAGCTCTCCCTTGCGCTGCAGAACTATCTTGCATTTGAGGAGATCGATGAGCTCCGCCGTAAGCTCGAAGGGGAACGTACCTGTCTGATTGAGGAGATCAAGGCCGATCATAATTTTGAAGAAATCATCGGCAGCAGCGCTCCACTTGCGGCGGTATTGCGACGGGTAAGTCAGGTTGGATCTACCGATGCCACCGTGCTGATTCAGGGAGAAACAGGTACAGGAAAAGAGCTGTTTGCTCGTGCGCTTCACAATCTTTCAAGCCGCCGGAAGCGTGCATTGATCAAGATTAATTGTGCAACATTGCCCGGAACGCTTATTGAATCGGAACTTTTCGGTCATGAAAAAGGAAGTTTTACCGGTGCTATAGAAAGGCGTATCGGCAAGTTTGAGCTGGCTGAAGGAGGTACTGTTTTTCTTGATGAAATTGGTGAGCTGCCGCTTGAACTGCAGGCAAAGCTGCTTCGTGTGCTTCAGGAGCGTGAGTTTGAAAGGCTTGGCGGGAAAATGGTGATCAAGGTTGATGTGCGTGTTATTGCCGCCACGAACCGTGATCTTGCCAAGGAGGTTGCTGAAGGCAGGTTTCGGGAGGATCTTTTTTTTCGTCTCAATGTTTTTCCTCTTACCATCCCGTCACTTTGTGATCGGCGTGATGATATACCAATGCTTGCCACACACTTTGCAGCAAAATATTCAAGGGAATTCGGCAAACCTCTCCTCATGTTCAAGGAGCGTGATATGAAGCATCTGGTCACCCGTGAGTGGAAGGGTAATATTCGCGAACTTGCTCATATTGTGGAACAGGCTGTCATTGTTTCAGCAGGGTCATCGCTTGATTTTTCAACGATTTTTTCTTTTCCTGAGCTTTCCGTTGAACGCTCCTTTGCAGGTGAGGCTAAAACCATGCGTGATTTTGAACTTGATGTTGCCTTGATGGAAAAAGAGCTGATTGTTGATGCGCTCGAACGTTCAAAAGGTCGGGTGAGTGGTGCCGGCGGAGCGGCGGAGCGGCTTGCCATGCACCCGAAAACACTCTACTCCCGTATTGAGAAGCTCCGTATCGAAAAGCGATATCAGTAGGGTATTTTCTCCTTTTGCCTTCGCTACTTTTTACTCATTCAAATGAATTGTTGAAAAGTTATAAATCCCTTAGCTTTTACAACATGCTATCTTTATGAACAGATTAAGTTTGAAACAAGAAACAGAGCGCATCAATGTAGTTCGAACGATTTTTATGAAGGAGTTTCACTATGATCGAAACAATGACATTTGAAGTATCCCAGGATTTGCTGGCCTCGCTCAAGATTGGTATACAGGATTTGGCACAAGAGATTCGTCTCATGGCGGCAATAAACTATTTTCAGGAGAAAAAACTCTCATTGGGAAAAGCTGCAGATCTAGCAGGATGTCATCGGATCAGTTTTATGGATATTCTTGCGCAAAAAGGGATTGTTATCTTTGATTATGATGAATCAATTGTGGAAAGGGTGAGGGTTCACTTCTGCTGTTGAAGGCGTTCACCAAGCCATATTTTTATCACCGACTGGTGCGATACCACAAGACGGGTTGCTTCCTTGTCAAGCGAGTCAATCATCCAGACTGGAAAATCCACATTCACCCTTTTATGCTGTTGCTTTATGCGACGTGCCTTGTCAAGATCAAGGTAATGTGTGATATCTGAACCATCATCAAATGCCTTGTCAAATTCCTCGGTTTTCATGTATCGCCACCTCCTCAAGGCGAGATATCTTTACGGAAAGTATATTAAGAAATGCCCGAAGGAAAAAAGGAGAAGAGATATAGAATTGCATAATAAAAAGTGAGTGCGAAATGGCGATTCCAGATTTTCAGAGCATCATGTTGCCGTTGCTCAGGCTTTGCAGTGACGGGCAAGAACACACCAACGGGGAAGTGATAGAGGTATTGGCCCGCGAATACAGATTGACTCCTGACGAGCTTAACAAAATGCTGCCGAAAGCATCACAACGTGTTTTTTATAATCGTGTTGCCTGGGCAAGGGCACATATGAAGATGGCGCTTCTTCTCGATAATGTCCGGCGTGGTGTTTTTCGCATTACTGCAAGAGGGAAAGCTGTTTTGGGAGAGTCACCGAACGAAATCAATATTGCTTTTCTTCGCAAGTTTCCGGAATACCGTCCTGTTCGTGAGTCACAACAGAATAACCAGTCCAATGATGATCTGCATCCAAAAGAGCAGGAGATAAAAACACCTGCTGAACGCCTTGAAGATGCGTACATGGCGCTTCGTGAAAATCTTGTCGATGAACTTCTTATTCAGTTAAAATCATCTCATCCTGCTTTTTTTGAGAAGGTTGTGATCGAAGTTCTGGTAAAAATGGGGTACGGTGGATCGATAAAAGATGCAGGTGAAGCTGTTGGCGGGAGTGGTGACGAAGGTATTGACGGTATTATCAAGGAAGATCGTCTTGGTCTTGATATCATCTACATTCAGGCAAAAAGATGGGAAAACACCGTCTCACGGCCAGATATCCAGAAGTTTGCCGGGGCGTTGCAGGGCAAGCGTGCCCGTAAAGGAGTTTTTATTACCACATCTGATTTTTCAAAAAGCGCGCATGAGTTTGTGTCTGCAATTGAGAGCAAGATCATCCTGATTGATGGACGCCAACTTGCAGGTTTAATGATTGATTTCGGGGTTGGGGTTGCCACTGATGCTGTGTATGAACTGAAGCGCCTCGATTCAGACTATTTTGAAGAGAACTGAGAAAACGGTTCTTTTTACAAGTCAGTTCAACTGATTCGTACCTGGCTGATTTCCAACCAGTAGTTTTTTTGCAGGGCCGCTGTATTCAGACCATGTATCTATTTCCCAAGCTATGCCATCTTCTGCCAGTTGTCTTTCCTCGACAGGATCAAGTTTTGTACACTCTTCGACAAGCCGGTCAATTTTTATGATGGCTTGTGCATCCTTGGTTATTGCTGTCATTGTTTTTCTCAAAGTTTTATCCGTATGAGATAATTGTTCTAACTTTCATTGTGGTGATTGCTTTGGATTATAACAAAGGGTATAGATCAAGAAAATTCACAATCTTTCATGACCTTCGATGAACTGCAGAGTCTTCTTGAACAGGAGGCTCAGTCGATGTTACATTTACACCAATCCGATGACCCTGCGGCATTTGCCATGCAGTTTCATGACAGGAAGGAGTTGCCGGTGCGGGCGATGGCGGAACAGATTGGGTGTCGTCAAAGGGCTGCAAAAAAGCTGCCTGCACTTTCACAGCACAACCTGCTTTATACACCGTTGGCACTTGAACAGTCCTCCGGGCAGAGAGCTGCAGAGTACAAGGCTTCTTTTATGTCGGGGAAGAGGGTGATTGATTTGAGTGGGGGGTTGGGTGTCGATACGATGTTTTTGGCAAGGGTGTTTCTGGAGGTGGTTTACTGTGAGCGTGATCAGGTGCTTTGTGCTGTGGTGGAGCATAACTTGAAACGGTGCGGGATATCCAATGTGAAAGTAAAGCATAGTGACAGCATCGAGTTCCTGTTGTCTTATCCGGATGATTGTTTTGACTGGATCTTTGTTGATCCGGCACGTCGGGAGCAGGGGCGTCGTTCTATAGCGCTTGAGGCGGCGAGTCCGGATGTTGTGGCTTTTCATGATATGATGCTCTGTAAGGCGAGGTGGGTATGCATCAAGGCATCACCGGCTCTTGAGATAAGTGGATTGAAAATGCTATTGCCTGCTTTGCATACGATTATTGTGGTTTCGGTAGACAATGAATGCAAGGAGATTCTTCTGCTGCTTGATCAGGAGGCTCGCGAGAAAGCGGTGATGGTCAAGGCGGTCTGCCTCTCGTCGGATTCGGAGGTTGTTAATGAAATAGTGGGAGATGGTGTGGTTGGGCGACCTCTTGCCTCTTCGGTAAAGGAGTATATTTATGAACCTGATCCTGCAATTATCAAAGGGCGGCTTTCGTCTGTGCTTGCGAGGGATTACAGCCTTGAGTTTGTCAACAAAAGTGTTGATTATCTCACCTCTGAGTGCAAAATAGAGGCTTTCCCAGGGAGAAGTTTCCGCATGATAGAGGTTGTTCCCTACAAGCCGAAAAGCTTCAGGGGTTTTCTGGAGCTTCATGCCATTAAAGGGGCAAGCATTCAGCGGCGCGATTTTCCTCTTTCACCGGAAGAGTTGAGAAAAAAATATCGGCTCCTTGAAAGTGAAAGAGCCTTTCTCTTTTTTACCCGGGACAGGGAAGGCCATCCAATCTGCATATATGCCCTCAGATGTTTTCCTGGAGACGAAGCAGCTCTTTCTGTGCAAGACCGAAGCGCAGCCCCTGAATGCTGACACGGATTTCTGCTACCCCAAGCAGGCGCATGAACTGATGCAGGATAAGGGTTCCCATAGTGATGACGTCGGCTCGCCCATCGGGGATGCCGAGCTGGATGATCTGCTCAAGGTTGCTCTTTTTCAGATGTTCGAGAAAAGCGCGCACCTCATGGAAACTGAGGGGATAGTTGTGCACTTTGAAAGCATCAAAGCGTTTTAGTCCCTGGCTGACTTGGGCGATGGTGGTGAGAGTGCCTGCAACGCCATAGACATGCTCTCTTGCGGCGAAAAAGGGTAGAAGGCTTGAAGTGAGGAGATCGTTAATGCTCTTTTTGGCGGCATCCAGCTCTTGTTGAGGTGGAGGCAGTGTTGTGAAAAACCGTTCAGTCAGTCTTACTGACCCGATATTGAGGCTTACGCTTTTTTCCAGAGCATTGGCCGAACCCATAGAGATTTCAGTGCTTCCGCCTCCGATATCGATGACGGTGAAGAGGTCGGGAATGTTGCTTATGCCGCCAACCGCTCCGAAAAAAGTCAGTTCAGCCTCTTCATGTCCGGCAATGCATCGTATGGTAATACCGGTCTCTCGGGCTACCCTGTTTATGACCTCAAAGTGATTTTCTGCATCCCTCAGGGCACTGGTGCCTGCAGCAATAATCTTCTCTGCATCATATTCATCGCTGATCCGTCGGTATGCGGAAAGGCAGTCGATGAGTCGTTGCAGTGCCGCTTGATCAATGATTTTCTCTGCATCCACATTTTTTCCAAGCCGTACAATGGTCTGCTGGTGGCAGACCGGATGAATGGTACCGCTTTCGGGTTCAAGGTCGGCAATCAGCAGGAGGGCAGTGTTGGTGCCGATATCAATGCATGAAACTCTTTTCATAGTGGTTTTATAAAGCTTGAGAGCCATTCGTCCTCATAGATGTTTTTTTCAATCGTGTAGTTGAGGCGTTTGATCAGTTTTTTCAGCCAGGGTTCATCGTAAACAAGGATTCCGGAGAGCAGCACTGGTGCCCGGGGTGCGTATTTCCGGATAACGGGCAGAATTCGGTCGATCACGTTTTTATTGATATTGGCAAGGATAAGGTCGTAGCCCTCTTTGAGATTTACAACAAGATCTTCTTCTGCATCGAGGAGCTTGATGGTGATATCCTGAGCATTGTTCTCCTTAATGTTTTCAAGGGCGTTTTCGACAGACCAGGAGTTGTTGTCGAATGCGAGAATGGGCAGGCTGTTGCCGAGTTTACGGGCCGCAATGGCAAGGACGCCGGTGCCGGTGCCGATGTCCATTATTTTATTGTTTGTCAGGTCAAGGGTTTCCATCTGCCGCAGCATCAGTCGTGTTGTGGCATGATAGCCAGTACCGAAAGACATTTTTGGGTTGATTTCAATGACAATCTGTCCGGATTTTGGTGTGATTTCACTGCTTTTCTGGACAATCAAAAGGCGATCGGAGATTTCGATGGGTTGCAGGGTTGCTTCCCACTCGGCATTCCAGTTTCTATCGGCCATGAAGGTTGCCTGATACGGGGGAATGGTTCCAAACCTATCCATCAGAATGGTACGAAAGGATTGCTCCCTCTCTTCAGTCCATTCGGTTTCCGGCAGATATGCCAGGAGCTTGTTGTCTTCTTCCTGAAAATATTCTACACCCTCTCCGATAAGCTGGGCAATATAAAGTTCATGGAGGGTGGAGCTTATTTCAAAAGCCAGTTCAATAAAATGGTGTGTTCCTGGTTGGGGCATAACAACAGTTCGGCAGATTAAAGGAGATACGCTGAACATGAATATAGGGTTTTCCCTGGTGAAGGACTCACTCTGTCGTTATCAGATGGGATGCACAGGCGTAATGGAGGCTATAATACCGATCCAGAAGCAGGTTGACCATGATGCCGCCAGTTGCTGCATGAGCAAATCGGTTTTCACCGATAAAGATGCCGACATGGTCGATTCTGCTGCCATCACTGCTGAAAAAAACAAGGTCGCCGGGTTGCAGGTGTTGTTTCGGCACCATAGTGCCGAGCAGTGCCTGTTCTCCGGAAGTACGCGGCAGGAGCATCCGGAAGTTTTGTTTGTAGAGATACTGCACAAATCCCGAGCAGTCGAAGCCTTCAGGGGTTGTTCCGCCTGGCCTGTAATGGGTGCCGAGGTGGTCATCAATTGATGAAAAGAGCTGTTCAAGCGATTGTTCCGTCACCTTTAACGGAAGGTGTCTGGCGACGGGGGAACTGCTTCCTTCCGGTATACAGGAGATATACGATTTTCTTTTTTTTAAACTATATTTGCTCTCCATATTGTACCCTGAACCTGGCCGGAAACTCTGGCAGCCGCTTACGCTGAACAGAATCCATATCAGGGTGCCGAAAAGGAGAGCAGTTTTACACGGCGTACACAATGACGGCATTGATGCCTTAAAGCGGTCGCTTTGTATCAAGAGATTTTGCGGTTTTATTAAAAGATATTGAGTGCTCAAGGATTGCTGTCATGAGTAATCATAAGTGAAGCACACAAGAGTAAGATAACAGTTAACTCATTTGTTTAATAGATATGGCGGTGATGAAATTCGGTGGTACCTCAGTCGGATCTGCTCGGGCTATGCAGCAGGCTATTTCGATTGTGGCTCGGGAACAGAAGAACGCGGTGCCGCTGGTGGTGCTGAGTGCATGCAGCGGTATCACGAATAAGCTGGTTCACATTGCCGATGCTGCCGGGCGTGGTGCTCTTGATGAGGCGATGGGACTTGCTGCTGAGGTGCGAAGTTTCCACTTTGCTCTGCTTGATGAACTGATGAAAAGTGAGGTATCGAAAAAAGAGGCTGCTGTCAGGATTGAAGAGCTTGCCGGACGTCTTGAAATGCTGATTAAAGGTGTTGATATTGTGGGTGAGCTTACCGAGCGTTCCAGGGATATGTTCTGTTCATTTGGAGAACTGCTTTCTACTACGGTGTTTGCTGCGGCCATGAAGGAACAGGGATATAATGTTGAGTGGATTGATGTCCGCACGGTTATGATTACCGATGATAATTTCGGTTTTGCCCGTCCCATCAACGATGTGTGCGAAGAGAATGTCCGCAGGATTATCAGCCCATTGCTTCAACAGGGAAAAGTTGTCGTTACCCAGGGCTATATAGGAGCAACCAAAAGCGGAAAGACCACAACGCTTGGCAGAGGCGGTTCTGATTTTTCAGCAGCATTGCTTGGTGCATGGCTCAATGATAACGCGATCCAGATATGGACCGATGTTGATGGCGTCATGACCTGCGATCCGAGGCTGGTGCCCGAAGCGAGAAGCATCAGGGTGATGACTTTCTCTGAGGCAGCGGAACTTGCCTATCTTGGAGCCAAGGTATTGCATCCCGATACCATTGCGCCGGCAGTGCAGAAAAATATACCGGTCTACGTTTTGAACTCGGTGCATCCTGATGCCAGAGGGACCATTATTACCAATGACCCCGAAAGACTTTCGGGTATGAGTTACGGCGGTCTGGTCAAATCAATTGCGGTTAAAAGAGGGCAGTGCATTATCAATGTACGTTCCAATAGGATGTTTGGCCGTCATGGTTTCATGAATGAATTGTTTGGTATTTTTGCCCGTTACGGGGTGTCGGTGGAAATGATCTCCACCAGCGAGGTTTCGGTATCTCTCACTGTTGACGAAAAAAGCTTCAGTGAAGAGCTGATTCACGATCTGGAAAGTTTTGGAGAGGTTGACAGAGAGCATAATGTTGCAACAATAAGTGTTGTTGGCGATAATCTCCGCATGTCGAGAGGTGTGGCAGGCAGGATTTTCAGTGCATTGAAGGATGTTAATCTCAGGATGATCTCTCAGGGTGCATCGGAAATAAATGTCGGGTTTGTGGTTGAAGAGCCTGAGGTTGGTATTGCGGTCAACAATCTGCACAGGGAGTTTTTTTCCGGACGGCAGAATGAGGGCATTTTTGAAGCACCGGCAGGGAGCCTGCAGTGCGCAGCGGTTGTAAAAGAAAAATAACAAGGGGTAGGGAGAGAGACATGGACTATAAAAAAGCCGGAGTTGATATCAATGCAGGCGAAGAGTTTGTCCGCATGATCAAACCCCAGGTTCGTCAGACGTTTACCTCCGGCGTTATCACAGATATCGGAGCTTTTGGAGGTTTTTTTCAGCCTGACTTCTCCCTGTATAAAAAGCCGGTGCTTGTCAGCAGTATTGACGGTGTCGGTACGAAACTCAAGATTGCCATTGAACTCGGCGTGTATGATAGTGTCGGTTCATGCCTTGTCAATCACTGCACGAATGATATTCTCGTCTGCGGGGCAAAACCGCTCTTTTTTCTCGATTACTACGCTTGCGGAAAGCTTTCTCCAGCCAATGCCGCTGCAGTGGTTACCGGTATGGTGAGTGCCTGCCGCGAAAATGGCTGTGCACTTATCGGCGGTGAAACTGCGGAGATGCCGGGGCTTTATCATGAGAGGGATTTTGATCTTGCCGGCTCAATCGTGGGGGTTGTCGATCATGAAAAAATTATCAACGGTTCTGCAATCAGGGCGGATGATGTGCTTATCGGTCTTCCTTCGACCGGTCTCCATACGAACGGGTATTCTCTGGCAAGAAAAGTTTTTGAGGGGAGGATGCAGCAGACTTATACCGGGCTTGACGGAACGGTTGGCGAAGAGCTGCTGAAGGTTCACCGCTCCTATCTTTCGGTTATTGAGCCCTTCTTTGGTTCACCTGATATCAGAGGGTTGTCGCACATTACCGGCGGGGGGCTGATGGGTAATACCATGCGCATTGTGCCTGAAGGTTTGATGCTTGATGTTGACTGGAAGTCATGGCCGGAGCCGCTGATTTTTGATATTATCCGCAGGGAGGGTCATGTGCCTGAAGAGGATATGCGCAGGACGTTCAACCTCGGTATTGGACTGGTGATGATTGTTGAAAAAAAAGCAGTTGACAGAGTCGTCTCCTGCTTGAAATCACAGCAGGAAAATGCGTACATTATTGGTTATGTAAGCAGTAGGTGATAGCTATTTCTTTTTTTTCTTGCAATAAAGTAATAATCAGAAAAGTTTATGCTGACTTTACTTGCTATTTTAGTGGTGAGCTACATCATCGGCTCCATTCCTACCAGCATTATTGCGGGAAAAATGCTCAAAGGAATTGATATCAGGAACTTCGGCAGCGGTAATGCCGGTGGTACCAATGCCTTCAGGGTGCTTGGCTGGAAGCCCGGACTTGTTGTAACGTTAATTGATATAATCAAGGGCGTTATTGCTGCGGTCTCTGTTGTTGCCTTTTTCAGAAATCACCCGATCGGTTCATTTCCTGACATGAATGAGGTAGCCCTGCGGCTTCTTGCCGGAATGAGCGCCGTCATCGGTCATGTGTTTACTCTTTTTGCCGGATTCAAGGGGGGCAAGGGTGTCAGTACCGCTGCGGGTATGCTTATCGGGATTGCTCCCGTAAGCATGCTTATGGTTGTCGGTATTTTTTTCATGACGGTCTATATTTCCCGCCATGTTTCTGTTGCTTCAATGCTTGCGGCAATCGCCTTTCCCCTGATTATTGCCATCCGAAAATATATTTTTGAGCTTGGCGGCGGCCTTGATTATTATATCAGGCTTTTCGGTTCGCCCGTCTCTTTTCATGACAGTCTTGATTATCATCTTATGATTTTCGGGCTTATTGTCGCTTTTGCAATTCTTTACACTCATCGGGCAAATATCAGAAGGCTGATTTCCGGTACAGAAAGCCGTGTGACCTTCGGAAAGCATTCATGATTTCCTGACATTTGATGAATATTGGCGTATTGGGTGCCGGAAGTTGGGGAACCACGCTTGCCGTGCTTCTTGCAAAAAAAGGTTATCAGGTGCGGCTTTGGGCTCACAGGCCGGAATTTGCCGCACTGCTTGAGGCTGAACGCGAAAATATCCGATATCTCAAGGGTGTCCATTTTCCTGAAAATCTGCAGGTCGTTGATCATTTGCGAAATCTTATTGCATGGTCGCAGATGATTGTAACCGCGGTACCTTCCCAGGCACTGCGCGAGACGCTTCTCGGGTTCAGAGATCTTCCTCTGGATGGAAAAATCCTGGTCAATGTTGCCAAGGGGATCGAGATTGGCAGTGGAAAGCGCATGTCGGAAGTGTTGCTTGAAGTGCTGCCTGCTCTGCAGGCAGCACAGGTTGCAGCCTTGTACGGACCAAGCCATGCCGAAGAGGTTTCCAGACAGCAGCCTACCACCGTCGTTGCCTCCTCTCAATCGCTTAAAACCGCTGAAAAAGTTCAGGAGGTGTTCCATACCAATATGTTCCGCGTCTACGTCAATACCGATATTATTGGTGTTGAAATTGCCGGTTCGGTCAAAAATATCATTGCTATTGCAGCAGGAATATCCGATGGCATAGGATTTGGCGATAATGCCAAGGCGGCCATTATTACCAGGGGACTTGCAGAAATATCAAGGCTCTGTTTAAAGCTTGGCGGTGATCCGTTGACTATTTCCGGGCTATCGGGCATTGGTGATCTTGTTGTCACCTGTTTAAGCCGGCACAGCAGGAACCGTTATGTTGGAGAAGAGATCGGCCGGGGCCGTTCGCTTGATGATGTCATCAGCCAGATGAATATGGTTGCCGAAGGTGTTCACACATCAAAAGCAGTTTTTGAGCTGAGCAGGGCTGTCGGAGTTGACATGCCTATTACACAGGCTGTCTATGAGATGCTTTTTGAAGGCAAGCCGGCTGAGCAGGCGATTTTAGATCTCATGACACGGGATCCGAAACAGGAGCGATACTAATCGATTAATGGTGTTTTTTGGGGAATTCATACCAGACAAACTTGCCTGTTTTGCGAGCTGCATCTCTCCACGATTCGACAGACATATCAATTCGAGCCACGCCGCAGGTGACCATACTGTCGATGTGGTTTCCTGATAGCAGGTTGGAGAATTCAGTCATTGTCGGGTTGTGCCCGAAGAGCATCACTGTTTTGCTGCTGTCAGGAAGCTGTTGAACGATGTTCAGCAGATTGCCGGTTCCCCCCTCATATATTTCAATTCTTTGCTGGATAAGTTCTTTCGGGTATCCGAGGATTTCGCAAAAGATCTCTGCTGTCGTGACTGCCCTTTTTGCGGGACTTGTCACGATCAGCTCGGGGATGACCTTCTTTTCTTTCAGGAGGGTTGCCATCAAGGGGGCGGATTTCAGGCCGCGCTCGTTCAGCGGCCGGTCGAAATCGCCGGTCTCTGCATTCGCCCAGCTGGATTTTGCATGACGGACAAGGTAGAGGGTTTTCATCTTTTTCCTGAAAGATAACGGTTTTTGAGTTCCATGATTCTTTGATATGACTGGTCGATTCGTTCCGGTGTAATGATTTTTTTTTGAAGGAGGGATCGGATTATTTCTGTTGCCTTTGAGGCAATGGCTGGGTCATAGGAGGCATTGTTTCCAAAGAGCAGCAGATCGACACCTGCGTTAATGGCAAGTTGGATGGCAGATTCAAGCTCGTAATGGTCGGCAATGGCTTTCATCTGCATGTCATCACTGATTATAACTCCCTTAAAGCGGAGTTTATCACGCAGCAGGCCAGTGAGCGTTTGTTTTGAAAGTGTTGCCGGGTAGAGAGTGTCAAGTTTTCCATTGAAGACATGTGCGGTCATGATGGCATCAGGGTAACCCGAAGCAATAAGTACACGGTAGGGCTCCAGCTCCTCTTCTGACCAGCTTGCTGTTATGTCTGTAAAATCAAGGTGTGTGTCGGAAGACGAACTGCCGTGTCCGGGAAAATGCTTCAAGGTGGCAATAATGCCATTGATATGATATGCCTGGATGATCAGTTGAAGGTTGCTGATTACAACTGACGGGTCAGGTGAAAAGCTTCTATCAAGCTTGCCGATAACAGGGTTGTCGGGATTGGTATTGAGATCGGCGACTGGGGCAAGATTCATCCCGATATGCATGGTTTTGAGTGTTCGGGCGGTCTGTGAGGCAGCTGAAGACGTGCTGTCGGGATTGTTCAGCCTGCCAAGATACGCAGCAGAAACGCTGGGAGGAAATCCTCTGGCTTGTTTAAGACGGTTGACTTTTCCTCCTTCCTGATCGATGGCTACAAGAAGCGGAATGTTCGCCAGCTTCTGCAGCTCAAGTGTCAGGCGGGCAAGCTGCTGCGGGCTGATGATGTTCCTTGAATGAGAGTGAGCTGGAACGTCAAAGTCAAAGAGGACAACCCCGCCGATACGGCGCTTTGTTATATCGGCGGCAATTTCCGGAGCATCCTCAAGAGTGGTTCCTCTGAAACCGATCATCAGCATCTGGCCAATTTTAACAGAGAGGCTGTCTGACTGTTGTGCAGCAACAGCGGGTCGGGAAAAAATGAAGAAGAAGAGCAATCCCGCCGTTGTCAGTGATTTTATTGTCATGGTTATTTTATGCCGCACTCTTGACGACGGCGATTTCTCCACCGGACATATCAATGGCGACGGCCTCCCCCTCTTTTACCCTGCCTGAAAGAATAAGTTCAGAAATCTTATTGGTGATTTTACGCTGCATTACCCGTTTGAGCGGCCTGGCTCCGAAGGCGGGATCAAAACCGGCATCGGAGAGCCATGCTACAGCAGCCTCAGAAATCGTGAGGATAATGTGCTGGCGCATTGCTGTGGCCTTGATATGGTCGAACTGGATCAGAACAATTTTTTTCAGGTCTTCTCTGGTAAGCGGTGTAAAGAGGATGACTTCGTCTATACGGTTGAGGAACTCAGGTCGAACCTTCTGCTTCAGGAGTTGGAAAAGTTTTTCCTGCAGACCTGAAAGCACGATCTCCCGTTTCATACCATCCATTTTTTCCATTTCAGACTGAATCAGCTGAGCACCGATGTTGCTTGTCATGATGATGATTGTGTTCTTGAAGTTCACCGTACGGCCTTTGCTGTCGGTGAGCCGTCCGTCGTCAAGAATCTGCAGGAGAATATTGAAGACATCCGGGTGAGCTTTTTCTATTTCATCAAGCAATACAACAGAAAAAGGTTTGCGCCTTACTGCTTCTGTAAGCTGTCCGCCCTCTTCATAGCCAACATAGCCTGGAGGTGCTCCAACAAGACGGCTGACCGTATGTGCTTCCATGTATTCGCTCATGTCGATGCGGATCATTGAGTCCTCGTCATCAAAAAGATAGTCAGCGAGTGTGCGGGCAAGCTCTGTTTTTCCAACGCCGGTCGGTCCAAGAAAAATAAAAGAACCTATCGGTCGTTTTTCATCGCCCATGCCAGCCCGTGAGCGTTTGACGGCTTCACTGACGGCGCTGACCGCTTCTTCCTGCCCGATCACCCTCTTGTGCAGCTCATCTTCAATAAGCAGAAGCTTCTGCCTCTCTGACTGAAGCATTTTGCTGAGGGGTATGCCAGTCCATTTAGAGACGATATCGGCAATGTCCTCGGCATCAATCTCTTCTTTCATGATTAAATCGCCCGAAGCTTTTTTCTCTTCGATTTTCAGGCGGATTTCTTCAAGTTCACGTTCAATCGCCACAGTTTTTCCATAGCGAATTTCAGCAACCTTACCGTAATCACCCTGCCGCTCAAACTCCTCGGCCTGAACCCGGAGTTGCTCAAGTTGCGATTTCAAGCTTCGTGAAGATTGTATCAACTCTTTTTCGCTGTCCCATTTGGCTTTGATGACTGTCTGTTCTTCGACAAGATTTGCAAGCTGTTTTTCTATCTCATCCAACCGATGTTTCGTGTCAGCGGTACTCATACTTTTTTTGGTGTTTGATTACGGAGTGTGAATAAGAAATTTTGTTGTAAATTTAAGGTTTATAAACTTAACATTCATCATCGAGACCTCCTTTTCAGCATAAGCATAACAGAATAACGGATAACAAGGTGCAAAAGTTCTCTATCGGTTCCCTGTCAGTTCCTGATGACATCAGCCCGCTTTTCATTGCCGGCCCATGCGTGATTGAAAGTCGGGCCATGGCATTGGAGACAGCTGAAGAGCTGCTGCGCATAACAGAATCAGAAGGGGTTCGATTTATTTTCAAGGGTTCCTACCGCAAAGCCAACCGCACTTCAGCATCCTCTTTTACTGGTATCGGGGATATCGAGGCGCTTGAAGTGCTTGACGAGATTCGCCGGACCTATAAGATGCCGGTGATTACCGATGTTCATGAAACAAAGGATGTTACCCTTGCTGCCCGGTATGTTGATGTTCTGCAGATACCGGCATTTCTCTGTCGTCAAACGGAGCTTCTGGTTGCTGCCGGAGAGAGCGGTCTTGCCGTCAACATCAAGAAAGGGCAGTTTATGGCTCCTGAGGATATGGTGCTTGCGGCTGCGAAGGTTGCAGGAACAGGGAACAGGCGGGTTATGCTGACCGAAAGGGGATCAAGCTTCGGTTATCACAATCTTGTTGTCGATTTCAGGGGGCTTGCTAAAATGGCCGAATCGGGATATCCGGTGCTCTATGATGCTACACACAGTCTCCAGCTTCCCGGGGCGGGTCATGGTGTTTCCGGAGGTGAGCGCCAATATGTGATGCCCCTCGCCAGGGCGGCTGTTGCGGTTGGTGTGAATGGATTGTTTTTTGAAATCCATCCCGATCCCTCAAAAGCACTCTCGGATGCAGCCACACAGGTAGCTCTCGCTGATTTCAGCACAATTATTAAACATCTGCTCCATCTTTACCGGTGTGTGCACTCTCATCATTCACTATAAATCTCTACTTTTTTGGCCGGTTTTCAATATTTTGGAATGCAGCCTTCTCAGGCCGATCCATCTTCAAGGATAGAGTTTGCGCTCAAATCAGTCAGGGCGCTTATTTTTCCGGTTGATGGCGTGCTGAACGGCGGCCGGATTACGTTTGACAGCTCGGGGGGGGAAATATGTTCACTTTCAGTAAGGGATGCCGTTGCCATAAGGGAGGCGAGGAAACAGGGACTGTATATCGCCGTGGTTTCGGACAGGGATACGGAAGCCTACCGTCCCCTGCTTGAAGAGCTTGGTGTTCAGGATCTCTATCTCGGTGAGGGCAATCTCCTTGACGCCTATGAAGCTTTCCGTGAGCTTCATGATCTTTCTGATAACGAGTGCGCCTATATCGGTGATGATATTGGTGACATTGCGGTGCTTGCAAAAGCAGGCTTGCCCGTTACCCCTATTGATGGAGCTGATTATCTCCGGAACCGTGTCGGTTATATCGCAGGGTACGAAGGTGGAAAGGGGTGTGTGAGGGAAGTTGTCGAGATGATTCTTATTCACCAGAATAAATGGCCCTACATAGAGCGCCCTGACACTGAAGAGTAAATGTATGGGGTTCCGTTTTAATGTTCTTGCGGCATAAATTCAGGGTGAAGGAGAGGATTCATGAACTCTGCTGTTTCTGCCAGTGAGAGCATGCCGACGATATTGGTGCCATGGTTGGGTTCCACATGTACATCTCCCCGGTACTCACTTCCATTCTCAAGAGCTTTCTCAAGCGCCTCTATTTTACCGCAAAGGCTGTATGCTGCTGATTGCGGTGTTGAGCAGGATACAGGGGGATTCTGCTCTCCGTGCAGAAAATAGCCTGCGGGCAGCAGTTCGCTTTGCGGATAATCATGCCAGTGGGTTATGGAAGCTCCGAACCGTGCAAGATGGCGGGGAAAGCTTGTTTCCGGTCTCAGTGTCATCAGGATACTTGCTGCAAAGGCATTGCCCAGTGCATGTGCCAGAATGGTCAGGGTGTCGAAGGATGGTTTGGCTGTACTGGTCTGTGAACATCCTTCAGGTGTCTTCAGGTACACCCGATTCCGATCATGACCCTGAATAAGCCCGATTTCCACAAGATCTTTTTTCGGATTAAGGTCATGTTTTCTGCATCCTGATCTTGTTGTGATGACACTGACGTTTGGTACGTGAACAAGAAGAGAACTCTGCTGCATTCTGATTTCTACCTTGCCTGTCGACTGGTTCATGCTGTGCGCCATTGCATCTGCACTTCCGGAATAGAAAGCAGGCTGAACCGCGACCGGAAGCTGGCGCGCAAAGAAGCCGTAGCTCATGCCGCTGCGCTGGTCGAGATACCTGGCAACAATCCTTTTGTAAAAAACGCTGCGATATTCAAGCCCGGATGTTGAGGTATGCGTTAAAAGAGATGAGTTGCCGCTCCACAGGACGCTGCATTGCAGAAAATCATCAGCAACAGCGTTAAACTCAGGAGTGTCGGTTTTCAGCTGGCCGTATTCTATGTCAAGCTCTTCCGTTCTTGGAGGAACAACCTGTGCCGTGAGTTTCGGAACCAGTGTGCAGCGGACATCCTCCCTGGAAGGATATGGAGTGTTGAAGGTCACGACTCCACCGTTCATGGTGCAGATTGTCCATGAACGGTCTGTAACAAATATAAGGATATGAACCATGTCGCGGGCGAGCCTGCCGACAATTGCGTCAAGGCGCTGCTGAGGGAGTGCGTCGGTGGTTATTGGTGCAGGTTCGTCGTAAATGCCTACAATGATATTGTTGTAGAGCGTTGCGACCCGGTTTATGGCAAGCAGGTTGTCAGGAAAATAACCCGGTGCAAAGATAACGGTACCGGGCGCAAATCGACCGTTATTTCCATAGGCCTCTTCTCCTGAAAGAACGGTTATGTCGAGCGATTGCATGGTTGTGACGAGCGCTCGGCAAAACAGCTCAAGGCGACTCGTGATAACGGGTGCCGGATAGATGAGGGGTTTGAGCCGTCTGCACATTTCGTCGATGCTCAGAGGAGTATCAGGAGAAATGCCAAGCAGCTGGTTGAGAGCTCCGGAAGAGATAGTTTTACTCATGAAAATGTTCAGCCTGATTCGTTCAAAAAGATAATCGGCTGGTTAGAGTCCGCAATTATGCTCGCGACCCCAGAGCAGTTTTGTTCGCAGGATTTCGCAGTAATTCCGGCTTTCATTAGCGACAAGATTGATGAGCTCGGCAGATTTCTTTACAATGACGACCTCCCGAGGGGCAAGAAATTTCCCGAAATGTCCGTCGCAGTTGAGCGGAAACTCTCCGTCAGGGGCATCGACAGAGACTTCGATAACCTTGTCATCGCTGATAACGATAGGACGGACGGTCAGCATGTGCGGGCATATCGGTGTTATCACAAAAACGCTTGATTTAGGAGCTATGATAGGCCCGCCGGCAGACATGGAGTAAGCCGTGGAGCCTGTGGATGTAGCTATAATAATACCGTCAGCCCTGTAGGAGCTTAGCAGTTCACCGTCCAGCTTTATGACAAATGTAGGAATACGCGGGTAGGTTCCTTTTTCAATAACAACATCATTCAAAGCTTTAAAGCGCTGAATCTCGTTGTTCACAGGGACGGATGCTTCAAGCTGCAGTCGATTATGAATTGAGTAGGTGCCGTTCAGTACCTTTTCGATAGCCCCGAACATTTCAGACTGGGTAAACTCCGTTAAAAAACCGAGGTAACCCACATTGATGCCGATAACAGGTTTTGTAGCAGCAAAATGCGACGTGAAGAGCAGTGTTCCGTCTCCTCCAAGCGAGATAAAAACGTCACAGTGCCTGCTGAGTTCCTCAATCGGGATAGATTGTGCTATCTGCAGTTTTTCTGCAGACTGTGTTTCAAAAACATAAGCAATGCCCCTCTCCTCAAACCACAAGCCAAGAGTTCGGGCAAGATCCAGCGCAGTTTCCCTTGAAACATTGACAACTATAGCGAATTTCATTGCTGGTTCATCTCTTTAAGGGTTTGATAAAGCCGATTGGCATCACTGAAGCGCAATTCAAGCTGCTCAAGGTCACCATGCCGGACGTCCTCCGACAGTTGAGCAAGTTCATTAGAAAAACGATCGAGTTCCACTGCAATGTTCTCACGGTTTGTTGCGATGATGTCGCGCCATATCTGCCATGAACTTCCTGCAAGCCGTGTAAAGGTGGCGAAACCAGGGCCTGATTTACTGATTGAGTCTCCACAGTAGGCCATCAGCAGTGTCGATAGCAACTGAGGCAGATGACTTACTTTTGCTATGATGCGGTCATGTTCATCCGGTTTCATAAAGAGCGTTGTGCACCCTGCAGAGTGAAGCAGTTCAATGAGAAATGTGCCTTTTTTTCCGGAGAGCAGGTTTTTGTCGTCACAGAGGATAACACGTCGGCCATGCAGCAGTTCCTCATGGCTTTCATGGTAACCTTGCTGCTCCTTTCCTGCCATCGGGTGCATGCCTATAAAGGGAAGGTCAAGCTCGCACGCTTTTCGGGCGATAAGTGACTTGGTGCTTGATACATCGCTGACAAGAGTCGTTGGCGGTGCAAGCTGCTTAATCTCTTCGAGGAGAGCAATATTGACTTCAACCGGCGCTGAAAGGATAATAAGGTCAGCGCTGTAGAGCGTTTTTTTATCGTCGATGAACTGTTCAAGACCAAGTTCAGTGACTCGCTGACGGTCGCTGTCGGTAAAGTTGGAGTCGAACCCCTGCAGCAGAATATTGCTTTCTATGGCCAGCGGTGAGCGCTTTATTGCTCTCAACAGTGACATTCCGATCAATCCGAGCCCAATAAACGAAATGCTTCTGATAGGTGGATGCTCAGTCATGCTGCTCAACTTTGACTGTTTGCTCTGCTTCCGGGGGCGTCGATACTCACACCCTCTCTGCAGAGTGGGCACTCTTCGGGAGTGTAGCTTATCACTTCCATTGAAAGCACTGAATAATGGTCGTCAGCAAGCCTGACTCGTCCATTACTGCGGTCAACAACTGAACCGACTCCGACGAGCGAAGCTCCGGAACGTTTGATGAGTTCAATAACCTCGGCAACCGAGCCACCGGTGGTTATGACATCCTCAATGACAAGTACCCGTTCGTTTGGTTCAAGACAGAATCCTCTGCGGATCGCCATGATTCCGTCCTTGCGTTCAGCAAAAATGGTTTTTACTTCGAGCTGGCGTCCTACTTCCGTTCCGACGACGATTCCTCCGATAGCCGGTGAGATGACTGTTTCGACGTTTTTATCGGCGAAATGCCGGGCAATTCTGCTGCAGACTGCTGTGAGGTGTTCCGGATACTGCAGCACTTTTGCGCACTGAAAGTAAGTGTTGCTGTGACGTCCGGATGTCAGCTTGAAATGACCCTCGAGCAGAGCGCCAGTTGTTTTAAAAATGTCAAGCATTGCTGAACTACTCATGAAACATATTAGCTGAAACGTTGGCGAGGAGGTTACTGATCAATGAACCTAAAGATAAAGAAGCAGTTCCGAAAAGCTAAAGGAAAAAGTAGTGATTGCGATAGCTTATCTCTATGAGTTGTTCTCTTCTTGTTTACCGATGGGTTTCAAGGTAATCGCTCAGAAGGATGCATGCTGCTGCGCTGTCGAGCCGCCCTTTCTGCTGCCGCCCTTTTCTGGAGGTGCCCGAAGCAATCAGGATGCGTTGTGCATCCCTTGATGAGTTATGTTCATTGATGGTTTCAACCGGTATAAGGGGGAACGCCTTGGAAAGCTCATCAATAAAACGGTCAACCACACCAGTCATGACGTTTTTTTCGCCAGTATTGCTGAGCGGGTACCCTACAATAATTTTTTCAATATCATTGTTTCCAAGCATCGCCTCAAGTGTCTTGAACAAACCTGACCGGTCAAAGGTGCCTAGCGGTTGGGCAAAGAGTCTGAGAGGATCGCTCTGGGCCACTCCGATGCGCTTTGTTCCATAGTCGATGGCAAGTACTCGTTGTTTCAGCGTTAAAATATGGCAGTCCCCTTGTTGATTTATATGGTTGTGTTCGTTACTGTTGTGAATAGCTTGTAGTTATGATGCCGTCATAGTTACAGTTACAAATTAAAGCCGATTTATGACAATTTCAATTTTTGAGGTGATCTCAAGTCATGAAAAACCTTTTCTCTGTTATCATTGTTTCTCTGTATAAGTGTTTTTTACAATCATGATGATTGAGGGAGGAAATTATGGGTGCATGGTCGATGGTTTTGATGACAAGTCTGATGCTTGCAGGCTGTTCGGTGCTGGGAAAGCGTACTGCAGATGAACCTCATTACAAGGTTCTTTCCCAGGAAGGGGAGATTGAAATCAGGCAATATGGTGAGATGATTGTTGCTGAAACGGTTGTTGAAGGTTCTTACGGGCAAACAAGCGGTGCTGCCTTCAGCCGTCTTGCAGGATATATTTTCGGCAAGAACCGTGCAAAACAGAAAATTGCTATGACCGCGCCGGTGCTGCAGGAGTCTGTCAGTGAAAAAATATCGATGACCGCGCCGGTGCTGCAGGAAAAAAAAGGCAATGCCTGGGTGATGTCGTTTGTGATGCCCGAAGGGTATACGCTTGAAACGCTTCCAGTTCCTCTTGACCCGGCAGTGAAACTGCGGCTGGTTCAGGGGAAAAAGGTTGGTGTTATCCGTTATTCAGGGTTGCATTCTGAGCATAATCTCCGGAATTTTGCAGAGAAACTGACCCGATGGCTTGAGAAGAGAGGTGACAGGATACTCTCCGTACCAAGAGCAGCAAGCTACGATCCGCCATGGACTATTCCCTTCTTGCGGCGCAACGAGGTGCATATTGATATTGAGTAAGAGAGCTCCGGCCAGATTAAGTGTTGTTGAACTGGTTTTTTCATGACCTTATTATTACATTTTAAAGGAATGGCTCACGTAATCAAACTCAGGGTATGAAGCCGCATTATTATTTTATCGGAGCATCTTTTTCAATACTGCTATCCATTTACGTCTTTATTTTCGGTACGGGGGTAAACCATGAGCTGATTGCAATTTTTATCGGGTTATGGGCACCGACAATAGTCTGTGTTGGTATTTTTAATACGTTGCTCGGTATTCTCGATGAGATGTGCTGTGCACACAAGCGAATAGAAGAAGGGCAAGGCGGCCATGACCGTTAGATCTTTCCTCACTGTGGCCGTGCATCCGGGGAGGTTCGGGTTATGAAACATGCAGGGGCATTGATGCTTGTCGGTACGGGCGGGTTTATCGGTTCCGCAGCGCGTTACATGGTTACGCTGATGTTCTCTCCGCTCGCACCGGGGTTTCCTTTCGCAACCTTTGCTGTTAATATTTTTGGGAGTTTTCTGATTGGTTTTCTGAGTGAGCTGGCTGTTGCAACGACATTGGTTTCTCCTGAAGCGAGACTGTTTCTCGTGACAGGTATCTGCGGGGGATTTACCACATTTTCCGCGTATATGTTTGAGTCTACAGCACTCATGAAAGATGGACAGATTTTTTATACCGGCATGTATCTTTTTGGTAGTATCGCAGGGGGGCTGGTCGCTCTCTATTCAGGAACTTTTTTTGCAAAACTCTGGACATAAGGGAGATAGTATGGAACTGAAACATTTAGAATCACTCCGGATCTTTGTCGGTGAACATGTACGATTCGGTCATCGCCCCCTCTATGAGGAGATCGTCCGTGAAGCCCGGCAGCTCGGTATGGCGGGTGCGACAGTAATGAAGGGTGTGCTTTCGTACGGTCATGACCTGCATATCAATACCGCGAAAATTGTGGAGTTCGGTCTTAACCTTCCTATGATTGTTGAACTAGTCGACTCTCCGGAAAATATTGACGGGTTTCTGCCGTTGCTTGAACAGATGGTCAGGGATTCGGCTGAACGGGTTATGATCACGAGAGAGAGTGTGCGATCGGGGATCATTGAATAACCTTCAACTGAAACTTCCGATGAAACAAAAAGGGAAGCCGCAAAGCTTCCCTTTTTGTTATAGAGCTATTCCGGATTTACTTACCGGAAGCAACAAGGGCGTTATAGTTTGCCTTGATGGTTTTTTCCAGATCTGCATCGGTGTGCACGTAGCTCGTGAACATCGCTTCAAACTGTGATGGAGCAAGGTAGATCCCCTGGTCAAGCATTGAGTGGAAGTATTTTCCATGCTTTTTAACATCTGCAGTGATGGCAGTGTCGAAGTTGACGACTGGTGTTTCTGTAAAGAAGAGGCAGGACATAGAGCCGACACGGTTCTGGACGTAATTCAGTCCGAGTTTTTTCAAGTTGTCACTGAAGCCGGCTTCAAGAATTGCAGCTTTCCTTTCGAGTTCAGGATAGGGATCTTCTTCAATGAGAATTTTAAGGGTTTCAAGGCCTGCGGTCAAAGCCAGCGGATTACCTGAAAGGGTACCTGCCTGGTAGACATCGCCGAGAGGGGCAACGCGTTCCATGATTTCCCGTTTCCCCCCGAAGGCGCCGACAGGAAGGCCGCCACCGATAATCTTGCCCATAGTGGTCAGGTCAGGGGTGACGCCATACAGACTCTGCGCGCCGCCGAGAGCAACTCGGAAACCGCACATCACTTCGTCGAAAATCAGCACAATACCTTCTTTGTCGCACAACTCGCGAAGGGCGGCAAGAAATCCGGGTTGCGGGGGGATAACGCCGGTATTGCCTGCGACAGGTTCGATGATGATTGCAGCAACCTTATCCTTGTTTTCATTGACGAGCAGCTTGACTGACTCGATATCGTTGTATTTTGCATTGAGCGTATCCATAGCGGTGCCTTTGGTGACGCCGGGGCTGTCGGGAGCACCGAGTGTCAAAGCACCTGAACCTGCCTTGATAAGGAAACTGTCGCCATGACCATGGTAACAGCCTTCAAATTTGATGATTTTATCGCGTCCGGTGTAGCCTCTTGCAAGCCGTACTGCAGACATGGTGGCTTCAGTTCCGCTGTTGACCATGCGTACCATTTCAAGCGATGGAACTATTTTACAGAGGAGTTCGGCAATTTCAATTTCCATTTCAATCGGGGTACCGAAGCTGGTGCCGATGTTTTTCAGGGTATATTCAAGCGCAGCCGTTATTCTTGGGTGCATGCTGCCGAGAATGAAAGGGCCCCATGAGCCGACATAGTCAAGATAGGTGTTCCCGTCAACGTCGGTCAGGTATGCGCCAGACCCTTTAGCCATGTAAATTGGATTTCCTCCAACGGATTTAAATGCCCTTACTGGAGAGTTCACTCCGCCGGGAATAAACTTCTTTGCTTTTTCAAAGAGTTCAGCTGATTTGGTAAGTTGAAGCATGTCGGACAATGCTGTTTAGGATTGAACAAGACGTTAAAAGAGTAAGAAAATGCTTGGTCAAGATAGAAATACTCCTGAAGATATAAAACCCCAAAAACCGGCAGCGATATTATTTCAGAAGAATTTGTGAAATGATGGAGAGGTTTTTGCCGGGCCTTGCATGGCCAAAATGCAGGGAACAATAGTCCTGCAGCAGATTCAAAAGTGTTTCTACGTCGGCGGGATCGGCCTTGATTGAGTTTCCCGAAGGAAGTCGCGTTGATGCGAAAGTGTTTAAAAGGATGACAAGCCGCATCGGGATGAGCTGTTTTTTTGCACTGCTCTCTCCTGAAGCTCCGGGCAGTGCGAGTCCGCCGGGGTTCATGACAAAATAGAGCTCTTTCAGCTTCATCGATTCAACGGCTGGCATGAGCTCCCTTCCGCTCAGTACACAGAAACGAAGTGAGGGCTGAAAGCCCAGCAGTGAAACAAACCGCAAAAGGAACCAGGTATAGAGCTGCTGAAAATGGACGTCGTTTGAGTAAAGCTCTTCAAGCGTTCCTGACAGCAATTTGAAAAGCGACAGGTTTTTTTCATGACCCTCTGTTGCATGCCGTACAAGGTCGATGATCCTGTACAGGACAGCGAATCGATCAAGGTCAGGAGCGGGAACCATTGGGCTTGAAATAAGGTTACCATCAGTGACAAGTTGAATATCACGGCTGTTTTTTTTATAGAGCACCAGATCGACAACATTACCTGCACTGAATAGCCCGGACAGCTTGTTTTTAGGGTTGCGAGCACCTTTAATGATCACTGAAATTTTGCCGAACTCGCGGCTGTAGAGAGAACAGATTTTGGACTGGTCGCGGTATTTGATTTCTCGTAATATCACAGCCCGGGTTTTGATGATCACTGCTTCAGCTTTTTTATTTTTGGAAAAAAAATTATATACCTTAACACCGCCTGCATAAGGCCTGGAGACTATTAACAATCAACTGACGAAGAACATTAACAGTCAGAAAGAGATTAATCAAGGAGAAACATAGATATGCCGACCTATCAGTATCGTTGTAACAATTGCGGGAATGAACTTGAAATTGTTCAGAAAATGTCCGATGATTCTTTGACTACATGTCCAAAATGTGAAAATGAGAGCTTTGAACGTGTTATTACTGGTGAAGGAGGGTTTGTGCTGAAAGGATCAGGGTTTTATAAAACAGACTATAACCCAAACACAAAAGATTCTGCTCCAGCGGCTCCTGCTCCCTGCTCAGCCACTACATGCCCGACCTGTCCCATGGCAAAATAGATTTCCGGGAAAAGCCTCCCCTTCAGGGGAGGCTTTTCTGTTGTTGAAACGGATTTTCATTTTCTCTCCATGCAAATTTTGACAGATTAATCTTTTTGTCACCAAGGAAGCTCTCGGGGTACTGCTTTCCTTCTACATTTCCGGTAACCTTCACCCGCTTCAGAATGCCGTCGTTGAAGAACATCCGGATCATATCTCCGCTGGAATAGTTGATGCCTGAAGGTTTACGTTCATTATTATAGAGGTGATAGAGGCTTTCCGCCTGAGAGGTAAGGGTAATGCCAGTTATTTTTGAGTTGTCGTTGAGCAGAATAACCATAGTCTTTCCACTGAACTGGTCATAGACAATCGGGGAAAGGGAAAGAGTGTCCTGGGCAGCAAAAAAAGCATGGCCCTGTACCTGTATTTCATCAATACTTTTGCGTTTAACGCTTTTACCGGCCTCCTTGAGATGCAAAAGGATAATGTCGCCGCTGATCTGCTGCCGGTTATGCCAGGCAATAGCGTCATCGTTGAGCCATATCTGGCTGGTTATTTTATTGACTACAGCTTTTTTTGATTTGCCGGCAAGGGAGTTGTCGAGCATCCGGCCATGGACGTTGCCGTTTAATTCTCCCATTTGCCGGTCGGTGTAGTAGACTCCATTTTCACCAAAGATTTCAACGCTTTTATCGGTCATGAAGACGTTTCCTGTGAGCACGATTTTTTTTTCCTGCTCATAACTGGTGGCGCGGTCACATTTCAATGTTAAGTTGTCATGCAGAAATACAACATTGCCTATGACAGAACGGTATGATCCGGTTTCGGTCTCGCCGCCTTCGATAACATCGGCGTGCTGGAGAATAATTTTCTTTTTTTCACCATGGAGTGTATAATGGTTCAGAGCAGGGAGCATGATAGTCTGAAGTGCCAGAATAGCAGCAGTCAATAACGTCATTGAAATGTCTCTTCGCATTGCGGGCAACAGATTGATGGCGTTCCGGAAAGTGTTTTCGTTAATCATGTTTTAATGTAACAAAGCTTTGTTTTTACTGTGAAAAAATTACTCCTCGTTGGCGGCGGCAGACTTGGCAATCTTTTGCTTGCCCCTTTATATGACGCATTGAAAAAAAATAAGGCATATCAGCCTGTGGCGCTTTTTGTAGCCCCGGAAGGAGTCGAACCGGTCAGCAGCGATCTTGCAGCCTGCTTCGGTCTAAACGAAGCAGAGAAAACCCTTGCCATTTTTCTATCTCAAGGCTCTCCGGTTGAACAACTTGCTGCTGTAATGACCGCTATCGAGAAAATTCTTGTCGACAAAAAACCCGATCTGGTAATGGTTTGCGGCAGTGATAATGCAGCCCTTGGGGCGGCACTGACTGCGGCAAAGCTCGGCGTGACGGTTGCCGCGGTTGATGCAGGGCTTCGTAGTTATGAGCGTTCGGATAGTGAGGAGATCAACCGTATTGCCATTGATGCCATGGCCGAATATCACTTTGTCAGTGAGCATAGTGGAGAGTACAACCTGATCAATGAAGGGGTTGCCGATGAAAAAGTCTTTTTTTCCGGCAACCTTTCAATCGACAGCCTTGTCAAATTGATGGAGCAGGCAAACCTGCAGCCAGTATCCAGAGCTCATGGATTTCGTCCGAAAACCTACGCACTGGTGCTCCTGAATCCTGCAGGTCATTTTTCCAGGAAAGAGCCTTTTGAGATGATGCTCAGGCTTCTGAAGGATATTTCCGGCAGGACAACTGTTCTTATACCGCGGATTGACGGGCTGGATGCTGCATTCAACGATATTGAGAACGTGAAGATTCTTGAATCTCTTTCTCACGCCAGCCTGCTGATGCTGCTCAGAGATTCGTTGATGCTTCTCACCGATACGGAAGAGCTTCAGTCGGAAGCCACAGTCATGAATGTGCCCTGTCTCACGATGATGGAGTCAGCATCGCGTCCTGTGACTATCGAGATTGGCACCAATGTTCTTGTCGGCCTCGATGAGGAAGATATTATCAGTCGCGTTCACGATATCCTTCATCCCGGAAAGCACAAGCATGAATCAAAACGCTCCAGAATTCCAGAAAAATGGGATGGTGCCGCTGCAGCCCGCATTGTCGCGGTGCTCGACCGGATATTATAGCCTGCTATAGGCAGTATGGTGTCTGACATATCGGCACTATGCAGCAATGGTGATCGGGTGTCATTTCGACCAAAGGGAGAAATCTATCGACGCAAGCCAAGATGCCTGTGGTTTATTGCTCTCTAAAAGGGAGATCGTAAACAATGGCATCGTTCTGATTGCGGATCACCATTCGATTTTTTTCAAGTTCCACCAGGCCGCAGGTCAAGGACTGGTGCTCAATACGGTTCACAAATGCCGGAAGTACCACAAAGTGTATTGCATCTTTTAGAGCGTAGCCGCCATAATGATAATGGCCGCTGAGGCAAGCCTTGACTGTACTGGAGGATGCAAGGATTTTGACTATCTCCTGATGGTTCCAGAGGAGACCGTGTTTGGTGTCAGTCGTTTCGGGTAAGAGCGGGAAGTGGCAGATGACGATTACCTTTTCACCCACGCGCTCAGCAATGTCAAGCTCCTCTTTCAGCCATGCTTTTTGCAGGGTACCCACTGCTCCGCAGTAGTCATGTTTGTCCGGCTGGGCAAGGAAGTATTCAAGTGTCTGGCGGTCTTCAGATTTTTCAGGCTCATTATGTATTGATACATCCATTCCGTCAAGCACGATAAAGCGGAACCCTTTTTCTGAAAAGGAATAGTATGGGGTTTGCTGACCAAGTGCATTTAGTAGTGTCTTACGTGGTAAAGCAAGGCAGTGATTTCCGATGACATGGTGGATGGTTCCAGAAAACTCTTTGAGAATGGAGCTTGCTTGCCGGAGTTCTTCCCGGTTATGTTCATCACTCCCTTTGATCAGGTCGCCAAGCTGAAACAGAAAATCTACATTGTTATTTTTGCAGTTTTCAAGCCATGTTCGAAGGTCTGCGGCAGTAGTCTCAGCTGCCGCAGGTTCTGTTGTTGTTGAGAAGTGAATGTCGGTTATGATGCCGAACTTAAGAGTGGAGGTGTTGCAGGTTCTGGACATCAGTCGCCGAATTCTGAGAGATATTTTTCCATGAACTCATCAAGATCTCCGTCCAGGACGTTCTCCACATCGAACCGTTCGTAATTGGTGCGATGATCCTTGATTCTCCGGTCATCAAGCACATAGCTTCGAATCTGGCTTCCCCACTCAATCTTTTTCTTTTTGCCCTCTATCTCACGTTTTTTTGACTCCTCATCGTCACGCTGCCTCTGGTAAAGCTGTGCCATGAGCATTTTCATGGCGCGTTCCCTGTTCTGGAACTGCGAACGCTCTTCCTGGCAACCAACCACAATTCCCGTTGGGATATGCTTAATGCGGACGGCAGTCTCTACTTTGTTGACGTTCTGGCCGCCTTTACCTCCGCTGCGGAACGTTGAGAGTTCGAGATCCTCCTTGCGGACGTCGATTTCAACGTCGGGAGGTGCTTCGGGGTAGGTGAAGACGCTGGCAAAGGAGGTGTGACGTCTGGCGTTAGAGTCGAAAGGTGAAACTCGAACAAGCCGGTGGACTCCGTTTTCAGCTTTCAGATAACCGTAGGCATAAGGGCCTTCAATTTCGAGAGTTGCGGTTTTTATGCCTGCTCCATCACCTTCCTGGTAATCGTCTGTATAGATTTTAAACCCTTTGCGTTCTGCCCACCGCATGTACATGCGATAGAGCATTTCCGCCCAGTCCTGTGCCTCGGTGCCTCCTGCTCCTGCATGAATGGTAATGAGTGCGTTGCCGGCATCATCCTTTCCTGAGAGCATATTTTTAAACTCAATGGCAGCTATGTCGTGCTCGATTGACGCGATGACTGTGTTGAGTTCATCGGTGAAGGATTCGTCTTCGAGTTCTGCGGCAATGTCGAGCTCATCCTGACAGATGGATGCCTTCTTGGCAATTATTTCGTATCCATCGGTCCATGACTTATGTTCGTTCAGCTCTTTTAATACTTTGTGAGCCTCTTTCTGGTCGTTCCAGAAGGTTGGATCGGCTGAAATTTTTTCAAGGTCATAAATTTTTTCTTGGCGTTGATCAACGTCAAAGATACCCCCGTAACTGTTCGAGGCGACGATGAATCTCCTGCAGTTTTTCTTTTTGTGGTTCAAACATTGTTTTATCTACTGATTGTTGACAATAACATTGGTATGGCTTTCTCAAAGAACAATTTTTTTCGGGAGAAATCAAAAGGGGGATCAATGTTTAAGTTTTAATGGAGCCTTTGAAATTAGAAGAGTATCTAAGCAAAAAAGTAACGGAGTTTTCATATTTTCCTATCTGTTAAAAAAAACAGAGAGCCCTACCGGAATTCGTTACGCTTCGTTTAGTGCTGGCAGAACTATGACCGGGATCACCCCGGGCACAAATTAGAGAGATCCTGAAGATGAAACATACATTCAGACGGGCGGTTCCCCATTATAGCGATCAACAGTTTGATGGTCGTCAACGCGTTGTTATAGAAAATGTTTCCCCTGAACTTGATGGGGGTAAGTACCTTGCAAAAGCAGTTGAGGGTGAACGTATCGTTGTTGAGGCAGATATTTTTGTTGACGGTGCCGATACAATTTCTGCTGAACTCTGTTTCCGGCCTGCCGGTCGAGCTGAGTGGCAGCGCTCTCCGATGACGTCGCAAGGCAATGACCGATGGCAGGGTTTTTTTACCGTTGGAGTTCCCGGTATCTATGATTATACGATTGAGGCATGGGTAGATCATTTCCAGACATGGAAAAAGGGTTTGTCCAAAAAGATCGGGGCGGGTCAGGAGGTTTCACTTGATTTGCAGATTGGTGCGCTTTTTGTCAGCGATGGAGCTGCAAGAGCTGGAAAAGATGATGCGGCAAAGCTTACTGAATACGCAGCTCTTCTCCGATCAGAGGAGAAGCATGAGGCCGCTGCCGCCGCGCTTGATGGAAATCTCGAACAGCTTATGGGTCGCAATCCCGATAAGGCATACTCGGCCGTTTATGAAAAAGTTCTCGGGTTGACGGTGGAGCAGAAAAAGGCCGGATGCAGTTCCTGGTATGAACTTTTCCCGCGCTCATGGAGTACCAAGCCCGGCAAGCATGGGACGTTCAACGATTGTATACGGCTTCTGCCTCTTATTGCAGGGATGGGGTTTGACGTCGTCTATTTGCCGCCCATTCATCCGATAGGCTATACCAAGCGAAAGGGAAAGAACAATGCTCTTGTTGCTGCACCAGATGATCCTGGAAGCTGCTGGGCGATTGGCAACAAGGATGGCGGGCATAAGGCCGTTCACCCGGAACTTGGTACAATCAGGGATTTTACTGCTTTTGTGGCTTCAGCAGAGGAACATGGTATTTCTGTAGCCCTTGATATCGCCTTTCAGTGCTCGCCTGATCATCCCTATGTGGAGGAACATCCGCAGTGGTTCAAGTGGCGTCCGGACGGCACTGTGCAGTTCGCTGAAAATCCGCCAAAACGATATGAGGATATTCTTCCCATTGATTTTGAATCAGCCGACTGGCAGAATCTCTGGATTGAGCTGAAAAGCATTTTTCTGTTCTGGATTGATAAAGGTGTGAAAATTTTCCGAGTTGATAATCCTCATACCAAGGCTTTTCCATTCTGGGAGTGGGCTATTGCCGCGATCAGGGCGGAGCATCCTGATGCCGTATTTCTTGCCGAGGCGTTTACCAGACCGAAATTAATGGCCAGGCTTGCCATGGCGGGCTTCAGTCAGTCTTACAGTTACTTTACCTGGCGTAATACCAAGCATGAGCTTCAGGAGTACCTGATCGAGCTTACCTCATCATCACTGAAGCATTTCATGCGGCCTAATTTCTGGCCGAATACACCTGATATCCTTCATCATGAATTCCAGACGGGCGATAGAAGCAGGTTTATTATCCGGTTGCTGCTGGCTGCAACTCTCTCATCGAACTACGGCATGTATGGCCCGGCTTACGAGCTGTGCGAGCATAGTCCTGTTCCCGGAACCAATGAGGAGTATCTCAATTCCGAAAAGTATGAAATCAAGCAGTGGGATCTCGATCGGCCCGGCAATATCCGGGCAGAAATTACGCGTATCAACAGGATCAGAAAAGAGAATGTCGCCCTTCAGCAGACAAATGACATTACTTTTGTACGCATCGAAGTTTCACCGGGTCAGGAAAACGACCAATTGATGGGATATGTCAAGCGCTCCGATGATGGCAGTAATATTATACTTGCTGTTGTCAGCCTTGATTCTGCGAATACCCAGGGTGGCTGGCTGCGCTTCCCCCTTGAGCTGTTCAACCTTGCGCACGATTACCCGTTCAAGGTTGAGGATCTGCTCACTGGTATTCACTATGACTGGAATGGTGAATGGAACTATGTAGCAGTAAATCCGTGGATCATGCCTGCTCATATTTTCAGGGTAACACTTGCCTGAGGGAGTTTTTTTTCAGGATCACTTATTAACTTATTATCAATATTCACTTTATCTTTAACTGACCATATTATCATGTATCAACCCGAAAAGCTCTGGTATAAAGATGCCATAATTTATGAAGCACACGTCAAGACTTTTTTTGACAGCAACAATGACGGCATTGGAGATTTTCAAGGATTGCGCCAGAAGCTTGGTTATCTGGAAAGCCTCGGTATTACTGCTATCTGGCTGCTTCCTTTTTATCCTTCACCGCTGCGTGATGATGGCTACGATATAGCTGACTATATGACTGTTAATCCCGACTACGGTACTCTGGAAGATTTTAAAGCGTTTCTTGATGAAGCCCACAATCGTGGCCTGAAAGTTATAACCGAGCTGGTTGTGAACCATACTTCCGATCAGCATGCATGGTTTCAGCGTGCGAGACATGCGCCGGCTGGTTCGCCTGAGAGAAATTTCTACGTCTGGAACGACGATCCGAACAAGTACTCTGAAACCCGTATTATTTTTCAGGATTTTGAAGCTTCCAACTGGACTTGGGATCCTGTTGCCGGTCAGTATTTCTGGCATCGCTTCTTTCATCACCAGCCCGATCTGAATTTTGAGAACCCTGAAGTTCATCAGGCACTTTTCGACGTGCTTGACTTCTGGCTGGGCATGGGCGTTGATGGACTCAGGCTTGATGCTGTTCCCTATCTCTATGAGGCCGAAGGCACCAATTGTGAAAATCTTCCCCAGACCTACGAGTATCTTAAGAAGCTGCGTTCCTACGTTGACGAGAACTACCCAAACAGAATGCTGCTTGCCGAAGCCAATCAGTGGCCTGAAGATTCCGCAGCCTATTTCGGTAAAGGCGATCAGTGTCACATGAACTTTCATTTTCCTTTAATGCCAAGGATGTACATGGCCCTTGCCACCGAGGACCGCTTCCCCATTATTGATATTCTTGATCAGACACCTGAAATACCTGAAGGGTGCCAGTGGGCATCGTTTCTGCGCAATCACGATGAGTTGACGCTTGAGATGGTGACTGATGAGGAGCGTGATTATATGCGAAGGGTCTATGCCAACGATCCGAAGGCTCGTATTAACCTTGGTATCAGGAGAAGGCTTGCACCGCTCATGACCAACGATCGTCGCAAGATCGAGCTGATGAATATCATGCTGCTCTCACTGCCCGGAACTCCTGTGCTTTACTATGGTGATGAGATCGGTATGGGAGATAATTACTATCTTGGAGACCGTGACGGTGTTCGTACGCCGATGCAGTGGAACTCTGATCGTAATGCCGGTTTTTCGCGAGCCAATCCACAGCAGCTTCTTTTACCGGTTATTATTGATCCGGAATACCATTATGAGGCTGTCAATGTTGAGGTACAGGAAGCGAATGTCAACTCTCTTCTCTGGTGGACACGCCATACTATAGCAACTGCTCGCCGATACAAATCCCTGAACAGCGGCACTATAGAATTTCTGCAGGTGAGTAATCCAAAAGTACTGATCTTTATCCGAAGGTTTGAGGATGAAACAATGCTTACGGTGATTAATCTTTCCAGAAATGCCCAGGCGGTGATGATAGATCTGTCTCGCTTTGAAGGCTTTATTCCGGAAGAGGTATTCAGCATGAACCGGTTCCCGAGAATCAGGAAAGCTCCTTACATGGTTGCCTTAGGTTCCTTCGGGTATTTCTGGCTGAACCTTGTCAAGGATACTGAGGATGTTGTCGGACGTTCTTATCTTGAGAGGCCTTTTGCTAACGTTTATCGCTGGCCGAGCCTCTTTTCAAGCAAGAATCGTCAGCTTCTTGAAACGGAAATACTGCCCGACTATTATAAGGCAAGTCGCTGGTTTGGCGGCAAGGCCCGAAATATCATGCGCATTTCTATTGTCGATACTATTCCTGTTGTTGGAATGGATCTGGCGAAACTGCTGATGACGGAAGTGCGCTATTCAAGCGGTGAAAACGACCTCTATCAGCTGCCGGTTTGTTTTGTGCCGCTTGCAGCAGTTAACGCCTCGGACGATAATTTTTTCAAAAAGGTTATCGCGAGAGTTATTGTGGGTGATCATGAGGGGTATCTGTGTGATGCAACCTTTGATAATCGCTTTCTGAACTGCCTTTTTCACCTTATCATGGGCAAAGAGGGATGGCAGGGAAAGTCAGGCCTTGTTTCAGGCTTGAAAGGCAAGCTGCTTGATGACTTCAGTGATAAAACTGCTCATGTTGAGCCGGAGCCTGCCTTGATGGCTGTTGACCAGACCAATACCTCGATCAGATTCCATGACTCTCTTTGCCTGAAGCTTTATCGCCGGATAGAAAACGGGGTTTCTCCTGAGGTGGAAATGTGCAGTGCGCTCAGTGAGCGGACTACCTTTAAAAATCTGCCAGGCTATCTCGGCTCTCTGAATTATGAGCAAAACCGATCAAATCGTTATTCTATAGGCATTTTACAGAACTATGTTCAGAATGAAGGTGATGCCTGGCAGCTCTCGCTCGGCCAGGTACAGCGGTATTATGAAGAGGTTCTTGCGAAAATAAATACTGGCATTGCACAGCCTTCGCTTCCTTCCCTGAGTGGTAATCCTGTAAAGATCCCTAAAATCATGCATGAGCTTCTTGGTGAAGCATACCTCGGGATGATTGAAAAGCTGGCTGAACGGACGGCTGAAATGCACCTTTCACTTGCTTCGCTCGACAGCGATCCTGCGTTTGCGCCTGAACCCTTTACCACGCTTTACCAGCGCTCTATTTATCAGGCAATGTGCGAACAGGTTAAACGCACCGTGATCCTTATCCGTGAAATAATGCACTCCCTGCCTGTTGAAAACAGGGAGCTTTGTGCCCTTCTTTTGCAGAAACAGAAAACAATCCTCCAGCAGTTCGACCCTATCAGACTTGAAAAAATTGAGACGTTGAAAATCAGGATCCATGGTGATTATCATCTTGGCCAAGTGCTTTTTACCGGCAAGGACTTTGTGATCATCGATTTTGAGGGAGAGCCGGCCCGACCAATTTCTGAACGCAAAATCAAACGCTCGGTTTTTCGGGATATTTCAGGTATGCTCCGCTCATTCAACTATGCGGCTTTCCATGTACTGAAGCAAAGTCAGTCGGTGTTCCGTACTGAAGACCGACTGGCTCTTGAACCTTGGGGCGATCTCTGGAGCTTTTTTGTAGGCCAGCACTTTCTCGATACCTATTTCGAAAAAACCAGAGGCAGCAGCATAGTGCCTGAAGACCCGAAACAACGAGAGCACCTGATGCGGGCTTACCTGATGAACAAGGCGGTTTACGAGTTGAATTACGAACTCAACAACCGTCCTGAATGGGCAGGGATTCCACTCATGGGCATATTGAAACTTCTCGAATTGTAATTTCAGCTTGAAGGCTGGGCCTGCTGCTCGCGTGGCAGGCGCTGTCCTTTCAATGCCGGACATATCTTGTAACCCGTTGTCTATGCAGGAATACAATATTCGGACTTTAGTAAACGGGAGATACCTTCTGCATTCACCATCACACTCCGGTACTGCCCCGCTTCTGGCGGGGTTTCACGGTTACGGTCAGACGGCAGAGGATGAGCTTGCCCTGCTGAACGCCATTCCTGGATCGGGGAGTTGGCTTTGTTGTTCCATTGAGGCACTTCATCCTTTCTACACGCACGGAGGCGATCCTGGAGCAAGCTGGATGACCTGTCGCCAGAGAGAACAGCGAATTGCAGAAAATATGTACTATATCGATGCGGTGATTAAGCGAATCAGGGAGTCATGTCCAGTGACTGACACTCTCTGCTACCATGGGTTTTCGCAAGGGAGCGGAATGGCGTGTCGCGCAGCTCTGCTTGGCTTACATCCGTCAAGCGGCCTTATGCTGCTCGGAGGCGATATACCTCCTGAGCTTTCTATGCATGGAAGCGTGGGCAAAGTTCACCTCGCTCGCGGTAACGGAGACAGGCTATACACACGGGAGCAGTTTGAAAAAGATCGTGCGCGTATTTCAGAAGCCGCTCTCCCGTTTACCTCAACTCTTTTCAGCGGTGGCCATTGGGCAAATGATGAATACTTTAAAGCTGCAGGGAAGTTTCTGGCGACAGTATAAAGAGTGCGGCAGGTTATCTATTGCACTTTTGCCTGCTGCCATAGCTCGTCAAGCTCTTCGGCGGTAAATTCCTGCCATTTACGGGCTGAGAGCTTAACTGCGTCTTCAATTTTTTTGAACCGCTCTATAAACTTATTGGTTGCTTTCCGGAGGGAGTCCTCAGGGTTGGCGCCGAGAAAGCGGCTGTAGTTTACGATGGTGAAGAGCAGGTCGCCGAACTCCTCTTCCTTTTCTTCTTTATTTGCAGCATTTTTCAACTCTTTGATCTCTTCAGCAAGTTTATCCAGGACCCCATCGTCGCTGGGCCAGTCGAAGCCGACACCTGCAACTTTTTTCTGTACTCGGTAAGCTCGAAGAAGTTCCGACATGGAGTTCGGTACCCCATCGAGCAGGCTCTGGCGACCTTCTTCAAGTTTCAAAGTTTCCCAGTTTTTCAGCACATCCTGTTCGGTTTCGGCTGCTGTATCGCTGAATACATGTGGGTGGCGGCTGATGAGCTTGTGGCAGAGAGCTTCGAAAACATCAGCAAACGTGAACGTTCCTCTCTCCTCGCTGAGCAATACCTGAAAAGAAAGATGCAGAAAGAGATCGCCAATCTCTTTTTTCAGTTCGATTTCGTCATGCTGGTCGATGGCGTGAACCAGTTCATAGCTCTCCTCGAGAAGCAGATGGGCAAGCGATTCAGGAGTCTGCTTCCTGTCCCAGGGGCACTCCTGTCTCAGGACTGTTACAAGACTCAGTACCCGTTCGAACTGTTCCTGCAGAGTTCTCTTTTTTGCGGCGACTATATCGGCTTTTAACTGCTCAATCGAAAGTTTTTCAGGCATAGGTCAAAGGGTGTTGTTCATTATCTTTCAACGTGACTCTGAAGTTACTCTTTCTTGATGGTATTCCTTATACTTCCCAGAGTGTATCGTCAACCATTCAACGCTTGACACGATAAAACCCTGTAATAGAATTGCCACTATGTCCACACCACGCATACAGCCCGAACAGGGTGAACCGATTGCCGCTCTTGCAACACCGGTTGGTATTGGTGCACTCGCTGTTGTTCGAATAAGTGGCCGTGGAATTTTTGGTATAGCCCAGCGGGTATTCCGTAAAAAGAATAATCCTGTCTTCCTGTTTTCGCAGTCAAAAGGGTTTCGAGCGCATTTCGGGATTGTGTATGACCGTGAAGGGCTGATTGATGAGGTGGTCGCTCTGGTCTTTCGAGCGCCAAACTCTTTTACCATGGAGGATATGGTTGAGTTCAGCTGCCACGGAGGGCCGGTTGTTGTCAAGCATATTCTGCAGGTTCTGCTCGACGAAGGGTGCCGACTGGCTGAGCCTGGAGAATTTACCCGGCGCGCTTTTCTCAACGGTCGCATTGATCTCCTGCAGGCGGAGGCAATCGGCGAGATGATCCATGCCCGTTCGGAGTCAGCATTCCGGACTGCGATAGCGCAGATGCAGGGTATGCTTTCTCTGCGTCTGGATTCAATGCGGGAAGAGCTTTTGCGTTCCTGTGCCCTTCTGGAACTTGAGCTGGATTTCAGCGAGGAGGACGTTGAGTTTCAGAGTCGCAGCCAGCTGCTGAAAGAGCTGACGGTTTTGCATGAAGAGATTTGTCGTCTTGTAGAGTCCTATCAGCAGGGCCGGCTTTTGAAGGAGGGGGTTGCAACCGTGATAGCAGGAAAGCCGAACGCAGGCAAGTCGACCTTGCTCAATGTCCTGCTCGGCGAAGAGCGCTCTATTGTGAGTCATATGCCAGGCACGACGCGCGATTATATTGAGGAGTGCTTTCTTTACGAAAAAACCATGTTCCGCCTCACTGATACGGCTGGGCTTCGTGAAGGGAGTGAAGATATCGAGCACGAAGGTATCCGCCGCAGTTACAGAAAAATATCCGAGGCTGACCTGATTCTCTACCTCCTCGATATAAGCTGTGAAGACTATCTTGATGAAGTTCCTCAGATCCTTGGCTTTCTTGAGCGATACAGTAATGCACGCATGATTGTGGTTGCCAATAAAACCGATCTTGCGTACGAAAGCGTCGAAAGGCAGCAGCAGCTTCGTGGAGTGACCGGTTGTGAAGTATGCGGGATTTCAGCTGCGAAAAAAGAAGGGGTTGAGGAGCTTAAGCTACTTATGAGCACTATGGTGGAAGGGCTTGACAAACTGCATGAAGCAAGCGTACTTGTCACCAGTTTGCGCCACTATGAAGCGCTCAGAAATGCCTCGGATGCTCTCGAAAATGCACTGCAGCTCATCACCAGCTGTTCGGGTACCGAGCTTATTGCTTTTGAACTTCGTTCCGCGCTTGAGTATGTGGGTGAGATCACCGGCAAGGTGGTTAACGAAGAGATCCTGAACGTAATCTTCGACCGCTTCTGCATTGGAAAGTGAAGCTCAGTCAATCAATCTGCATTGGCAGTGTTGAGTCGAAACTATTGCAAACCTTGGTTAACCGTCAGAGTATCTGAATCTTAACATCTTCTCCATCTCTTCATCAGATCAGTCTTCAATAGCATCTGGTGAAGTTTCAGCAGTGTTTTCAGTAACCTTCGGAGAAGAAGGGTTTAACCTGTCTATGAATTTTATTATACCGATCACTATGCCGATGAGTACAGCAATTCCAAGCACCAGCTGAAAAAGCGAGAGTAGGACGGAGAAGCCAAAGAGAGCTACTATGATTATCAGAAAAAGGGCGCCTAAAATTATTAATTCAACCATATCCTGATGTTTTTTAATTCTTTATGTTCATACTGATGGAAGATGACAACCACAGACTGCACTCATTTGATATTGTTACTTTTGTTGTCTATAGAGTTGTATTATGGTTGTTTATGCCACGAACAGTTCAGGGCAGAAAGTGATTGATAGCCAGTACGGCAATGGATGCACTCAGGCAGTAATAGCCGAAAAAGTGCCATTTGCCATGTTCCAGCCATCCGGAGAGCCATTTCAGTGCAACCAGCCCGGCGATAAAGCTGAAAACCATTCCCAGCAAACTTGGCCAGACGATGCTTACAAGGTTGTTTGTAACAAGGAGCGAAGCTTCGTGTGACTTGAATAACCGAAGGCCCTCTTTCAGGATTACAGCAGGAGTCAACACCACGGCCAAAGCGAAGCTGAACTCTTCAGCACGCATCTTGTCCAAACCAAGAAACATTCCTGTTGAAATTGTCGACCCGGAACGGGAGAGCCCTCGGAAAGGAAGGCAAATTCCCTGGATAACTCCAATCCATGCCGATTCGCGCACGCCGAAATCCTTTGACGTATCAATACTCTGCTGCTTTGCAGAAATTATGATCATTACCCCGACCGTTGCAAGGCCAGCTGCAATTACATACGCATTTCCGAACAGATGTTCAATTTCGGTATGCGCGGATCCATGAAAAATGACCTTCTCAATGAGCGTCATCAGTGTAAGTCCGATAATACCTGTACATACGGTTGCCACGCTCACCTGTTTTGCAAACTGCCAGAAGATTTTGGATGAGGCAAAGTAACGCTCTTTCCATGAACTCCAGAAGTAGACAATGACCGCGAACATTGTTCCTGTATGGAGCATGACAAGAAACAATGTCATTTCAGGTGATGTCGGGTCGAGCCCCATAAGTTTTTCAGCAATAATAACGTGTGCCGAACTCGATACAGGAAGAAGCTCGCAGACACCCTGAACGAATGCGAGTACAAGAATAGAAAAGAAATTCATCGAATAGCTCCTCAGCAGTTTTTTTCAGGAGTTAAGTAAATAATCAACAAGGTATTGTATGATTTTTTCAGGATTTCCTGAAGCGTAAGTATAATGCCCACCAGATAATGCATAGCTCAAGTACAAAAGCCCAATGTGTGAAATAGTTCAATCCCCATGAGTTATACTCCAAGTCTGACGATACAAAAGAAAATGGTGTGTTCAAAAATGGTGCTAACCAGAATATTTCGCCTGTAAAGGTATCTAAAAGCATATGCATTATCCCCCCGAGAGCAAAAATAAAGGCAAATGCTGGATTTTGGCTATGATTGTCACTCACACGTAACCATAACATTGACAGCAGCAGGAGTGTCAGCCACAAAAATGGTAAGTGGGTAAGATAAGTATGGTGGGGATGTTGATAATCATCGATCGTGTAGTAATAAAGCAAATCGACATCGGGGGTTATAGCACCAAGCATACCCCAGAACATAAACGCCTTATAAAAAACGGTGCGGCTGTCAAATGTTTTAAATAATAACTTTCCAGTAATGTACCCGGCAGGTAAATGTCCAAAGAGCATTGGCGTTCCTGAAATGGGTCTTTTTTAGTGAGGAACCTGTCAGACTTCCGAAAAGACGGAGCCTTTCTGTTCTTCTGCTGAGAAAGCACCAAGGACATTACTGTTTTTTATTGCTAAAGAGGCTTTTATCTGCATGGAGAGATTATCCATCATGGCATAACGTCTATGATACATGGCCCTCTTGTTCGACTTCATTTCATTATCTGTCCGTCGTTCAGTCATCATGGGCAGCCTGAACCAGCCATCCGGTTCTGAAACGCCACCCAATTCCTTCCAAAGCGAATCATAATCAAAGGTTGTGTTGTGTATTAAAGGCAGGTGAATCAGATATTTTTGATGATGAGGGTGTATAGTATTGCCAACACCAAAAAGATGTGTCAAATTTAAAGCACTTATTATCTCCTGGACAATGAATAACATGACGACATGCGGTCTCAGCCCATGCATTACTTTCGTCAATGCTTTAATATCATCTTTATTGGCTCGCCCCTGGAGGCAACCGATATAACAAACTCTGCTTGTTGTTGACTTCTGTTCAAGAGAAAAGGCTATTTGAATAACTGGTTCATTCAAAAAAGAACATTTCAGTGACACCATCAATACGCCTTCTTTACGAAGACTGTTATCATAACAAAGAACAACATTGAGAACGCCATATCCGTCCAGATTATAACTGGCAAGGGTAAAGCCCTCGGTGTTAAGAATAGCCTCTTGCAGAGGCCCTCTGAAAGTCCGGATAAAACTATAGGTATCTTCGATGACTTTTTTTCTGTGAGCAATGTTCCATTTCGTGGACATAAAAACACGCATGGGTTTAAATGTCAGGTATGGTATTTGCCTTAAAAATAAGCGCATATCTTTAATATGCAACCTGTTGAACCAGTCTAATGACTCGCGTGGATTCAAGGCCGCCATAACCGCCCAGCGAATATTATTTTTTGAGCGCAAGGCGATTCCTGATGAGCTGTATATGGAATTGGATAAGGCCCAGGCAGTTAACCCTGCTCTCAGAGAGCGAAAAAGCATAGGGTTGTCAGGTAAAGTGTTTACAACCTTTCAGCTGTTGTTTTAATGTTTCGTTCTATAGTTTTACGTAATATCATTATAATTCCGTGGAAGTGAAAATCCATCCATTTTTTTACGGTGCATCCTGCAAAGCAGATGCACCGATTGGTGTTTTGTCAGCTTTGCGTATAGGTGTGTACACTGTTCTGTGCTGAAGGAAGATAGTTCACTCCGAACCAGCAGACAAGAAGTACAAGAAAAGCAAGAGCCAGATACCACTGCAGCTTGCTCTGGTCTATCTTGTATCGGAATGCATGAAGGTAGCCCAGATAGGCAAGCCAAGAAAGAAACGCCCATGTCTCCTTGGGATCCCATGTCCAGTAATGACCCCATGCTTCTTTTGCCCAAAGAGCGCCGAATATGAGTCCGAAGGTCAACAGTACAAAACCAAGGAGGGCCAGATAGTGTGAAACCGACTCACCTGCATGATTTTCTTTGGATCTTAGCTGCAGGGAGACATTGTGCAACGCTGTTATAGAGGACGCGGCAAGCAGAACATAGCCGACAAGATAGACGACGACGTGCGGAACAAACCATGGGCTTTGCAGCGCAGGCATAAGTGTCTTGTCGAAGACTTCCGGATGAAGCATGTTGATGCCGAGGAAAAATGCAGCGAGCCCCATACAGTAATACTTCAGCCATCCGATTTTCCAGCGGTACTCAACAAGAAAACCGACAAGAGGAATGAGGGCTGCATACCAAAGACGAGTCTCGCCAAGTGTTCTGAGAGGTGGACGGTCGAGAGCCGACCAGTAAAAAGCAATAAACCCGGCCATTACTGCCGAACCAGCAAAACAGAGAACAAAAGCAGGAAATTTAAGTGCTGGTGTTCGACCTGCAAAAAGACCAAGCAGTGAACCAGTAGCCCAGCAGGCAATGGCAAGTTCAGCCGCAGTGTTAAAATCCATTATCATTTCTAAACCTCTTTTCGTTTAATCCCATTCCAGAAAAACAGAATATTCGCCGCCATTATCATGAAAAACCCAAGATAAACCCCTGGAAGCCATGGATCATGGATAACCTCTATCAGGCTTAATTTTGACCATCGTCCTGCTTTTTCATCATAGCCCATCTGATAGAGTTTCCATCCCATAAAATTGACAGGATGGTTTACCTCAAGATTTGCCATTGTTTCATGGCCTTTTTCATCCTGCACTGTTACTGCTGAACGGAATGATTTTGGCGAGCCTGGCACCATGATTAGATAAAAGCCGTCCAGTTGAGCAGCATCAGGTTTCAGTAAGGGGCTGCCGGTGCTGATCCAGGCTTCGCGCATTGCAGATGCGGTTTTGATCCTGACTTTTGCAAAAGGGATGCCTGTTGCGCGCTCTGCCGGCTGAGGTACCCCCTCTTTTCCTGGAAGAGCATAAGGCAGATAATCGAGTACAAGAACCTCAATTCCCTGCCATGTTGCGGTTGTTCCCTTCCTTACCTCCAGAATTGCCTGCGACTTGTTCATCAGGAGCTTGTCGTTATGCGGGTCGTAAAGGAGCAGCTGCGGTGGATACTCTTCAAGAGAAAAGTCATGCAGAAAAATAGAAAACGGCAGCTGCTGCGGAGTATCGCTTTCCATAGTATAACCAAGGTTATTTGCCTTCCCTACATTGATTGGAACAACAAGTCTTTGAAGGTCGGAACTGCCGACAATAGCACATGACAGGGCAATCCAGAACCCGGCATGAAAGAGGATGAACTGGATATTCTGAAGTTTAAGCGGTATAAGTTTCCACGAAAGCGAAATGCCGAGGTTGGCAAGAAAGAGTAGAACGGTGACTGCAAAGGGCCAGCTTGAAAAAATCTGATTCAAGCCCAGCGATGCTGGCAGTGAGCTTTTTGCTGCGGTTTGTTGAGGTATCACCCCGCCAATCAATGAGAGAACAGCGATTGCCAGAATCAGGCAAAGTCCAAGAGGAATGCCTCCCAACCATTTGACAGCGGGAGTATTCCTGAAGGCCAGGCCGGTGCTTAACACTATAACAGCTAACAGCAACAGCGCTATTGCATTAAAGGGTAACTGAGGCATTGCTATGCCGTTGCCTGAAGATGCAAATTGAATGATAAAGCCTGTAGTTACAGTACATGCTGTAAAAAGGGCAGATTCTCTGAACTCCCATGGAGCCTGAAACAACCGACGCCGGACAACCACCATAATGACAACCTGGATTAAACTTATTTTAATAAATCCTTATGCATGAGAATACAATGCTTTCAGAATCACAAAACACAGACGGAAACTTTTGCAGACAGAGCATCACTTTACAATCAAAGCATGTTTTCCTGTACCGGTTATCAGTTAACCTGAAGTAGCCGCTATTCGTTGAATGCCAGTTCAGGAGATATGGGTGCATTGAAATAACAGGCAAAGGTACATCATAACAGCCGCTAAATGCCTGCAAATTCAGTTATTTGCGGGTGATTGCATTGGAATTGCATGGTGCTGAAGCTTGCAAATATAACAGTGGGACAAGAGTTAAACAAATATCAGGAGCTTCCTTTCTTTTCATAAAGGTGTGCTTGTGTATTAGATATATCAGGTCTTTCTGCTCTGTCTATGAAATATACACATCAAACTTGTCGCATTGTCTGATATAGTAATACAAAAGAGGGGCGACATTATGCGCTGTTAAATGGTTAAATTTTTTTTCTTGGTTTCTTACTTCAATAGAGTTTAAATGTTTGCTTAAATAGTAAAGGTTACGTAAATACACCCAAATTTATGTTTGCTGCCGCCTAAGGTCGACGTTATATATGCGTAATAGTTGCTGTCAAGATATTTTTTAGAGAAAAAGTTTTAACAATTAATTAACAATCGTTATAATGTGCTTAATTGACGCAGGAATAATGTGTAGTTGATGTTAGGGCAGATTAAAGTCTCTCCATGTTACAATTGTAGGCAGGGTGGAGAAGCTTTTTTTGTTGAAAAGCAGGAAAATTTTTTAGAAAGAAAAAAATTTTCTTTCTAAAAAATTTATACCATATTCAAGGTATCCTTTGTCGATACATACTGATTTGTTGTTAGCGTCTGGTTTGATTTGTTGATACGTTGTGCAAAATTTCTATGTGGTTGTTTTCGATTTACGGAGGCGAATATCATGTATGAAAACATATTGATGTCTTTCATTCCGAATTCCCTCATATAATACGTTTTTTCTTTCATGCATTCCGGTGAGGATTTATTCCTTCTGGTTATTAGTCAATCATAAGGTATGAGGTGCCTGATACTGGCATCTTATATAGATGTGCCTTAATGTATTGCCTCGGAATTTTTTGTCTCTTGTTTTAAAAACCCAATCGTAACAATAAATCAAAAGAATCGATCTTTGAGATCTATGAGAAAATCGACATTTGCATCAATTGCATCGCTCTGCATGGTACCTGCTCTGTTCTGGAGTCAGGATAGTTCAGCGGTACCGGCGTTTGCAAGAAAGTATCAGACATCTTGTTATACCTGCCATTCCGGTTTCCCGAACAGGAATGCTTTTGGTGAAGCTTTCAAGAATAACGGGTATCGCTGGCCAGGTGGAGAGGAAGAGGATCATGCAAAGCAGGAACAGACAAAAATGGGCGCTGCGGGCTGGAAAGAAACTTTCCCTAATTCGCCTTGGCCTTCTGATATTCCCGGTTTTGCTCCTTTTGCTTTATATGTTACAGGGCCACTGGTCAATTATGCTGATCAGGTAACGAATAATAAAGGTGTGGTAACAAAGCAACAAACGTTTTATCAGGGTGGTCCTATTGATGCCCGTATTTTGTTTGGCGGTACAATTGGTGAAAATCTCGGTGTTGTTGGTGCGTTGGAGAACTTTGTAAAGGGTGCAACAACAACCAACCTCAGAGCAACATGGTCGTTTGCTCCGGGTGTTAATGTTGGTTTTGGAAATGGATTCAGTGCATGGTCAGGTACAGCAAGTCCAATTTCGGTATACACAGGTGTATTTCCTGGATCCGGAACAAGTACAGAATTGAATTACACAACAGGGAAGCAGGGTGGGTTCAATTTTATTGCTGGTGTTGCAAGTGCGCCTACATCAACAGCAACAATTCCCACTATTACTACCAGCAAGCTTGATGATACCCGGTATGTTAGGGCAAAATACAAATTATTCGGTGCTGGCTTGCTGAGCGGTGCAGGCGGCGTATACGGCAATGAGTATGTGGGTCTGGATAACAGTCTGGCGATTGGCGTTGGTCTTGTCAATGCAAATAAAGGTATCCTTTCAAGTAATTATGCGAATGAGACGTTAGTTTACGGCGCAGATATTGCCGGAAACTATGGCAACTTGACCGCCGGTGTTGCATACAGTAAGGATAGTGATCTGCAGCTCAATAACTATGCTCTTGATGCAGGGTACTATGTTTATCCATGGCTTCTGGCAAGGGTAAGGTACGCTAATCTTGGGGTGGCAGGTGTTGATCAGAATAACCCGACGGTTACATCTTCGGTTACAGCATGGCTCAGGGCTAATGTTATCTGTAGCTGCATCGTACAAGCTTTTCACCAAGAGCACTCTACCAACATCAACAAGTGGTGAAAACAATCAAAACACCTTTACGTTGACCACCGCGTTTGCTTTTTAATTGGTGAACTATATGAGGTAGCATTGTAATAATACAGAAAAGGCAGGTTTATTCTCTTCATGATGTTATTGAGAGATTTGAACCTGTCTTTATCTGAGTGGATTAAATGTGTTGTTGTGGGTGGTTGAGGTGTGCTTGCAAAAAGGGGAATGTATTTTTATTTTAGAAGGACTTTCCTTTTTGTCAGCATGCCTTTCTTATGCACTTAAAAACAACTATGTTATTTGATTGAGAGTAGAGGTTTCAGTTCAGAAAAGATCTTATTGAAAGCAAAAAAAAAGCTGCTATGCAGGATGACAGAGAGCTCGTTTCAGAGCACCAGGAAGAAATCATTAGCCGAGAGAATTCTGAAGGCGGTCAGGCTGAGTCCAGCAACCGACGGAAATTTCTGACTCGTGTTGGATGGGGAGGCGTTGTGGGCTTCCTTGCGATAAACTCAGCGGCCTTTTTACGGTTTTTTTACCCAAGGGTACTGTTTGAACCTGCGTCGCAGTTTAAGGTTGGACTTCCGGCAGACTATCCTCTCGGAACGGTCAACTCCCAGTATCAGAGGGAGTATCGTACATGGATCATCAGGTTGCAGGATGGTGCATTTTTTGCACTTGAGTCTAAATGTACTCATCTGGGATGCACGCCAAACTGGATGGAAGCGCAGAAAAAGTTTAAATGTCCATGCCATGGCAGCGGATATTATATAACAGGGCTGAACTTTGAAGGCCCTGCACCGAGACCTATGGACCGCTTTAAGATCAGTATTGCTGAAGACGGTCAGATGCTTGTAGACAAGACAATACGGTATCCAGGTGTTCCCGGAAAGGAGTCTAACGAAGTTTACCCTGAGAGTTTGTTGAGAGTTTGATTGGCATTCGATAATTGAAATTGTATGAACATGGGAAGTGATCGAAATATAACAGCGCTTCAGGAAGAGACCCCGCTTAAGAGAGTCTCCGGAGCTCGAAAACGTGCAGCAGCAAGAGTCATCTCAGAACTCTGTACCGGGTGCAGGATTTGTGTTCAGACATGTCCATCGAACTGCATAACAATTGTTGAGTCCGATTTGAATTTTACGGGCATCGCAAAAGTTGATGAGAGTTGTACGGGATGTAATATTTGTGCTATAGATTGCCCTTGGACCGGTGTGGAGATGATTAATCCGGACGGTTCGCGGAAGGATGAAGCCGAATACGAGAGGCAGATGAAGAGGCTGCGCGGATATCAGTAAACTGTTTAGCAAATAAAACGTGAAGTGACTATGAAAAGCCTACCAGAGATAACTGACAAGGTTAAAAAGAATCTGATATGGAAATCCATATTCAGAAGGGATTACCGCAATACTGTAAGAGATCGCGCCCAGGCTGTGTTCGGCAATGTTTTTCTTCACCTTCACCCTGTGCAGGTTCGGGAAAGTGCCGTTAAGCTGCGCTTTACCTGGGGAATGGGTGGGATTACTTTTTTTGCCTATATCCTTCTTATAATTACCGGTGTTGTGCTGATGTTTTATTACCATCCGTCAATTGACCAGGCTTATACCGATATCAAGGATCTGGAATTCCAGGTACCCTTTGGTGTCATCCTCCGAAATCTTCATCGTTGGGGAGCCCACTTCATGGTCATTGTCGTGATGATTCACATGTTCCGTGTCTTCATGACAGGTTCTTATAAAGCCCCCCGTCAATTCAACTGGGGTGTCGGTGTTATTCTGCTTGTTCTAACCTTTCTTTTGAGTTTTACCGGTTATCTTACTCCCTGGGATCAGCTTGGGTTCTGGGCCATCACTGTTGGCACAAATATGGGCGCAGCTACACCGCTTCTCGGTTATCAAGGCCCATTCAGTGAATTTCTTCATATAACTCCATTCAATGATGTGCGTTTTGCGCTTCTTGGAGGTGCTCTCGTCGGTGGAAATGCGCTTCTCAGATCCTACATCTGGCACTGTGTCGCTATTCCACTTGTTGCGACCATCTTGATGTTTGTTCATTTCTGGAGAGTCAGGAAAGACGGCGGAATTTCAAAACCTCAAAAATAACAGACCGGGCTTAGTCGATTATGAACCCTTTTATTGAAATCATTACCCAGCCGGATAATATCGCCATTGTGATCATGGTCTTTATGGTGACGTTTTTCATGGTATGGGCTTTTCAGCAGGCCTTTCACAATGACAGGCTTCTTGCTGCTGGACTTCCCGTTGACGGCGAAACCGATAAGTTTGTCGATACATTCAAGCCTCTTGTCCGCATCGAGCTTATAATTGCGCTCGTTGTCATGGTGGGTCTTACGATATGGTCTATAGCGGTCGATGCTCCTCTGGAGGAGATCGCCAACCCTACCTTGACGCCAAACCCTGCCAAGGCGCCCTGGTACTTCCTTGGTCTTCAGGAGTTGCTGGTTTACTTTGACCCCTGGCTTGCCGGAGTTGTGCTGCCGTCACTGATTGTTGTCGGGCTTATAGCAATACCGTATATCGATATCAATCCAAAGGGAAACGGTTACTACACGTTTACAGAGAGAAAGTGGTCTATTATCATCTTCTCATTTGGCTTTTTTGTCCTTTGGCTGCTTCTCATTGTCATTGGCGTTTTTTTCAGGGGACCGGGTTGGTTATGGTACTGGCCATGGCAGGAATGGGATCACGCAAGGGTAGTTTTTGAACCGTTCAGGGATTTGAGTTCCGTTGTGGGTGTTGACTCGCGCTCCCTGGCTGGATTTATCATCGGAGCAGTTGTTACAGGCGTCTATCTTGTTGGCGGCATGGTTGCTCCATACCTTTACTGGAAGAAGAACCATCCTGAGTTTCTGACACAACTGGGTATGATCAGGTACATCACAATTGTATTTTTATTTATAACCATGATGTCAATACCGATCAAAATGGTTCTCAGGCTCGTTTTTCTTATCAAGTATGTATGGATAACTCCCTGGTTCAGTATTTGAGTTTTCCTCAATAAGTCCCGGTATACGGTAACAGGTCATTCTAAAAGCCCAAAAAACTCTTGAACATGGCGAATGAGAATAAAAACAATTCATCCCTCAGAGTCTACCTCTTTGTTTTTTTCAGTTTATTATTGTTTGCACTCTCCGTATGGGTTGTGTGGGACGACGAGTTTGGCCTGCGGCCATGGAAAAAATACCAGGAAGATTATAAAACGCTGAAGCACGATAAACTTGAGCGTGATTACAGGAAAGCTGTCATTGAATTTGAGCGGTCAGGGGGGCATAAAAAGCTCGCTGAGCTTGAAGCAAAGCTGGATAAAGCCGAAGCTGCCTTTCAAAGCAAGGAGACTCAGGAAAAGTATGCGAAGCTGAACAAGCAGCTGGATACCGCCCATGAGGCTTTGACGGTCACCCAGCAGGAGCTTCGTAATTTGAGGGGCCAGTTTCTTGAGACAGAATACTACTTCACCAAAACCCAATTGCCTGAATACAAGGCTAAAATGGATTTGTTACAGCGTCAGATTGATGCAGTTGGATTGCGTGTAGCTGCGCAGCAGAAGAGTGAGGAGGCTGTTAAGCTATCGATATCGGCACTGACTGCTTCAAAAGCTGCTATACAGGGTGAAATCGTGAAAATGAAAAACCCTCTCGAAGAGGCAAAAGAACGGACAGCAAAAAACGAAACTGTCTCTGTTGAAATCAAACAGGTTCACATCTCAGATGTAGATAAAGCAGATCGTTGCCAGTCCTGCCATATCGGTATTGATGCTAAAAGCCCGGTTTCATCTGTTCAGCCGTTTACAAAGCATCCTCTTAGCTTTATATATCTTGAACGCCATGATCCGAACAAGTTTGGTTGTACCTTCTGTCATCGTGGTCAGGGTCGTGCGACTACCTCAACTGAAAAGGCCCATGGAAACATCAAGCATTGGGATGAACCGATGCTTGATGGTGATATGACCCAGACCTCATGCCTGAATTGTCACGGTGATATAAAATCGCTTCGTGGAGCTGAAAAAATTACAAAAAGCACAGAGCTTATAAAAAAATACGGTTGCTATAGCTGCCACAAGATTCCGGGCTATGAAACTGTTGGTGATGTCGGACCGATTTTGACTGAGGTAGGCAACAAGGTTAATTATTCCTGGGAAGTGAAATGGCTCATGGATCCAAAGTCGTATTCATCCATAGCCAGGATGCCTAAATTCTACTTTACACAGGATCAGGCAGAATCTATTGCTGACTATCTGTTCAGCATGACAGGGACGACACGTCATGATGTGGATTATACAAAAACCAAGCCTGATGCCAAGCTGGTTGAACAGGGTAAGGCATTATGGGCTCAGTCACGTTGTAATCTATGCCATGTGACAGGAGGAAGGGGTGGCAACAATGTCAAGGTTTATGCACCTGAATTAAGTAAAGTAGGCGGGAAAGTGAACAAGGAGTGGTTGTTCAAATGGATTAAAAATCCAAATGCTTATAATCCTGGCACCAAGATGCCGAGGTTCCGTTTTACTGATGAAGATATTAATTCATTGGTAGCATACATTACGAGCGAGTACCAGGATGAAGATATGGAGTTCAAATATGTTCAGCCTGAAGAAATTAAACCTGCATCTATTGCAAAAGGAAAAGAGCTTGTCCAGAAATACGGATGCTATGGATGCCACAAAATGCTGGGCATGGAGGATATGGTACAGGTTGCACCATCATTGAAGAAACAGGGGGTTACCTTCCTGAGAAATGCAGAGATGCGTGAAAAGATCGGGATGGAACTATCATCTATTGGAAGCAAGCCGGTTGATATGCTTGATTTCGGTAAAATGAAAAAAGCAATTTCCAACGACCGTTTGACCTATATCAAGCAGAAGCTGAGAGATCCAAGAGGGTATCGGCTTGGATTACGGATGCCTAATTTCCGCCTTGCAGAATCTGAGATTAATGAGTTGGCCTCTGTTCTTTACGGCTTTACCGATGCGAGTGTGCCTACCCGTTTTCTTGTCCCTTCACGACAGGAACTGGACAGGATGGCTGGTGTACAGTCCTATAAATTTACAGGTGACTTTGCCAAGGTTATTGCTGATGTTAAATGCACAAACTGTCACTCAATCCGAGGTATCGGTGCCGATTATGCTCCTGATCTCTCATTTGCAGGCAGCAAGCTGCAGGAAAGCTGGATCCGCAATTTCCTTGCGAATCCGGATGTGATAAGACCGCTCCTGCAGCAGATGCCCAAGTTCGGGTTGACGTCTGGAAAACCACTAGCCAAGGTTACGATGCCAAGGTTTAATCTTGGTCAGCAGAAGGTTGAGGACACGAACAAAACTGATGTTGATGTTGTGATAAACTTTTTCCAGCAGGAGCTTCTCTCAAGCGATATTCCAAAAGCAATACCGACTGTTGCTTCTGTGACTTTACCAGATCAGATTGTCAAGGGTAAGCAGCTCTATGATCTCAAGGGGTGCAGGGCCTGCCATCAGATCGGTACAGACGGTGGAGCTCTTGGACCTAATTTGACGAATGTCGGTAACCGCTTGCTTCCTGGATTTATTTTCAAACATCTTGAAAATGCCCGGAAATTCAAGCCGGATATCGTTGAGCCTAACTATGGTTTCACCGAGACGGAAAGAATTTACTTAACAAACTTTTTGATGACCCTGAAACTGAATACTAAGTGATGCAAAAAACCTTAAATATCAGGAAATTCGCCGCTCTGGCAGTACTCTCGCTGCTTGTGATTGCCGGATGCGGCAAGAAGCCGGGCGCATCAGGAAAGGCCGACCTTAAGAAACCGATGACTGCTGCTGATTCAGCAGTCACCGCTACAAAGGTACCTTATGCTCTGAAAGAAGGCAAGAGGCTTTTCTCTCACTATTGTGCAGTCTGTCATGGAGAGACAGGTGATGGAAGCGGTCAGTACTATGGTTTGACTCCTACGCCGGCTAACTTCACCGATAAGGCCTTTATGAAGACTATGACAAACGAAAGGCTTTTTAAGGCGATCATGGAGGGTTCTGCCTCTGTAGGTAAGTCCAACATGTGTCCTCCATGGGGTAAATCTTTTCATGGAGAGGAACTGGAGTTCATTGTTGCCTATATCAGAACCCTTGCCGGCAGCTGAACGTTACAATGATATTTTTTGTTGTAAAATTAGGTGGTTTCATTAAAAACATAAAATGTATGGAGCAGAAAACTATGAAATGTAAAAGCAACTTCTTGAAAACCGCGATGTTAATGACCGGGTTCGGCCTTGTGGCTTCAAATGCTTTTTGCGCTGGAACAATTACGGGTACGGTTGATGCCAGTATACCAAAATACAAAGCGGATGCCGTTGTCTACCTCTTGGGCGTAAAGGGCCCAGTTGTACCTAAGCATGAATCTATTGATCAGAAAAGTCTTGTTTTTGTTCCACATGTTACTACTGTGCCAGTCGGTTCAACAGTTGACTTTAAAAACAATGATAAGGTCAATCACAATATATTTTCAGCATCAGCAGCCAAGAAATTTAATCTTGGCACATACAATCCAGGAATGTCCAAACCAGTTACCTTTGATAAGACAGGTGTAGTGAATTTGCTCTGCAACGTTCATTCTGAGATGTCCGGCTGGGTTGTCGTTACAGAAAATCAATATGCAGCAGTGACCGAACATGATGGTAAGTTCACTATCAATAATGTTCCTGCCGGAACATACAAGATTACAGCATGGAGCGAAAAACTCAAAGCACAGGAAACCACTGTTACCGTTGCAGATGGAAAGACTGCTACTGTTGATATCAAGCTGGCAAAATAAGTCTCCGCAAGTAAGACTCAATAGTAATGAGGAATCTGTTGTAAAGCAGATTCCTCATTGTATTTTCTCCCTTTCCCTTCCATCCTTTCTTCAATTCTTCAAAACTTATGGCCGTGCAATTTCTATACAGAAAGGCAGTTTGCCAAATCCCGTATTGAGGAAAACATTACCTATCCGCATTATTAAGACTATTTTAAGAATACCTTAATGTTGCATTAAGGTACTATTGAGTAATCTTATAATGTTAAATAACAGCTTTAAATCACGGTTATGTCGGTGAGATTAAATCAATAATTCAAGGCATCGATCAATGACCTTGCTGGTAATCACTTCAACGGTAACATTTCTTACGATTTTACAACTGATCAAGCCCCCGTTGCTCCAATTCCAGTCCAAGCTCCTGTTACAGTGCATGGTAACAACGATACTGCACCTGTCGTAGTAGGCGTGGGAGTATTGGGTATCCTGTCATGGGTTCTCTTATAAACTGAGGGCACGTATTTTATTGTTTGAGCAGGCTGAAGTAATCAATAGAGTATGGAGGGGAATTTTGTTTTTGGATACAGAGTAATAATAGTTAAGTTTTGAGTGTATCTGTAATTGTTCATAAAGGCAAATGGCTATTGCGGTTATAGATAATAAGCTGGCGAAGATGTTTCGCTATGAATGAATATCTTTTCTCGCTTTATTGCTCCCCAGTTATAATTTTTATCGTGTATGATTACATTTGCCGAAGGCGTTGGCTTCAGGCGCAGCAAGCAATTGATGATGCAGATGCACTACATCTAAATCTTAACATTCATCAAAATTATGAGATCAGGTTCTACAACAAAGTCAACAGTGTTTGGTACGGTTCTTCTGACTGCTGCTTTGGCATTGCCATCTGTGGAGTTTGCCTATGCCGATGCAGTGCCGGAACGAAGTATAGTGAGTTTTAAATATCTTAATTATCAAGACAATCAGGGTCTACTCAGTCAGTCTGGCAGCAATACCAATGGGCTCAATACAACATCCGGAGCATCTTCAGCTGTCACACCCGGCACCTCAGGATCCACATCGTCTGGATCTCAGGACAGGATAGGTGTTAATGCATATTCAGTCATGGCTTTGGTACCGGTTGCCGGTGAATGGTCCGTAGGCACAACATACACGTCTGATTCGGTATCCGGTGCATCCCCTACTTATCATTCTTCCGGACTGGCAAAAATGACTGATCTGCGGCGAGCCATTGATGTCGAGCTTACCCGTTATTTTTCAAGGGGAAGCGTAAGTGTTGGCACCAGCTATTCCAAGGAGATCGATTATATCTCGCGTGGTTTCAATATTCAGGGAAGCATGTCGACAGAAGACAAAAACACAACATTTACTCTGGGAGGCAGCTTCAACAATGACTCCATCAATCCTGTTATTCAGCCGAGTGTCGATGAGAAAAAGCAGGTCGCCTCAGGATTGATTGGAGTTACTAGGGTGTTGACCCCACAGGATATTGTGCAGCTTAATGTTAGCTATTCAAAAGGGACTGGCTATTATTCTGATCCCTACAAACTTTATGATAACAGACCGAGGCATCGCAATAGTGTGACGGCGTTAGCTCGATGGAACCATCATTTTGATGATAATGGTACAGACGGGACTGTCCATCTCTCTTATCGGTATTACTCCGATTCTTTCGGCATTCGGGCGCATACGCTTGATGCTGAGTATGTTCAGCCGTTATATAAAGGCTGGACAGTTATTCCCCTGCTCCGGCTCTACGCACAAAATGAGGCTGATTTTTATGTTTCTGTTGGTGCTGCAGAGAATGCAGATCCAACGCAACCCACTCCCCCGCCTTCAGATGCTGTTTATTATTCCGAAGATCAGCGACTGTCGGGTTTTGGCGCAGTCACTCTTGGTGTTAAGGTAAGTAAACAGATTAATAAAGATTGGCTTGTTGATGTTAAATATGAGCACTATGAGCAGCGTGAACAGTGGAGCTTGTCTGGTGATGGAGATCCGGGACTAACCCCGTTTAAGGCAAGAAGTATTCAGGTGGGTGTTTCAAGAGCGTTCTGAGCGCTGTAGAGCTGCTTCTTGTTACACTTGAATTATGTTTAGGGATTCTTCTTTTCGTTTATTTTGCAATCAATTTTATTAATCCAAATTGCTGTCTGTATGGTAAATGTTATGAGTAAAACAATTACGGGATTCCTTGTTGCCTTTTTCGTCTGTATGAGTTTCAGCAGGGTATCATACGCGCTTGAGGCAGGTGGTAATGCACCGGATTTTGAACTGCCTGGAGAGCAGGGTTCGGTGAAGCTATCTAAAACGGCTGGTTCTGTTGTTTATGTTGATTTCTGGGCATCTTGGTGCGGCCCCTGCAGACAGTCGTTTTCATGGATGAACGATATTCAGGAAAAATATCGCTCTCAGGGATTGAAAATCATCGGTGTCAACCTTGATGCGAAAAATGATGATGCTAAAAAGTTTTTATCTCAGTTACCTGCAAAATTCACTATTGCTTTCGATCCAAAAGGAATGGTTCCAAAAACTTATGGCGTTAAAGGAATGCCGACCAGTTTTCTTATTGGTCGTGATGGTAAAATAATATTCCAGCATTTGGGGTTTAAAGAGGCGGATCGTGAAAGTCTCGAAAAACAAATTAAGGTGGCACTGGAGGCAAAGAAATGAAAAAATATGAAATGCAAAAACCGCTTTATGTTCTGCTGTTGATGATCATGCTTGCCTTGTCAGGCTGTGCGGTTGGTACTGCGGTTCAGCCATGGGAGAAAGAGACTCTTGCCAGGCCTGAAATGACCTTTGAGGGCGACAAGCTCGATACCGCCTATACCGAGCATATATACAGCAGCAAAGAGGGGGCTTCCGGCGGCGCAGGGGTTGGTGGTGGCGGATGCGGCTGCAATTGATGTAATATTTAATGACTGGCAAAACTATGGTTTCAGTTGCAACAACGAAATCAACTGTTCTGGCTACTGCCCTTGCAACAGCAGCGATTGCATTACCATCCCTGCAGTTTGCCTTTGCGGAAGCCGCTCCGGATCAGGGAGTGGTAAGCTTTAAATATCTGCATTATCAGGACAGCCAGATTGGGAATGGGGTAAATGTTATAACCGGCGCATCTTCGGCAGGTTCGTCAAGCCGGATGGGAGTCAATGCATACTCAATGACAGCATCAGTGCCTGTTGCCGGTGAATGGTCGATAGGAACAACGTTTACCTCAGACTCAGTTTCCGGTGCATCTCCAATGTATCATTCTTCGAACTTGACAAAGATGACGGATTTACGTCGCGCTATCGATGTTGAGCTTACACGGTACTTTTCAAGCGGAACGCTGAGTTTCGGTACAGGCTATTCAAAGGAGTCCGATTATCTTTCCCGCAGCTACTCTTTTCAGGGGAGCCTCTCGACGGAAGATAAAAACACAACGTTTACTCTTGGTGGCAGCCTGAACAGTGATAACATTTTTCCGGTTACCAATCCAAATGCTTATTACTCTAAGAAGCTCTATTCAGGTATTTTTGGAATTACAAGGATCTTAACGAAGAATGATATTGTACAGTTCAACGTTGGATACTCTAACGGAAATGGGGATTTTTCTGATCCCTATAAGTTCTATGATAACAGGCCAACCAGGCGGAACAATACAACGATTTTAACCCGCTGGAACCATCATTTTGACTGGACTGACGGCACAGCTAAACTTTCCTATCGCTATTATACCGATACGTTTGGTATTAGAGCACATACACTGGAAGGTGAATATGTTCAGCCTCTGAGCAATGGATGGACGGTGACACCTTTACTTCGCCTCTATAGTCAAAGTGAAGCTGACTTTTATGTTGCTGTTGGTGCTGTTGAAAAAGCAGACCCGACACAGCCGACGCCTCCGCCCGCAGATGCTGTCTATTATTCTGAAGACCAGCGCTTGTCAGCTTTCGGAGCAATAACACTGGGCTTAAAGGTCAGCAAGTCTTTGAATCAAGATTGGCTGGTCGATCTTAAATACGAAGAATATGAACAGCGTGGTAAATGGAGCGTCTATGGTAATAGTGACAAAGGATTGGCGCCGTTTGGTGCAAGAAGCATTCAGGTTGGGCTATCGAGAAAACTCTAAGGGGTTGAATGTATCATGAACAGTAGAATGGATAGCTTTCATTTTCGATTTGAAGCATTGGGAAGTGGATGTGAAGTGGTTATCGGATCTGGCAGCAAAAAGAATGCGCAATCAATTGCCGGATGTGCTATAGAAGAAGTATCGAGAATTGAGTGCAAGTACTCTCGGTACAGGACAGATAGCCTTGTTTCTCGGATTAATGCCGCAGCAGGTCATGACTGGGTTGAGTGTGATGAGGAAACGCTATCCTTGTTTCAGTATGCTGATACATTGTACGAAAGCAGTGGTGGGCTGTTTGATATTACAGCTGGTGTTTTGCGCCATGCATGGGATTTTGGAAATGCAGTTGTTCCTGGCCAGGACGTGTTGTCAAGGCAATGCAGCTTGATTAATTGGCAGAGTGTCGAGCGTCAGGGCAATTCCGTTCGTTTGCCTGTTGCCGGTATGGAGTTCGATTTTGGAGGCTTCGGAAAAGAGTATGCTGCTGACCGGGCTGCGGCTTTGGTTTATAGGAAAGGTGTCAGGAATGGCTACGTAAACCTTGCCGGGGATATAAGGGTCTTGGGCCCCAAGCTTGACGAGACTCCCTGGCTGATTGGGATTCAGGATCCGCGTCATAAAAGCCGTACAATTGCTTCGATTCCTCTCTTTACCGGAGCGTTAGCGACAAGCGGCGATTATGAGCGTTATTTTGAAGTGGACGGCCATAGATACTGCCATATAATTCATCCACGCTCAGGGTATCCGGTTACATACTGGCGTTCAGTGACGGTTGTGGCTCCTTTAGCCATTACGGCAGGCAGCTGCTCGACCATAGCAATGCTGAAAGAGGCAGACGGATTAGCTTTTCTGGAAGATTCCGGGATGGGATATCTTGCTGTGGATCATCTTGGAGAGATGTATTGCAGGAATACGTCAAGTGGTTTCTGAAGCACCTTATAATTCTTTTTCGATTACTCAATGAATCATTACTTTATTAAGCGGTACGCTGCTTTTTTTGTTGTTCTTATTGCCCTTTTTTTTAGGGTAAATGCTTGTTATGCGACTGATTTTCTTGATCCGGAACAGGCTTTCAAAGTCAGGGCAGAGCTGTACAACAGTCACTCAGTTGTCCTGCATTGGGATATTGCCAAGGGGTATAAGCTCTATCGAGACAGAGTGAAGGTCGGTGTTGAAAGCGGGAGTGCTGAATTGAAGCCTCCTGTTTTACCGAAGGGCATCAGAGTTACTGATTCTGCAAGCAGCGAACAGATTGAGATCTACCATGATCAACTGACGGTAGATGTGCCTCTTGTCAAGGCCGATGGCCTCTTTACACTGAATGTTGAGTACCAGGGGTGTGCTGAGGATGGTCTCTGTTATCCGCCAATGACTCGTCATTTCAAGGTAGATCCTGAAAAACCGGGGGTTCTCTTGCCTGCTGCTGAACAGGGGGTTACGGGTGCACCTGGAGCTGAGAAACCGATGACACAGGGAGCGGCGAAAGAGAGTCCGGCTGACAATGATCTTTCTCTAGCCAGAACCACTCTTGCGGGTGGAAGTTTGTGGAAAATCTCTTTTGCGTTTCTTGCGTTCGGTCTGCTGTTGTCTTTTACACCTTGTGTTCTGCCGATGATACCTATTCTTTCTTCTATTATTGTTGGAGAGGGAGATGTGAATCGACGCCGAAGCTTTTTTATGGCGGTCGCATATTGTTTGGGAATGGCGTTAGTTTATACCAGTCTTGGTGTTGCGGCGGGATTAGCTGGTGAAGGGCTTGCCGGGGCACTCCAGAAGCCTTGGGTCCTCGCAGTGTTTGCTGTACTGCTCGTGGTTCTTTCTCTCTCGATGTTCGATGTTTATCAGCTGCAAATGCCGATCTCCATCCAGAACAAACTTAATAATACATCACGCCATTTAAAGGGTGGCCGTTTTGCAGGGGTATTTATCATGGGAGCTTTATCAGCGCTTATTGTCGGTCCCTGCGTTGCTGCTCCACTTGCCGGTACTCTGGTCTATATCAGTCAGACGCGTGATGTGTTTCTCGGTGGCCTGGCCCTTTTTTCGATGGCTATTGGAATGAGTGTTCCTCTGATGCTTGTCGGCTTGTCTGCCGGCAGTCTGCTGCCGAAGGCAGGAGTATGGATGATCGGAGTTAAATATCTGTTCGGGCTTATGTTAATAGCAGTGGCCATATGGATGGTTTCACCGATTCTGCCAGCTCAGGTTTTCATGCTTTTCTGTGGTGCTTTTGCCATCCTCTGTGCGGTATTTCTGGGCGTTTTCAAAGCATCGCCCGACAAGCTTTCCATTGCCCAGCGTTTTGGAAAAACGTGTGGTATAGTCTTGTTTTTTATAGGAGCATTTGAACTTGTCGGTGCAGCTTCAGGTGGTACTAATGTGCTTGAACCACTCGCGCAATTTCATGCAGCATCGATATCGACGGCCGGTTCAGACGAAGAGAAAAAGGTGAATTTTACCCGTATCCGATCGTCAGCGGAACTTGACCGCGCGCTTCAATCTTCAAATAAACCTGTTATGCTTGATTTTTTTGCCGACTGGTGTGTGGCATGCAGGGAGATGGATCGGTTTACCTTTCATGACCCGAAGGTTATTGAGCAGCTCAAGAGCCTGACGCTGCTCCAGGTGGATGTCACGGCCAATACTGATGAAGATCGGGCGTTAATGAAGCGTTTTGGGCTTTTCGGGCCTCCTGGAATAATTTTCTTTGAAAAAAATGGTCATGAAATTCCTGAAAGCAGAATTGTTGGTATTCTTGATGCGAATAAATTTTTTGATCATGTTGCCAAGTATTTGAAGACTAATTAACGATGCAAGGGCAACATGTCATTTTATTCGGATTTTGCGTCTTATTATGAACTGGTATTTCCTCTCAGGGGAGAAGTCTATTCTTTTCTCCGAAAACATGCGGTCAGATCCGAGGGAGCTGTTCTTGATGCGGGATGCGGACCTGGCCACTATTGCGGCATGTTTTTGCGTGATGGTTTCCGGGTTACAGGGATTGATGTCGATCGGATGATGATTGAAGCTGCGAGAGCCGCCTACCCGCAGGGCGTATTCCAGTGCATCGACGTAGCTGAGATTGGTTCCCTTCAGGGTTCTTTTCAGCTTATTTATTCGATAGGTAATGTAATAGCCCACCTTCCTTATGAAATGTTAGAGGCTTTCCTTGTTGATGGTTATGCAGCTCTTGATACTGCTGGGTTCTGGATTGTTCAGGTGGTGAACTGGGACTATCTGTTGACGCTTAAGGAGTATATGTTTCCAGTTAAAACCATTGCAGATGGAACAGTGACCTTTTATCGTCGATACTCTCAGATCTCGCATGAAAGTGTAACTTTTGAAGTTGAGCTTATTGAAGAAGGAATAACTGTCTTCAGCGATCAATCCCAGCTCTATCCGCTTACCTCGGACACTCTTCTTCGTCTACATCAGGGAGCAGGATTCTCCCTGGCAGGTGTATTTGCTGGCTTCGATAAATCAGGGTACATAAAAGATCTCGATTCTGGACTTATCATGGTTTTTACTAAACTGTAAGACTTCCCTAAGTTACATGCCTCAATACGAACGTTAGATGTTCCGTTGCCAAAAAGCACTATCTCATCAGCCGAAGTAACTTATGCTGATGGTTCTGGTTTAAGCGTCTCAAGTTTTACACGCACAGTTCCTGATTGCATGATTCCTATTGCTTTTGCTGCATCTACAGAAAGATCGATGATCCTTCCTTTGACAAACGGTCCGCGGTCATTGATGCGGACGACGACATCTTTGTCATTGTTCAGGTTAGTTACTCTTACCCATGTACCGAATGGCAGGGTAGGATGTGCTGCCGTCAGTTTATGTATATTGAAAGTTTCGCCGTTTGCAGTTTTTTTCCCGTGAAACTCATTGGCGTAATACGATGCTTTGCCTTCACCAACCAGAAAAAGGTCGTCGTTTTGTTCTGAAAATGTTGCCGTAGTGATCTGATTTCCTCGCTGGGCTGCTTCAGCAGAGTTGAAGAATGGGTTGAAGTGCTCGGTTATGCTTGAAAATCTCATGCCGTTCTGTGTTACTGAGAAACCAATTGCGATAAGGATTGCAATAAATGATAACGAAAATAATTGATTGTTATACTTCATAGACTCATGGGTTTAAGGTGCTGTTCATGAAACAGTACATAGAAAATAGCAGATGAAATGAATAAAAATCAACATGCCATTCAGTCTTGATACTATGGTTAATATAATAAAAATAAAACCAGGCAAGCAATATTTACAGAAAACCCTGTTTTTAAAGGGGTTATCCCCTGTTTCGAGGTTGAATAAGCATAATTCTCACTAATATTTTTTTGTTGATCGCCATTTTTGATCTTGAGGTTTTGATGTTGAGTAATCGGAAATTTATTCATAAATTTGAATAATATTTATTTTTCGAGGTGGTGTTGGGATAGGTATGCTGTGGCGTTGTGCCTCCTGTTGTGAGGTGAGATAGTTGATTCACCTTTAATAATTATTGGCTATATTATCCGGTGATTTACTTAAAATTATATTAATCTGTATATATAATATCTCAATCAGGCACCTTAGAACAATGGTATTGATGAACGAATCTCCTCATTCTTTCGCTTCAAACAGCGGATTTAGTCAGCGCTTAAGGGAATACATTCTGAAAAAACATGGTTCAATCAACTCTTTTTGCAGAACAACCGGGATAAAATATCCGGCTCAAATGACTCCCTATCTCAAGGGGAAATGCCAGCCGGGCAAAAAAATGCTTGCGCGCCTCGAAAAAGATGGTGCTGATATCCAATGGTTGCGGAGTGGCTATTCAAAAGGGGATGCGCTGGTTCCGCTCAGTAATGCCCTGGTATTATCGCGGTATCGTGTTGAAAGCGATAATCTGTTAAGGCAGGTTCGTCTTCATTCCGGAAGGGGTGTCGATATGTACAAACCTGAGATTGATGCTTATGCGGTCGTGGATCATGCTGGACGTCTTGTTGATTTGACTGGAGCGATCGAGGTGTTTTTAGGGTATGAAAAAAATGCGTTATCAGGAGTTGGCTTGGTCAGTTTAATTCATCCGGAAGATTGTGTTTCTGTTGAGAGCGCACTACAACAGCAAAGGCTGGGAGATGATATTGTTTCTTTTCAATCGCGATTCAAAAAGGGGAATGGGACGTATATTAATGTTGAATGGTGCTTGTATATCAAGAGTAAACTGATGTCAGAACTGAGTGAATATACCATAATTCTGAGGCGTACGGACAGTTAGTGATTATTATTGTTGCCGGTACTGCTTTATTTCTTCTTGTCAGGCATTGTCGGGTATCCGATTCTATACAGAGCCCCCTTTTCTTCACGGTATTCAGCAAAACTATTGTATCCGGATCCGGGATATAACGGGAGAGTATCATAATCAGATAAATACTGAGGAGTTTTTATGCGGCTTATTCTCATGACTGGTAAGGGTGGAGTTGGGAAGACCTCTGTGGCTGCCGCAACAGGGTTACGTTGTGCTGAACTTGGTTATAAAACGCTTGTCTTGAGTACTGATCCTGCTCATTCACTTGCCGATAGTTTTGACTTTGAGCTAGGTCACCAGCCGAAGATAATTTGTGACAATCTTTGGGGGGCAGAGCTCGATGTTCTTCAAGAGCTTGAAGAGAACTGGGGAACGGTCAAGCGATATATTACCGAAGTGTTAAAAGCAAGAGGGGTTGATGGTGTGCAGGCCGAGGAACTGGCGATTCTGCCTGGAATGGATGAGATTTTTGGTCTTGTCAGAGTGTTTCGCCATCACAAGGAGGGTCATTATGATGTTATGATCATTGATTCAGCACCAACGGGGACTGCCCTGAGGCTTTTGAGTATCCCTGAAGTAGCAGGGTGGTACATGCGGCGGTTGTACAAGCCACTTGAAAATGTTGCAATCTATCTCAGGCCGCTTGTAGAGCCGATTTTCCGTCCTCTTGCTGGTTTTTCGCTTCCTGACAGGAAAATGATGGATGTTCCCTACGAATTTTATGAACATATCAATGAACTCGGCAAGATTCTGATTGACCATACCATTACTTCTGTGCGTCTGGTAACCAATCCTGAAAAAATGGTGATAAAGGAATCTCTCCGAGCTTATGCTTATCTCGGTCTGTATAATATTTCAGTTGATCTGGTGATCTCCAACCGGATTATTCCATCAGAAGTGCATGATCCCTATTTCCGATATTGGAAAGAAAACCAGAAAATTTACCGTCAGGAAATCATTGACAATTTCACTCCCCTTCCTGTTAAGGAGGTACCCCTCTATACCCGTGAAATATGTGGTCTCGAAGCTCTTGAAAAGCTCAAGGATCTGCTCTATGGAGATGAGGATCCTGCTCAGGTATACTATAATCAGACTACCTTCAAGATCAGTCAGACGCCAGAAGGATTCGATCTGGAGCTCTATCTTCCGGGAATTGCCAAAGACAGGATTGAACTCAGCAAAAGCGGAGATGAGCTGACGATAAGTATTGGAAATCACAGGCGCAATATGGTTCTTCCTCAAGTGCTTGCAACTCTGCATACAAATGGTGCAGAGATGGAAAATAAATATCTCATTATCCGGTTTGTTGAATAACTATCTGAGAATAAATAAGTTATGGAAAAACAAAAAAATAGTATTTTAAGATTTTATTTGTATAAATAATAAGTTGAATCAATAATTATAACGTTCGGCTATCGGGTCGGAAAGGAGGTCGAGATGATACAGTTCAGGGTCGGGGACAAGATTGTTTACCATAAGCCGAAAAGCTCTTTTCGCCCTGGTCCCAGGGCAAGGCAGGTTTATCCTCTCGAACATGGTGAGGATTATCATTATGTGGTAGACAAGTTTTGGAAAGTTATCCGGGTCAATGATGACGGTACCCTTGATGTGGTTACCCGGACAGGAAAAAAACACAGGCTTGAAGCCACGGACCCCAATATTACCAAAGTTCGCCTGCTGCAGTATATTCTGTATCGAAAACGCTTGCTTGGACTGAACGAAGTGGTTTGATTGTCAGATACTGGTGATCTCAATTTTTGTCCACTGCAGAATGGAGTGTTATTTCGTCAAGTTTATAAATTTGGCTTCTTTCAGTGTTGCCCAACCAGATGTAGCCTGTTTTCCTGAAGGAAGAGTCGTAAGTGGTGAGAGTGTTGCATTCTTGAAATTTGTATCTGTGATATTAGCTCCCTTCAAATTTGCACCCTCAAGATTTGCGCCTTCAAGATCTGCATCAAAAAGAGATGCACCTTCAAGATTGGCTTCGCTCAGGTTCGCACCGGCGAGCATAGCACCGTAAAGAACAGCATCGGAAAGATTGGTTTTGCTGAGGTTTGCGCCTTTGAGAAAGGCGCGATCAAGGTTTGCTCCCCGAAGGTTTGCGCCCTGCAGTTTGGCAGACTTCATGTCGGCTTTGTGGAAATTGGCTTTGCTGAGATCTGCACCTGCCATATTGGCGTTATCGAGAGAAGCTGCTTCAAAACTTGATCCTGCAAGAACAGCCTCTTGAAGATTAATGCCTTTCAGATGGGCGTTTTCCAGTTTTTCTTCTTTCAGTGTTATGCTTACTTCAGGGTTTTTGGTACGCATCTTATTCCATGATTCAACATCTTCAGGTATCAATGCCTCCTGTTTTCTGCTTTCGGTTAAAGGTGTGACATCAGTTCGGGCAGGCGGGGTAACGGAGCTATTCACATTTTCTGCGAGCTCAACCGTCGGCGGTGTGTCATAGGTGAAGGGGTTCATCTCAGGTTCACTGAGAAATTTTGCATTGTGTCGGGCACTCCACGACAATGAAGCTCTTTCCCCAGATGGCAGAATGGTATTATTGGACAGTGTTGCCCCTGCAAGATTAGCCTGTTCGATGAACATGGCGTCTTTGAGGTTTGTTCCTTTCAAGTTCGCATTTTCAAGATTAGCCTCAAAAAGAATGGTATTAGCCATGTTAGCCTTGCTGAAGTCCGTGTTTTCCAGCATGGTCCATCTCAGGTTGGCACCTTGAAGGTTTGCTGCAGTCAATTTAGCACCTTTCATGAACGATCTCTTCAGATTGGCCTTGACAAGGCAGGCTTCTGACAGGTCAGCACCTTTCAGATTTGCTTTTTGGATTAACGCCATCGTGAGGTTTGACGCCCTTATGTCTGCCATATTAAGCATTGATCCGCTGAGTTCCGCTCTGACAAGAACAGTTCTGCTCAGGTTTGCCCCAGTCATGTTCGTATTGTCAAGTTTTGCCTTGTAGAGGTCAACGATTTTTCCGGGTTGTGCAAGACGCATGGTATTCCATTCCGAAACACTTTTTTTTAACGTATCGAGAGCATCAGGATCATAGGCAGATGCAGGTTGAGTCATCAGAAGCGTCATACCGTAAAATAGAGTTGCTATAATACGCTGTTGAGGTGTCATAGGTGTTTTTTTGGATTGAAGCACGTAAAAGCGTTATCAGATCTCTTATCAGAGAGAGAGAAAAAAACGATTCTTATTAAAAAGTAATGAAATAACTGCTGTGTAGAGAAAATTTATTATGGCCGCAGGTGGTTTATCTATTAATGCATTATTAAATAATAAGTAATTTTTTTTCCAATCGTTTAACATCTGTATCATGGGTGCTGCAACAGCATATAAAGGCAAGGTTCTTGTTGCCGGGGCAACTGGAAAAACAGGGCAATGGGTCGTGAAAAGGCTTCTGCATTACGGGATACCTGTAAGAGTGTTCTCGAGGGTGAGGGATAAGGCGTGGAGTATGTTTGGTGAAAGCGTTGAAATTATGACTGGCAAGATTCAAAGTGCTGCTGATATTGCAGATGCGGTAAAGGGATGTGAGGCGGTTATTTCTGCGCTTGGATCCAGTGCGGTTACAGGTGAGTCATCTCCGGGTGATGTGGACAGGGATGGAGTGATCAGGCTTATTGATGAATCGGCAAAGAGAGGGGTGAAACATTTTGGAATAGTCAGCTCTATGGCCGTTACAAAGTGGTATCATCCACTTAATCTTTTTGGTGGTGTACTGCTTAAAAAATGGGAAGCTGAAGAGCATCTTAGAAAGGTATTCTCAAGGGAAGGTCGATCGTATACCATTGTAAGGCCTGGCGGATTGACGGATGGCGAACCTTTGCGTCACAAGCTCCATGTCGATATCGGTGACAGGTTGTGGAGCGGTTGGATCAACCGTTCTGATGTTGCAGAGCTTCTTGTTTTGTCATTATGGGTTGAAAAGGCAAAAAATAAAACATTTGAGGTGATCAATGAAGCTGAGGAAGAGCAGCTGGGTCTTGAACATTATTATGACAGCCTTAATCAATAAAATGATTTTTTCCCTTCACACCAAATCAGCGTGTCGGACCGATCGCCAGATATTGTGTTCGTGACGGTTACAGATTTTTGACGGCGCGTATCAGTTCTTGGCTGCTGAAGGGTTTTTTAAGGGTGGTGTGCGCTCCGAGGGCATCGGCAAGTATCAGGAAGTTTTCTGGACCAACTTGTCCTCCGCCGGAAATGGCGATTATTTTTATTGATGGATAATGTTTTTTTACCTCAACAATTGTTTCAATACCCTCCTTTTCAGGCATGATGAGGTCAGTGATCATCAAAGAAATATCTTTTTGCTCCTTCAGGAGCAGAAGGGCGTTTATACCATTGTCAGCTTCGTAAACCGTATAATTTTCTCTTTTCAGTATGGTGCAGATAAATCTTCTTACAGCTGCGTCATCTTCAACAACAAGAATGTTCATGATGGAAAAGTTATGTAAGTGGTTCCCAGCTTCTTTTTTTTGCGAAATTTTATGAAAATACGTGTTTTCTGAATAAAACGTTCATTGAGACTCCGGAGATCTTTTTCTAAAAAAGGTCATATCGATACCGGTGGTTGCCAGAAGATTGACAGTAACCGAAACAGTAATATACCAGGTCCAGGCAAGTCCTAAAAATTTCAGGACGAAGACAATGCCCATACTGGCCAGCAGTCCAATACCAAGACTTGCAGGATGAAAAGCTCTTTTGCTTTTTGATAACAGAAAAAGCCCAAGGAGTCCACCATAAGTGAATGAAGCGATTTCAAGACCGACCATGACTATAGCCTTGTTGCCAGTGTCAAACTTAAGTGCAATGATCATAAGCAGTATTGCCCAGCAGAAACTGATGAGCCTTGAAAAACCTAATGAAGCCTTGCCTCCAAGGATGTCGTTCACCGTAGAGGAGGCTAGGGCATTAATTGCAGAACTGTGGGTGGACATGGCTGCTGACAACACGCCAGCTATCAGCAATCCCTTCAACCCTGCAGGGAGGTAGTGAACTATAAAAAAGGCAAATTCCCGATCTTTCTCCAAAACGGCACCATGCATGAACACTGAAATCAGAGAGCCTGCGAGCAGAAAAACTGAAAACTGGAAAAAAACAAAAAATCCACTGCCAATCATTGCTTTTTTTGCTGAACCTAGATTTTTGCAGCCGAGCACACGCTGTACCATCATATAGTCAACCCCGTGCGAAGAGAGTGAGAGCAGAATACCGCCGAAAAATGCGCTGAAAAAGGTAAAGGGATTGGTGAAAATATGTGTATCAGTATTTATCATGTTCAGTTTTCCTGTGCTGCCAAGCGTCGCAAGTATGTCAGGGAGACTCCTGTCTATGTTGTAAAGCAGAAACACGATAGAGAGAATACCTCCGAGGAGGTATAGCGCAAACTGAAAACTTTCAAGCCAGATAACTGCCTTAATGCCCCCTGAAAGAGTGTAGACAAGGGTGACAATACCGATAATCATGATGGAAAGTGGCAGGGTCCAGCCTGTGACGACCTGCACAACCACACCGGCAGCGAGAAACCTGACTGCATCTCCAAGAGTTCTTGTGACAACAAACACCATTGCCGCCAGTTTCTGCATGGCAGGCCCAAAACGGATGCCGATGATTTCATAAATAGAGCTGACACCGTGTTTGAAATACATGGGCAAAAGAACGAAACTGACAAGGATCCTGCCGATGATATAACCTATTGCAAGTTGAAGGAAGCTCCAGTCTCCCCTGTAGGCGAGACCGGGAACACTGACGAAAGTCAGTACCGAAGTTTCGGAAGCGACAATGGAGAACATGGAAACTATCCATGGCAGATTGTGACCGCCGTGAAAATAATCTCTGGAATTATTATTGTTTTTACCATGCCATAGACCGAATAATGTATTGCCGACGAGAAATAGAATAATGATGGCAAGATCGATGGTCTGCATGGTCTGTAAATGCATGGTTAATCGTAGAGGTGAAAGCCTTTTTTTATTTCTGAAAATTCAGCTTCATCATCATGCCATGACGAGATAATGCTCCCGATATCGCACCCATTGAGTATCATGGTGCGGATATGACTGTTGCCCGCCAGAAGATCGAAAGCCGGAAGGGTTTCGTTGAATTCATAGACGCCTTTAAAAAAGTGCAGATGTTCAGGGTAGAGCTCCTGAAGTGCAGCAGTCATGGCAACCCCAGTTGCGAATGATCTGAAGCGTGAGTGATCGGTAACCTGCAGCCAGATGCCACCGATAACTTCCCCGCAAAACTTGTGAACTGTCGGTTTGAACCATACCGGACGGAAAAGAACCCCTTCGAGTCCGTACCCTGTACAATGTCCAGCTAGTTCGTAAGGCTTGATGAACGGTGCTCCGGAAAGTTGAAACGGAGTTGTTGTACCTCTTCCTTCGGAAACGTTCAATCCCTCGAACAGGCACATTCCAGGATAAACCTCTGCTGTTGCAAACGTCGGCATGTTCGGTGAGGGCGGAATCCAAGGCAGGCCTGTTTCAGGGAAGAGCATAGAACGGCTCCATCCTTCCATAGCGATAACGCTCAGGTTGATATCGAGTTTTTTGACAACACGGTAGAGGTTGGCAAGCTCCCCCGCGGTCATTCCGTGACGGACTGGTATTGGAAAGATACCTACAAACGAGTGGAATGCCGGATCAAGCAGTGTACCTTCGATAATGCTTCCTCCCAGAGGATTCGGGCGGTCAAGTACCATGATTTCTATATCCATGCCTGACACAGCTTCCATAAACAGTGCCAGGGTGTTGATATAGGTGTAATAACGTGAGCCCACATCCTGAATATCAAAGAGTATAAGATCGATGTTGTCAAGCAGTGCCTTCTCGGGAAGGAGTGATACAGCGGAGTCGCCGTAAAGGCTGACCACATCAAACTCCATTTCCGGCTGGGAACTCACTGCAATCTGATCCTGTTCGGTAGCGAAAAGACCATGTTCAGGAGAAAAAATCTTTCTGAGATTCAACCCTTTTTCTTTCATAATGTTCCACGAGTAGTTCAGTTCTGAAGTCACAGAGGTCTGATTGGCAATGAGCCCTATGTTCCTGTTATGAAAGCTGCTGGCATTTCTCAGCAGAATGTCCAGTCCAGTTGCTACCATGTGTGTTCACTGTTTTGCTTCTGTGGCTCAATTACTGTAATACTGAAGGGGTCGACCACGGCATTTATGATTGCTGTTCCAGGTTTGACCGTTACTCCCGGCAGAAGTACTGACTTCCTGATTGTACAGTCTGCTCCTATGTGGCATCCTTTCCCAATAACTGAGCATGAAATCTCAGCATCTCTACTGATAATCGTTTCAGGAGAGATTGCATGCGGACGCATGCCGATTGCATTGTTCATTCGGTCAGAAATACCGGCTATCTCCAGGGTTTTGTCGAGATTTGCCTGCAAGTAATTCGGCATGGAACCGATATCCTTCCATAGCCCCTCATGCCGGTAATAGCTCAGGCCCCCGTTATCAATAAGTCCAGTAAATCCTGTATCAACAATTCCCGAAAATTCCGTTTTTAAAAACCTGAAAATCTTCGGACTGAGGACTGCAGTGCCTGTGTAGATATACGAAGAAACAAGACCTGTAGTGCGAATGTTTCTGAAGTCTTTGACAAGTGTATCATCAACACCTATATATCCAATGGTTGCTGCTTCCGGTGTTTCATACAAAGAAAGGGTTCCTGGTCGGCCAGATTGGTGATGGTGGCGTATAAGTGCCCTGAAATCAATATCAGTAATAATGTCGCTGTTGACCAGAAGGAATTCGTCAGTTCCAAGAAGGTTTTCGCATTTTTTCAGGCCGCCTCCTGTGCCGAGAATTACTGGCTCTTCAGAAAACGTGATCGTAAGACCAGGGAGGTCGCTTGCTTCTATAAAGCGCCTGATCGCAAGAGAGTGATGGTGGATGTTGCATATAATCTCAGTGATTCCCGCCTGTCGCAACAGAAAAAAAGTATAGAAAAGGCTCGGAATATTTAGAATCGGGATCAGCGGTTTCGGTATGTGATCGGTTAATGGACGCAATCGGGTGCCGAAGCCCGCCGCAAGGATGAATGCTTTCATCTGGCAGCGCCTTCAAGGAGAGTATGGAGAATGTTTCCTGCTGTTTTCAGCTCTTTTCGTGCGTTTATGTAATCGGGCAGGTAGTTGAGTGTCGGTGCAATCGAGTGTTTGAATGTACTGTTTTTTTTTACGCTGGTCTGGTAGCAGAAGGTACCTAAGGCTTTGATATTTCGTTGAAAAGCCATGATATCAAAATAAAAAAGATATTCGTCTAAACTCATGGTGGTCAGCCCATGGCTGCAGAGAGCATAGTAGTGATATTCCTTCAGTTCTTCGGTCAACGTGGGGGTAAGCTTAATATAAGAGTCCCGTATCAGTGAAACTGCATCATATTGCGGCAGGCCCATACGTGCATCCTGAAAGTCAATAATCACGGGTTTATCATGGTGAACAAGAATATTGCGGCTATGAAAATCCCGGTGGTTTAATACAAAGTGTTGGGGTTTGACAAGGATCTCTGCAATGGCTTCAAATTCATGTCGTAATCTGCCGGCAGAGTGCCGATCGAAAGCAGGTGAAAAGTAGTCGAGGAGAGCGTGTGTGATAAAAAAATCAAATTCAAACATGAGCTTGTCATGATCAAAACTGATGCTGAACGGAATTTTACTTTTGTCAGCATGTATATTCTGAAGTTGTATAAGGAGATCAATGATCTCGCGGTATCGGACAGGAACAGTGTGCTCTAATGATGAACCGAACAGGTTCTGCAGGAGGAGATCTCCGCAGTCTTCAAGAAGCAGAAGACCTTTTTCGGCATCAATGGCTATTAGTGCGGGAACCGGAATGGCATGACGTAATAAAAGGTTGTGCAGTATCAGAAAAGGGTAGTTTTCGGGGGTTGATGCTTCAAATGCAGGATCGTAACAGGCGATGGAAGATCTGTTACTGCCGGTTACCCTGAAATACTGGCGACTTGAGGCATCTCCCTGTATCTTTGTGATTGAAAGGGTTTTGCTGCAATGTGCACTGAAAAGGGCTGTAATTTTTTTCTGGATGGTCATACAGGCAACCTTCTCTGTCGGTGTCATTTGAAACGCGGCCGGCAAAAAAAAAGCACCCTATACTCAGGTATAAGGTGCCTTTTTTAAAAAAAGCATCTCTTACTTTTTAGAAATAGCTGAAGATACAGACTGCAATACCTGAGTCAATGCATTTAACAGGCTGCCTGCAAGGTCTGTTGCTGTTTTTCCAAGAGGTTCAATAAGCGATGTTGCTGTTTTGATTCCGCTGTTCAGCAAATCTACCTGGGACTGGGCAAGCTTTCCCACAGTCTCAAAAAGATTGCTGATGGCGCCTGATACATCATTTGTTCCGTTTGACATAGCTGTTTTGTTTAGAGTTTTGAAGAAAGATATTTACGCAAATATTAATTCCGGTAACTTATTACCGATTTTTAATCAAGTTAAAACATTTTCGACTTCAGAGCAAATAGAAAAATATGGTACCAGGAGTTTCAGTACCGGTTGGATTGATGATCAGGTTGATCTCGTATGCCTATGAACATGCAGTATCGCAGGCAGGTGGCGGTTTGCCGGCGTTACAAGCAGGCAGTCCAGCGGCAATTAAAGTATCATGAGTGGAATCAATGGGCTTGGGACAAGGTACTGAAAGCAAACATAAGGATTTTCGACAAGTGAATCTTACAAGACAAAGGACAAAAAGCAGCCAGCTCAGCAGTTGCCGCAAGGTGCTTGTTGTGGTAACAATAATAAAAATACAACTTACTTTTTCGGAGCAAGAGCAGAAGAGACATTCTGCACTGCCTGGCCAAGCGCACTCGTCGTGCTGCATACAAGGTCACCAGCTGCCTTGCCAAGAGGTTCAATTAATTGCACAACACTTTTGATCAAGGTGCTCAGCAGTTCAAGGGATTGCTGAACAAGTGTGCCACAGGCATTGAAAAGATTGCTGAGTGCAGCAGCAAAATCGTTGTTCGTTTCGTTTGCCATGATTGCAACTATTTACAGATTAATTTAAAGAAGTACCATACAAAATGAGCAGCCAATGGAGAAAAAGTCTATAACAATAAATTACTCTATTGAGATAACATAAACTAAACTAACCAATAGATGCCCCTCTGTCATCCTGGCCACCCGCCAGCCCCTTCAAAGAGCGCGCAAGAGCCGGCACAGATTCAGCTGTCGCTCCAAAATATGGCATCAACTGGCCGACAATAGGCACAGACAGAACTTTATCAGCTTTTCTCGTCATTGAGCGTTATATTAATAATACTATCATAATAATATCGTTGCGTCTCGTTGTACCATTGACCCTCCCCACATGGTAAAAAAACAGCACAGCATCAGACCCGCTGTCCCTTCAGACCTGCGCTCCCTTGCGGAAGAGCGCCTGCATCAAAAGAAGTTGATCATACCCGATCAATCCACTTCACAAGACACCATGATGCGGATGGTCCATGAACTGGAGGTTCACCAGATTGAACTCGAAATGCTGAACGAAGAACTCATGCTGTCACGTGATGAACTGGTTATCTCCCGGAACAAGATGACGGAAAGTCTGGAACGCTATACCGAACTTTATGACTTTGCACCAGTTGGCTACCTCACTCTTGCACCTGATGGCCGTATACTCGAAGCAAACCTGACGGCATCCTGGATACTTGGAGTTGAACGATCTCAGTTACGGGGCAATCACGTACAGGATTTTTTCATCACCGGGGATTTCTCTTTTTTCAAAGCAATGCTCGATGCTGTTTTCATCTGGAAAAAGCGCGGATCATGCGAGCTTATGCTACTGGCTCGGGATACTCAGCACCCTCAAGACCACCATACCCCGACACATCAAATCCTTCGCCTCGATGCTGCAGTAAACGATAATGCTCAGGAGTGCCGCGTCATTCTCACCGATATAACCGAACAAAAGCAAACTGAAGAGGCATTGTGCAAAAGTGAACGTAACTTTCGTTCAATTACTGAACAAATGGCAGATGAGGTATTTGTGATCGACTCCGTCGGAACCTTAACCTATGTTTCCCCTGTTGTTGAGAAACTTTTCGGATATCTGCCACATGAGGTCATTGGTCACCCCTTTACCGACTACATACTGAGCGAAGACATTCCTGAAGCCTTACAGGTATTCAATAACACCCTGCAGTTTAAAACAGCCAATCAGACCTTCGAATGCACGTTAAAGAGAAAAGACAGCTCACTCTTTGACGGAGAGATCCATCTCCAATATTATCAGGATCAGGATATCTCCGGAATGATCGGTTTGATTAGCGATATCAGCGATCGCAAACTGGGGGCTTTAAGACTACAGGAAACCATTGACCACTATGAGGCCACCATCAAGGCTGCGCAGATTGGAACCTGGGATTGGAATGTGCAGACCGGCGAAGTAATCTTTAATAACCGTTGGTTTGAAATTATAGGATACAGTCCCGAAGAACTTGCACCTGAGGGCATTCAGACATCGATAAATCTCGCTCACCCGGATGACTTCAAAGAATCCAGAGCCATTGCCGAAAAACATTTCAATGGCGAGTCGCCCTATTACGAAATCGAATACCGGATGAAACACAAAAACGGTCATTGGGTCTGGTTTCTTGATCGTGGCCGCTTGATGAGCCGAACCCCGGATGGGAAACCATTACGTATGCTTGGTACACATATCGACATCACCAATCGCAAAAAAGCTGAACAGGCATTGCAAACCAGCGAAAGAAAATTCCGTTCCATTACCGAGCAAATGGCGGAAATGGTATTTCTGACTGACTCTAACGGAACATTAACCTATGTATCTCCTGCAGCTGAACGCCTTTTCGGCAATCTATCCCATGAGATGGTTGGCCATTCCTTTACAGAATTCCTGGCCGAAGAGGAAATTGCAGAAGCCCTTGCTCTCTTCCATGAAACAGTGCAGCAGCAGTTGAATACCCGGACAGTTGAAATAAAGTTTCGCAAAAAGAGCGATGCTTTTTTTCTCGGTGAAGTACACTTCCAATACTATCAGGACAATGAAACTTCTGGAGGGATCGGCATGATCCTTGATATTACTGAACGTAAACAGCAGCAAATTCTAACAAAACAATATGAGCTGGAGTTAAAGGAAAAAGAGCATTTTCTTGCAAGTATTTACGCAGAAGTAAATCTCTCTATTTTCGTCGTTGATGTTCGGCCAGATGGGGGCTTCCGGTTCAAAGGCATTAATCCCATTTATGAAAAACTGACAGGTATCAGCAGTAAGGAGATAACAGATAAAACCCCAGAAGAGTTTCTTGAACCGGAAGTCGCCTTAGCCGTCATTCATAACTATGAACGCTGTATTCAGAAGGGTAAAGCGATACAGTATGAAGAGTCCATACCATTCCTGGGCAGGCAGACATGGTGGGAAACGACCCTAAACCCGGTTTGCAATGAGGCTGGTCATATCTTCAGAATTATCGGAACCAGTAAAAATATCACCGATCGTAAGCTGGCTATCGATCAGCTCAAAATATTGAGCGCCGCTGTAGAACAAAGCCCGGCAGTAGTTTTGATTACGGATGCTCAGGGTACTATAGTCTATGTCAACCCGATGTTTACCGAACTCACCGGATATAGTGCAGAAGAAGTTAAAGGCAAAAATCCACAGATTCTGCAATCAGGTCTGACGCCAA
>JABDHL010000016.1 GCA_012972825.1 Chlorobiaceae bacterium
AACCCGGGCTGCCTCGGCCTGGGCAATCTGCGCCCGGCCGATTTCATACCCTTCGGGCGTAACGCCTGAATTATTCGACATGTTTTGTGCCTTGTAGGGAGCGACATCGATACCTGCATTGCTGAAAATCCGGCAAAGCGCAGTTGCAACAATACTTTTACCGACGTCAGAACCTGTACCTAACACCGCAAGAGCACGAAATTTTTTTTGAGGCATGATCATGTTTCGTGATGGATAAAGAAACCTCACTAAAAAGAAACCTTGATACCCGCATAGGCTGACCTGCCCGGAGTGGCATAACCCCAAGCCTCTTCATAATAAACGTTAAAAACATTGTCGACCCTGCCATAAAGCTCAATCTTGTCGGTCAGCTGACAAGATCCTGTCGTGTTCAGAAGAAAATAGCCGGGAAGCTGGCCTGTACTATTTCCTTCAACACCATTGTCAATACGCCCTCCTACCCACTGCATATTCGAACTTACTTTCAGCATCCTGGACAATTTACCAGTCGCAGTAATTCCGACCTTGTTTTTCGGACGTCTGAGGAGCTCACTGCCAAAAGGATCAGCAGTTGATGTATAGGTATAATTAACTGCTAGAAGAAGCGGATCGACCGGTTTCCATTCCACAAAGCTTTCAATACCAAGGGTTTTTGTCAGGCCTGCAACCTGTTCATATTGATAGGTTGCAAGATCAAAATCAATACGGTTATTATAATCCATCCGGAAATAGGTTACTCCGAGCTTCAACCGCTCAGAAACCTTCTGTTCGAAACCTGTATCCCAACCGGAACTTGTTTCAGCTTTCAGCGCTGTATTGCCATACGGGGAGTAGAGCTCATAGAGTGAAGGAGCCCTGAAGCCTGTTCCATAACTGAACTTCAGAACAGTATCATTGATGGTGTAAGATGGTGCTACTCTGCAGGTTGTTTTGCTTCCGAATTTTTCATTATCCTCGTAGCGCAAACCACCCACAAGATTGAGCCCTCCGAAATGCCACTGATCCTGCACAAAAACACTGTTTGAACCAACTCCTTTGTCAAGCAGTGATGCATAGGCACCAAAATTTTCATTGACCATGCTCTCCTGCTGGTAATTCAACCCTACGGACACTGTATTATTTGCAGTTGCCGCAATGTCACCCTGCCAGCCTATTTCATACCGGTGCCCATTAAATTTGCTAGACACGACATCACTCGTCAGATAGGTTCGATCCTGGTCAATGACATTATAGTACAATGTGGAAGAAAGTGGTTCATAGTTCATTTTCAGTGCTACACGACCACTTAACTGGTCAGTATCCTGATAAAGTCCGGATATGTCTATTCCGCTATAATCGTAAGCCAGATTAGCTTTCGTATATCTGATAACTGTTTCAAAAGTGGTATGCTCGTTCAGTTGCAAGCCGAAATTACCCGACAGAGTTGTATTGTCATACCCATCTTTTTCAAAAAGCTTTCCTGTTGGATTTATCCACTTGTTGTTTTGATCGACTGCTGAAAATCCCTCAGTTTTTAATCGTGAGAGTCCTATTGAATAGTTCAGAATGCCCTCTTGACCGTTCGTACCTCCATAAACCTTATAGGTCCCGTAGGATCCACCCTCGACACCTGCAAACGACTCAGATGTTGAACTTCCCTTTTTAGTGATGATATTGACGACGCCGGCGGATGCGTTTGAACCATACAAAAAACTCACGGTACCACGCACAATTTCTATTCGATCAATATTGTCAACGGTAAGATTGGCAAAATTCGGAGCCCGGTTTGCGTCAGCCGGATCGTTTGCCGGAACTCCATCAATAAGAACAAGAGTGTTTTTTGCATCTGCTCCTCTTAAAAAAACACTGGAAAGGGTGCCTGGCCCCCCATTAGAAGCCACATCAATACCGACAGTCCCTTTGATAACCTCTTCGACGCTCTGTTTGCCGGAATTCTTTATCTCTTCAGAGGTAATGACCGTGACCGATGAGCCTCCAGCATCACTGATAGAGTTGAGGGTTTTGGTGGCCGTAACAATCATCTCATCTCCGGCATAGCTTCTGATCTGCTCTGCACCGAAAACTCCTTTGCTGCACAGCAGGCCTGCCATCACAACAAGAAATACTTTTTCGTTCATTATTGATTTTACCTGTTTTCAGTTTTAGAAAAACATCAACTGACAGGGGCTAGAAAAGGCGGCATGTAATATTGCTCGCTGAGATTTCACAAAAGTGTGTTTCTGGAAAACAGAATGCACAGAGAAAAGCCACTAAGGCTTATGTGTTCTGAAGAATCCAAAAAAAACTTGCAAAAAGATCAAGCGGAAAGCAATGCAAAAGACAGTACAGCTTTGCCCCGACTATATCCCGTAGTCCGATCTTGTAATGCAAAAATAACTGGCAGGTCTCCTGACTATAACAGCTTACATCTGCTTCGGGCCTTCCCGCGGTTTTCCCGGGTGGAAAACAATGCAGTGACCTGAAACAACCGGCAAAAATACAAGCATGTGGCCATGCCTGAGCTTTGCGGTTACCGTTATACAGTTGCGGGTACAGTTTACGATTTTCACGTAATTCCCTATTCTCCGGCTTTTAAGCCGGCACCAGCTACAACAAAAGAACAATTAAGGAGCGATAAATAACAAATTCTATGAAAAGAAACAAGCGGTTAGTCAACAATCCGTGCTGCACTTGTAATACTGCAGGCAATGCTTTTGCAATAATGGTGCACCTGTTCAAATATATTGATCAGCTCCATATGGATATCATGTGTGATCTCTGCTTCCGGAACAAAAAACACTCTTTTCAAATGGGATGTTTCGGCCTTTTGAACAAGTTGTATAAACCGTTCATCATCATCGAGAATTTTTCTGGCTTGTTGCGGATCCATATGCTGAAGAACCAGGGCAAGCTTTTCAATTTCCATGCAAACCAGGGTATGAATCTCCGTAAGTTCAGATTTGCCTTCTTCACTCAAGTCACTTTTCAAGGCCCGTTTTTTTTCAATAAGCTTTTTCCTGAGTGTATTGAGCTCGTCGCCCATCGATTCGAGGTCTTTGACAATATTCATGAGAGCAAAAACCTCTCTTGACTCCTGTTCATCAAGCTCGCTGAGACTTATTTTAACAAGATAATCCGACAGACGATTTTCAAGAAAATCAAGCTTTTCCTCTCTCATAATCATGCCCTTGATTACGGAAAGATCTGGGAAATCAATATCATGACCTGGTTCGCCATTAATAAATGGATGAAGCGATGCCCGAACCATTTTACCGGCAATAGTTCCCATTCTTGCAACTTCAGCCTTTGCATAACTGAGAGCAAGGACTGGTGTTGACAAAGCTGCATCCTTAAGATACTTCACTGACGGAATCAGTCTTGTTTCTTCAGGATCATCGGGAATAATCCGGCAAAGCAGTTTATCAAAGAGTTGCAGAAATGGCAGAAAAAAAAGGGCCATAAAAATGTTAAAGAAGGTATGGGCATTGGCTATCTGTCTTGGCACTGTAAGGGCGAGCCTTTCGTGCCCTGAATGATCTGTTGAAAATGAAATGAACCGGATAAGCTCTGAAAATTGAGAAATGAATGGGAGAAAAATGAGCACTCCGCTTACATTGAACAGTACCTGAGCCAGTGCTACCCGTTTGGCTGCGCGCTGCATCCCAGCACTTGCAAGCACTGCTGTAATACAGGTGCCGATATTAGCGCCAAGCAACAAGGCAATTCCAGTTTCAAGGCTCATGGAACCCTGGAGGGCGAGCGTTATGATAATGCCTATAAACGCAGCACTGCTGTGCATAAGGGCAGTTACTGCTATACCTGTGGCAACACCGAGCAAAGGATGTTCTATATAATGAAGAAAGGAAATAAATGACGGTTGCTGTTGAAGTGGTGCCATCGCTTCAGACATAAGCCTGAGACCGAAAAAAAGAAGACCGAACCCCGAAAGGGCTTCTCCGCTGAAACGGAGAGATTCAGATTTCCCGAACACATTCAAAGCAAAACCGGCTGCAAAAACAATCAGGGCATAATCCTGCAGACTGAAGGCGAAGAGCTGCGCCATGGCGGTTGTACCAATTTCAGCGCCGAGAACCACCGCCAGAGCCTGACTGTACGTCATAAGGCGGGACTGGACCAATCCCACAAGCGTAGCAATAATGGTGCTGCTGCTTTGAACAATCAGAGTCGCAAATGCCCCGGCCAGCAACCCATAGACGCGATTGCCGGTTATCTTTGCTATAAACTGACGAACTCGTTCACCGGATGCCTTTTTCAGGCCACTGCTCATGATTCTTATGCCGTAAAGAAACAGAGCCAGTCCTCCTGTAAATAAAACAGTGATGTCGGT
>JABDHL010000017.1 GCA_012972825.1 Chlorobiaceae bacterium
ACGTGGAAATGCTTGGCGGCAAACTCAGTGTCCGATCAGCTGAGGGAGCAGGAAGCATCTTCACGTTCACCCTGCCGTATAACCCGGTGAAGACACCAAACCCGTCAACATAACCGAACTCAGGGAACGCTGAGCCCCAGATCGGCAAGGTGGTGGAACTTTAACCACCTGTCTCATAAAATATCTGTATATTACTTGACAATAGCATCTTTATCCTAGTTCCGTCATATCATTCCAACTCCCCATGCCAAAAAATCAGCACAACAATCCCCCCCATGCAGAGATACGCACACAAGCCGAAGCACGCCTGCAGCAACAAAAAATCAGCCCTGCCTTAAGCAAACAGGATTCATCCGAAGAGATGATTCGGTTAATACACGAGCTGGAGGTTCATCATGTCGAACTAGAAATGCAGCAGGAAGAACTGGCTCATAAAAGAATTGAGCTGGAAGAAAGTCTCGACAAGTACACTGAACTCTACGATTTTGCACCAACAGGGTATTTGACTCTGGGGCGTGACAGCACAATCCTGCAATCGAACCTCACTGCTGCCAAACTGCTTGAAGTTGATCGCTCAAGCTTGGAAGGCATGCAGTTAAAAAGATTTGTTGTTCCTGGGGACTATCGGATAATAGAAGACCTGCTTGAAACGGTGTTCACCAAAAGAGTACCACGCAACTGCGAACTGAAGCTGTTGCCTGTCGCTCTTCAACCTTCATCTAACGAGTATCCTGCTCTCTCTGGTCGCACGCTTCGCCTTGATGCTGTAATAAGTGAAACATCATACATGTGCAGGGTCATTCTCACCGACATCACCGAACGCAAATACGCCGAAACAGCCCTCAAAAACAGTGAAGAGCGCTTCAGGGTGATGTTTGAGAAACATTCCGCCATCAAGTTGGTGATCGACCCCGAAACCGGCAACATCATCAACGCCAATCAGGCCGCAGCAGACATTTATGGCTGGTCAGTTGAAAAACTCTGCACAATGAAGATACAGGACATCAATACTCTCTCCCCTGAACAGGTGAAGTGTGAAATGGAAAAAAGCAGATTGTCCGAAAAAAAACAGTTTGTATTCCAACACCGCCAGGCAGAAGGCTCAATTCTCGATGTTCAAGTATTCAGCAATCCAATAGAAATCGAAGGAAAAATCCTTCTCTATTCAATCATTCACGACATCACCGACCGCAAACGCGCAGCAGAAGAGAGCGACCGCCTGAAATCAGCATTCCTGGCCAACATCAGCCACGAAATCCGCACACCCATGAACGGCATCATCGGCTTTTCAGAACTGCTGAAAGACGCCGATTTAACCGGAGAAGAACAAGCCGAATACATCGACCTTATTGAACAAAGCGGCCATCGCATGCTCAATCTCATTAACGACCTGATGGACATTTCCAAAATTGACGCCAAAGAAACAAAACTGCAATTAACCCAAACCCCCATCAACAACCTTTTACAACAGATCGAAGCATCCTTCAGACTCGAAGCAAAGAAAGGAGGATTAAGCCTGCGCTGTACCACCGGACTTTCAGACACCGAAAGCACCATAACAACCGATAGCGTAAAGCTGAGCCTGATAATGACCAAGCTCATCCAGAACGCCCTGAAATTTACCACAAAAGGAGGCGTCGACTTCGGCTATACCAGAAAAGACGACACTCTCGAATTTTATTGCATCGACTCAGGCATCGGCATTGCAGCAGACCATAAAGAAAAGATTTTCGACCGATTCCATCAGATCGATACCTCATTAACAAGAAACCAAGAAGGATCAGGCCTCGGACTCAGCATCACCAAAGCCTACGTCGAAATGCTCGGCGGTAAACTCAACGTCAAATCAAAAGAAGGAGCAGGCAGCTCCTTCACCTTCACCCTTTTCTACAACCCCATAAACCCACCAAATCCCACAGAACTCAGCACTAAGAACTTTTTTTGTATTCTTGTAGTCGAAGATGACGCCGTAAGTACACACCTGATGAATAAATACCTCAAATACGAAACCATCACCATCCTCAATGCCGAAAACGGCTGGGAAGCCTTAGAGTTAGTTCAGCATCACCCTGAAATCAACCTCGTCCTCATGGACATAAAAATGCCCATCATGAATGGCTATGAAGCAACAAAACTTATCAAACAACAGCGCCCCGACCTCCCCGTGATCGCCCAGTCAGCTTTCACCACAAAAGAAGACAAACAAAAAGCCCAGGAAGCCGGTTGCAACGCCTTCATCACCAAACCCATCAACAAAACCGAACTCTTCAACTTTATAATCCAATTCAGGGAGCGCTGAGCTCCAGCTTGGCATATAAAAAAAACTTGCTCAGCACTCATTCCATCCCGATGTATCTGTTCGTGTTCAGGTTTTGAGAGGTGTTAAGGGACGCTCAGAAAGCGCCGATTAAAACCGGTAGAAAGTAGAGAATGCAAGTTTTTTACATGAAAGGCAAGCCACCCATCATGGCCCAGAGTCATACCTCGATGACCTGCAAAGGCATGGGGAAGCGTTGACAGGGGAAAGTACAGGCGCTGTAAAGAGTTCCGAAATCACCACAATTCGTAGGCAGACCCTATTGAGCGAAGGGGAACGCAACATTGACCGTACTGTTATGGCAAGGTATGGTTGGCTACGGCGGAATCAAAGGCCAGCTGCATGTGTGGAAGCTCTCTACACGGGAATCGGGAGACCCGGCAAGCTCCCTCGCCAAAGGCAAAAGGAAGGAGGGTGGTGTCAATGAAGGAGAGAACCCGAAGAATTGAAGCTGACGCAAACCGGGAGTCGGACGGTGTCGTAGTACCAGAGAAGTCACCGAACAAAGAAGCCCCTGCTTCAGCGGTGGAGATGGAGGGAAGGACATCAGCCAGGAGGAACGCCGGAGAGGAGGCCACCAGCCGGATACAGAGCCGGAAGCTGGTGTCGTTCGGACTCGAAGGCGTGCGAACACGAGCCAGAACTGACAAGACGTGCTGCTTTACTGCACTGCTGCACCACATCACTCCGGAACTGCTGAGACAAAGCTTTTATGAGCTGAACCGAAAGGCAGCACCTGGAATCGATGGTGTGACATGTCAGGACTACGAAAAGCAGGTTGAAGAACGCCTGCCGAACCTGCACACAGCAATTCACAAAGGCAGCTATCGAGCCAAACCGGTATTGAGGACGTCTATCCCGAAGGACAAAGGCCAGAAACGCCCACTGGGCATAACGGCCATAGAAGACAAGCTTGTACAGCAAGCGGTAGTCAATGTGCTGACGGTGATATATGAAACAGAATTCTATGGATTCTCCTACGGCTACCGGCCCGGTCGAAGCCAGCACGGAGCGTTGGATGCACTGTCAACAGCCATCCTGACGAAACGCATTAGCTGGATACAGACCTGCAAGGATTCTTCGACAGTATACCGCATGAACACCTGCTTGAATTCGTCAGAAAAAGAGTCGGGGATAAACGGATACTGCGCCTGATCAGCAAATGGCTGAAGACGGGATACAGCGAAGATGGTCGCATTTATGGGCAAATAGTAGGCAACCCGCAGGGAGTCGGTGATTTAGCCGCTGCTGGCCAACATCTATCTTCACTACGTGCTGGACGAATGGGTCGAAAATGAGCGCCGAACCCGCCCAAACGGGGAGGTTATCATCGTGAGATACGCCGATGATAGTGTATTGGGATTTCAGTACAAGGAAGAGGCGGAACGATATCTTGTAGCCCTTAAAGAACAGTTGTCTGGTTTCGGTTTGACACTGCACCCTGAGAAAACCCGCGGGATTTGATTTTCTTGTGTTTAAACACCTGTGCAGCAAGAATCGGAAAGGAGGCTTCTTTCTGAGACGGAAGACCATAAGCAAACGACTGCGCCAAACGATAAGGGAAATCAAAGAGGCCCTGAGAATAAGGATGCATGCACCAATAGTACAGACAGGCAACTGGCTGAAAAGTGTTGAGCAGGGTTATGGGCAATACTTTGGAGTATCGGGAAACATCAAGGCCCTGAAAAGTTTCAGAAACCTTGTGACGAAAGCGTGGTACTGGAGCTTGAGGCGCCGAAGTCAGAAAGGAAGAGCTATGAACTGGCAACAATTCACGCCCATAGTAGATGCTTACATCCCGCGCCTCCGAATATGCCACGAATTTCCGGAGGTACGATTCGCCAAAACTCAAGGCAGGAGCCGTTTGCGGTAGCACCGCTCGTACGGAACTGTGCGGGGTTGCGCCTTGCAAGCGCATGAAATTCAGTTGCCTGAAATGGTAACCGTGGAAAGCCTAACCAGCAGCCATGTACCGAGTCTTGCGTGGTGTTCGGTAACGACCACTGCGAAGCGTAGACAGGGAGATTGTAGGCCGGAACGCAAGTGAACGGAAATTATAGCCCCGAAATCGATCGTGGTTGAAGTAGTTGACCCAATCCTCGAATGGGGAAAGCAGCAATTCAGGAAACGATATGGTAAGCTTCTTGAAATACTTCCGGAGTTCGAATCGCCAGCATGCAATCAAAGGAAGTCATGTGAACAAGGGAGAGCCATCCGGTTTCAGGTAAAGACCTGAAGCTTGAATGGAAGTCAGACTGGTTGATAGTACTCTGAGATTGGGAGAGCCAATTACATGGGGAAGCGACCAGGAGGAGATGAATTGTTCTTGGGAAACATGAGCTCCATCCAAAGGGAGGAAAGGACTTCTATTCAATGAGAAGAATGACCAATCATGGAAACAGGACTTGAACAAATAGCAGCGAAAGCTCGGAATGATACGAAGTTCCGGTTCACGTCGTTGGCTCACCATGTCACACGGGAAAGGGTGTGGAAGAATCTACAACAG
>JABDHL010000018.1 GCA_012972825.1 Chlorobiaceae bacterium
AGCTTACGGAGACGCTTGGCGAACAGATGGCTAAGGGGGTTGAGCTGGATGCGCTGATTCGGCAGAAGCTGGGAGGGCTGGGTTATGAGTTCTGAACTTACCGCTCCGCTGCATGAAAGTGAAACTGTCGAAAAGAGTGTCTATAAGAACTCGGACAGCACCAAAGAAACCCTAAAGAAAAGCTCCTTACAAGTAGCAAGGAACAACGTGATCTCGGGACTACAGGAAAGGCTGATGAGAGGAGGATCGGGTTATGAGTTCTGAAGCTTTTCTTGGAGAAATAGCTGAGATCACTATGGGACAATCACCAAGTGGAGAAAATTGCAATGTAGTTGGCAATGGATTGCCATTGTTGAATGGGCCAACAGAGTTCGGTACCAAACACCCTTATCCAGTTCAGTTTACCACTGACCCAAAAAGATTAGCTTACCCATGTGACTTGTTGTTTTGTGTGCGCGGCTCAACGACTGGCAGAATGAATTGGTCTGACCAAACTTACGCAATTGGCAGAGGTATTGCTTCGATTCGTGGTAGAAATGGTTATCCAAATTCCTTCATTAGAGCAGTTATTGAGTCCACGCTGGACAGTCTCTTAGTTCAGGCCACTGGCTCAACTTTTCCGAACGTAACTGGAAAGTTGATTGCATCTCTGACTATCCCAAAAGTAACACCTAAAACAGCAAGCACGATTGCATCAATTATCGAACCTCTCGATGACCGCATCGCATTGCTGCGCGAAACCAACACCACTCTTGAAGCCATTGCTCAGGCACTCTTCAAATCATGGTTTGTTGACTTCGACCCCGTTCGCGCCAAACAGGAAGGCCGTGAACCGGAAGGCATGGATGCTGATACCGCTGCGCTTTTTCCTGACAGCTTTGAGCAGTCGGAACTGGGGTTGATACCGAAAGGATGGCGATGCTCGACCCTTGCGGATGCTTATGAAATAAACCCGTCACGCAAACTGAGGAAAGGTGAAACAGCTCCTTATCTTGAAATGGCAGGTGTGCCAACAAGTGGACATAGTGTGGATAATGTTGTGCTGCGTGAAATGGGCTCAGGATCGAAATTTATTAACGGAGACACACTACTTGCGCGGATTACTCCGTGCCTTGAAAATGGAAAATCGGCTTTTGTTGATTTTCTTGAAAAAGACCAAATCGGTTGGGGCTCAACAGAGTTTGTTGTTCTTCGTCCAAGAGCTCCATTACCACAATATCATGGCTATCTGCTTTGTCGCCACCCATCCTTTCGCACATTCGCTATTCAAAGTATGTCTGGAACTAGTGGACGGCAACGTATCCAAAATGATGTAATTGGAGGTTATTCGCTTGTACTGCCATCTGAAGAAGTTGCAAAAACATTTACAGAAATAGTTGATCCAATCCAAAAGAGTATTGCTTCTAATCACAAGCAATCGCAAACCCTTGCAACACTTCGCGACACCATACTCCCACGCTTGATCTCAGGTCAATTGCGCATCCCGGATGCCGAGACACTCATCGAGGAGGCGACCGTATGAGTTATCAGCCACCCTATACTATCACACCGCAGATTGTGCAGCAGGTGGCTGTTATTGTTGAACTTGTAACCCGTTGGAGCTATTCGGATGACAGTGCACTGACACCTCAGTTGAGACGCAACAATCGCATCCGAACTATTCAGGCCTCCCTTGCTCTTGAAAATAACACTTTGAGTATTGAGCAGGTGACTGATGTTCTTGATGGCAAAGCGGTTGTGGGGTTGCCTCGTGAAATTCAGGAGGTACGCAACGCTTTTGCTGCTTATGAACAGGTATCGAAATGGGAGCCGCACTCTCAGAGTGATCTTTTGGCTGCCCATGGTTTGCTGATGGATGGGCTTGTTGATGATGCCGGACATTATCGCAAGGGTGGCGTAGGCATTTACAGCGACAAGGGATTGGTGCACATGGCTCCGCCAGCCAAAATGCTGTCAGGACTTATGGCTGATCTGGTGGAGTGGCTTGCATCGGCTCCGGTGCATCCTTTGATTGCAAGTTCTGTTTTCCATTATGAGTTTGAATTTATACACCCATTCGCGGATGGAAACGGCCGCATGGGTCGGTTGTGGCAAACGCTCATCCTCAGTAAGTGGGAGCCGATACTGGCTTATCTGCCGGTTGAATCGGTGATCAGGATGCGGCAAACGGCCTATTACGAGGCACTCGCTGAGGCGGACAGGATAGCAAGTGCCACCCCGTTTATTGAATTTATGCTGCAGGCATTGCATGATGCCATGACGGAAGTCCTCATAAAAACGTCGGTGATAACGTCGGGGAAAACGTCGGGGAAAATTATTGATGCACTCAATAAAAACTGCTTTATGACTATTCCGGAACTCGCTCACATGATTGGCATTTCAACCCGTTCGATTGAACGCAATCTGCAAAAGCTGCAAAAGGATGGCCGGTTACGTCGCATCGGCCCACCGAAAGGCGGCCATTGGGAGGTTCTGAAATGACGGAAGATCAACTTGAACGGGAGGCTTTAGGCTGGCTTGGTGATGTGGGGTACAGTCACCGCTATGGGCTTGATATTGCACCGGATGGGCCTTCGCCGGAGAGGAGGACGTATACGGAGGTTGTGCTGGTTGGTCGCCTGCGTGAAGCGATTAACCGGTTGAACCCTTTGGTGCCTCTTGGTGCTCGGGAGGATGCTTTGCATCAGGTGCTGAATCTTGATACACCGGTGCTGCTTGCTGCCAATAGGCGGTTTCATCAACTGCTGGTTAATGGTGTGCCGGTCGAGTATCAGAAGGATGGTGAAACTCGTGGCAACTTTGTTCGATTGATCGATTTTGGTGATGGTGATGGGGATGCAAACGAGTGGCTGGCGGTAAATCAGTATTCCATTAAGGGGCCGAAACAGACTCGCCGCCCTGACATTGTGCTCTTTGTCAACGGCCTGCCGATTGTGTTGCTGGAGTTGAAAAATCCGGCTGACGAAAAAGCGGACATCTGGAAAGCATTTGACCAGATAGAGACCTATAAAGAGCAGATTCCGGATGTTTTTCAGTACAACGAAATTCTGGTGATTTCAGACGGCACCGAGGCCCTTATGGGTTCACTCTCTGCCAATGTTGAACGTTTTATGGCCTGGCGAACCATTGATGGCGTCACCCTTGACCCGCTCGGCCAGTTCAATGAACTGGAAACCTTGATCCGCGGTGTCCTGTCACCAACCTACCTGCTCGATTTTCTGCGATACTTTGTGCTGTTTGAAGATGACGGCACCCTTATAAAAAAAATTGCCGGATACCACCAGTTCCATGCGGTGCGTTCGGCTATTGAGAGGGTCATTGCGGCTTCAGGCAGCAATGGCAACCGCAAGGGAGGCGTTGTCTGGCATACACAGGGGTCGGGCAAGAGCATCACGATGGTCTGCTTTGCCGCACGTGTCATGCGCGAAGCGGCAATGGAGAACCCTACCATTGTGGTTATTACCGACCGTAACGATCTGGACGGTCAACTTTTCGGTGTCTTCTCACTCTCACAGGATCTCCTGCGCGAGCAACCGGTTCAGGGTGAAACAAGGCAGGATTTACGTGCCAAGCTCTCCAACCGGCCATCAGGCGGCATTGTGTTTGCCACCATCCAGAAGTTCATGCCGGGGGAGGACGAAGACAACTTCCCTGTCCTTTCTGATCGGCACAATATTGTTGTGATTGCCGATGAGGCCCACCGCACCCAGTATGGATTTGAATCCAGATTCAAAGGTGATGAGAGGGGCTATCAGGCGGGCTATGCCCAGCATCTGCGTGACGCGCTGCCCAATGCAACCTTTGTGGCTTTTACCGGCACCCCCGTATCAATCGAAGACCGCGACACCCGTGCCGTCTTTGGCGACTATATCAGCATTTACGATATGCAGCAGTCCCGCGATGACGGGGCAACAGTGGCAATCTATTTTGAATCGCGGCTGGCCAAGCTTGGGTTGAACAGTGTTGTACTGCCGGATATCGATGCCGAAGTAGACCAGCTTGCCGAAGACGAAGAGGAGTACCAGCAGGCCAGACTGAAAAGCAAATGGGCAGCACTCGAAAAAATTGTCGGGGCAGAGCCTCGCATCAGGCAGGTTGCAGCTGATCTGGTGGCACACTTTGAAGAACGTAATAAGACTCAAAAGGGTAAGGCAATGATTGTTGCCATGAGCCGTGAAATCTGTGTCCACCTCTATAACGCTATCGTCGAGCTGCGTCCGGAATGGCATGATCCGGATCCTGAAAAAGGAGTGATAAAAGTGGTGATAACCGGCTCTGCCAGCGACAAGCCTCTCCTGCGTCCGCATATTTATTCAAGCCAGGTCAAAAAGCGCCTTGAGAAACGGTTCAAAAACCCTGATGATCCGATGCAGCTCGTCATTGTCAGGGATATGTGGCTCACCGGGTTTGATGCCCCCTGCGTTCATACCATGTATATTGACAAACCGATGAAAGGACATACTCTGATGCAGGCTATTGCCAGGGTCAACCGCGTCTTCCGCGACAAACAAGGCGGCCTTGTGGTTGACTATATCGGCATTGCCAACGACCTCAGGCATGCGCTGAAAGAGTATACTGCAAGCAAGGGACGTGGCCGCCCTACTGTTGATGCCTATGAAGTATATGCCGTACTGGAAGAAAAGCTTGATGTACTGCGTGGGATCCTCTTTGAATTCGATTACAGCGGGTTCCTCACCGGTGGCCACCGTATGCTGGCTAAAACAGCAAACCATGTGCTTGGTATACAGGATGGCAAAAAACGGTTTTGCGATACTGCACTCGCCATGTCCAAAGCTTTCAGCCTCTGCTGTACGCTCGATGAAGCGAAAGCCGTGCGTGAAGAGGTTGCTTTTTTTCAGGCAATCAAGGTGCTGTTGACTAAAAAAGAGATGAGCGGCAAGAAACGCACCAATGAAGAGCGCGAACTGGCGATCCGCCAGATTATCGGCTCAGCTCTGGTCTCGGATGAGGTGGTGGACATCTTCGGAGCAGTAGGGCTCGACAAACCAAACATCGGTATTCTTGACGATACCTTCCTCAATGAAATAAGAAATATGCCGGAAAGAAATCTGGCTGTTGAACTTCTTGATCGCCTGCTTGGTGGTGAAATCAGAACCCGCTTTGCCACAAATGTGGTGCAGCAGAAGAAGTTTTCTGAACTGCTGTCAAACGTTGTCAATCGTTATCAGAACCGGGCTATCGAAACAGCGCAGGTGATTGAAGAGCTGATAACCATGGCAAAGAAATTCCAGGAAGCTATCGGCAGGGGTGAAAAACTCGGCCTCAACCCGGATGAACTGGCTTTTTACGATGCTCTCGCCAACAACGAAGAGGCAACAAGGGAGATGGGTGACGACATCCTGAAAAAAATAGCCCACGAACTGGCCGAAAGCCTTCGCCAGAATATCAGCGTTGACTGGTCAGTCCGCGACAGTGTCCGTGCCCGCCTCCGGCTCATGGTAAAACGCATCCTGCGCAAATACAAATACCCGCCCACAAAACAGGAAGAGGCTATAAAGCTGGTACTCGAACAGGCTGAAACCCTGAGTGCCGAATGGCCATAGTTTTGGCGCAATATCAAAAAGAGCCTTGTATTTTTAATCTTCTAAACATAATTTCAAGATGGAAAACGTCGCAAACCTCTTATCCTGCGGGGAGCTCGTCAGGTTGGTAAAACCTGGTCAGTGAAAGATTTTGGAAAAAAACGGTTTGAATCTCTTGCTCTGGCAGACCTGGAGCGCAATCCTCCCCTGCGCAGATTGTTCGAAGGTGACCTTAATGCTGCTCGAATCTGTTCCGACCTTGAAGTGTTCCTCAGGCAGAAAATCACACCCGGCAAAACTCTGCTTTTTTTTTGATGAAATCCAGGCATGTCCCCGTGCTATAACTGCCCTGTGTTATTTTTATGAAGAGATGCCCGAACTTCATGTTGCAGCTGCCGGTTCACTCCTTGAATTTGCGCTCAAAGAGGCATCCTTTCCTGTCGGAAGAATTCAGTTTCTCAATCTCTATCCGCTTTGTTTTGCTGAATATCTTGAGGCGACAGGCAATCCGGCGGCTGCGACAGCTGTTCTGGGTAATCCCGCTGATATATCACCTGCTGTCCATGAACTTCTCCGCGATGAGCTGAAACGCTATTTTTTCATCGGCGGAATGCCTGCGGCAGTGGAAGCATATAGAGAAAACCGGTCTTTGAGGGATGCTTTCGAGGTTCAGGGTGAAATTGCCGAATCATACAGAATGGATTTTGCAAACTATACGCCTCAGGTTGACCGTTATTGCCTTGACTCGGTTTTCACGTCACTTGCACAAAGTGTTGGGCAACAGATTAAATACTCACGACTTGGCGATGGATATAGCAACCTTACCTTGAAAAAGGCTTTTGATGCTTTATGTCTGGCTCAGGTTGCACGAAGAATTCCTTCGGTTGATTCTTCCGGTCTTCCTTTGGGAACAAGGGCCTCAGCGAAAATATTCAAGGCTCTGTCGGGTATGCCGGATGATATTGAGTATGCCAGGGAAGATTTGCTCACCATTTATCGGGGTGCCATGGCAGAGCAATTTGTGGGACAGGAAATGCTGGTATCACAACAGGGAAAACTTTATTACTGGAATCGACAGGCCAAAAACAGTTCCACTGAAGTTGATTATCTGGCTGTTATTGACGGCAGAATTCATCCTGTTGAGGTAAAAAGCTGTGCAACCGGCAGCTTGAGGAGTCTGCATCTTTATATAGGTTCATACCCGGAGTGCGGCAAAGCACTTGTCTTTTCAGATCGCCCATATTCAGATCTACCTGAGCAGAACATCAAATTCATACCGCTTTATAGTACTTATGCATCAACAAAGTAAACCGCTTGAATTTGTTCTGTTAATTGTTACGAAAAATTTATGTTTTCATAAACGACAAAACCCCAGTGGCATTCCCGGGGTTTTCGATTATGGCTGAAAGCCAAACTTTTCCTGAAGTCTGAAAAAACTTACCCTGCCTGAACAGTATTAATGAAAATAATAACGAACTCCTATAGCGCCATTCCAGTTGAGATTAACGGTAGGCTTCACATCAAGCACAGGAGATATTTCAGCAAAAATATCAACAGGAACTTCAGAAACCAGATAAGTCGCCCCCAATGGAACTCGTACACCTAAGTGTGATTCGTTGTTGATATTTTTAATCCGTCCACCAATACCAAAGTACCCTTGAAGGCTACCTTTTGCTTCCGATGAATTGGAGGTTAACGATGAACTATGAATCAGATAATCGGCATGAAACTGAAAAGGGCTGTTATCTGCAAGAGACCAGGCAAAAGCAGCATCAAAAGCAGTGCTTTTATCAATCCAATATTTCATACTCACTCCGCTTGGCTCTCCGACAATGGCACCAACACCCAAACCATCCTGAGCATAAGCATCAGTGACGAACAATGATGCGACCGCAATAAAAGTTATGAGCCTTCGATAATTCTTTTTGATCATAGAATATTCTTCAGTTATCGATTTTTAAAATTGATCATTCAATCCACTTAAATAAATAACGAAAGTTCATGTTCAATAACAACACCATTTTCCCTTTTTAGATTGAGATTCAATGGTTTAATAATTTTTTAACTAAATTTTAAGCTTTCATTAAGACCGGTTTAAGGATGTGTTGGTTACACTTACCACTGTAACTCTTGATTTGACTGATTTACAGTGCCATTCAACCGTAACCTTAAGGAGATGAACATGATTAAAACAACGACCAGATTTATCAAGACCGCTTTTTTAATGACAAGCTTCGGGTTCATCACTTCGAATGCTTTTTGCGGTGGAACAATCACAGGGATAATTGATACAAACATGCCAAAGTACAAAGGAGATGCAGTTGTCTTCCTTGTAGGAGTCAAAGCACCGGTAGTGCCGAAGCATACAACTATTGAACAACAAAGTCTCACGTTTGTCCCAAAAGTAACGACAATACCGGTCGGGTCTACCGTTGTATTTAAAAACAACGATAAACTCTACTGTAATGTTATTTCAAACAGCTCTGCCAAAAAATTCAACGTCGACAAATTGGAGCAAGGCTCGACTAAGAAGCTTACCTTTGAAAAATCGGGTATAGTTCATTTGCTCAACAAAGCCCATGCTGAGATGTCTGCCTGGGTCATCGTTACTAAAAATCAATATGCTGCCGTGACTGAACATGACGGCAAATTCACTATACCCAATGTGCCTGCAGGCACTTACGAAATCACAGCCTGGAGCGAAAAACTCAAACCACAGGGCAAAACAACGGTTACTGTAGCTGAGGGAAAAACTGCTCCAGTTGTTCTCAAAATGGCCATATAACCACCCTCGAGCATATACAATCAGCCCTCCCCCTGACAGTTCAATGATTAAGAACTGCATATCGGGAGGGGGGCTGATTGATGATTTTGAGTAAAATGATGAAAAAACTAAATAATTTGATTATGATAATTTTATATATACATTATGTATATGTAGAGTGAGGTTTTATTACATGCTGAACGGTCCGATGAGTTTGGCAACATTGATTTACAAATCTAAACAATAACAGCCATGTCAGACGTATCAACTCACGAGAACCAAGGAATCCTGGGCACTTTAACGGGAACCATCGGTAAAGTTGCGTTCTTTCCGATTGAAGTGGTTAAATTTGGATTCGTTTCTGCGGTAAACCTGATTACTTTTGTCGGAACAACGTCTATCAACCTTGCCAACAACGTGTTAAAAACCGTCGATGCGGTTCTGCAGGGTATCCAGTCAGTTGTTACCCCGAAAAAGTAAGATGTTATCAATTCTAAAAAGCACTTTATACATTTGGTATAAGGTGCTTGATTTTAATAACACTGATTTTTTTTCTCATGTGTCGCCACATCTCGTTGAAAAAAAGAGGCAGGACAATCCTGTCTACCCCTTGAGTCTGTCGTGCTGCTCCTTGTTCTATAATTTTTTTAACATGCTTTCAGTCTGAATAATCCTCATGAAAGGAAGCTTCTGCTTCGAACCAGTCGTCCCTGTCTTCTCCGTGTTTTTCTCCTTTCTGTTTCCACAGGTAGTAGGCAGTAATTCTGATTTGCTGCTCGCGCTCTTCCGGTGTCATTTCACAAAATTCACCCGTGCACTCTTCTGATTTGGCTGATGATTTTTTTGACATGGCTGGTTGATTGTGTGTTATAAAAAATATGACAGCAGGTTCTTTTCCTCCTCGATCCGGATTATTTCTGCACTGATAGTATAGTACATCGTCTTCCAATGTCACCTTGATATCTTTTTTAAAGAATGACAAAACATTGCTGTTTATAGATATTCTCAATGTGCCTCAAAGGATCCCGCTTAAAAAGTGCACGTAACATAACAGCATCTTCTGCATATACTTAACATATGATTACTCACGCTAATGAAGAGAATGCTTTCATGTTTTTTATATATTATAAACAAATTTTCCGAATAGGAAACAAATAAGGGTGCGTGATATATCTGCATTGCAATAAATCATACTGGTTGTCGAGAACGAAATCGGCACGTTTCATTGGTCGAGCTTGAAATGGCCTTCGATAACATTTCATTTGCTCTCAAATTCACTGCTGGCAGGAAAATACATGCCGCATCCCATGTATCAAGAAGGTAAAAAGTTCAGTTTTTAAAATTGAAACTGCAGTTTTATTTTGGAGATCAAAAAGTCTCCAGAGGGTTGATAAATAAACAACTTCATGAAACGCTGCGTCAATTGCATCCTGGCCGTGATGCTGATGTTTTCGCCTGTAAAGGCATTTTGCGAGCCGCAACCCGATCAATTATTAGAAGAACTGCGCAGACATGGATCTAAAGACGATGCGGAGGCACAATTCCATCTCGGAGAGATCTACTTCGCCGGCTGGGGGGTAAAGAGAAATTATGAAGAAGCTGTAAAGTGGTGGCGATTGGCTGCAGCACATGGGAGTGCTGGAGCACAAAATGGTCTTGGGGTGATGTATGAATATGGACTGGGTGTTGGTCAGGACTATTCACAGGCAAAAGACTGGTACAGCAAAGCGTGTGATAACGGATTGCCACGGGGGTGTGAGAACTATCGAAAATTGAAAGAGTCAAAATAATTTTTTTTATTACCAGCAAAGATAAAACACGTAAATTACATTCAGGTAGAAACCACTGATATGTGCCGGTTTACCCTTTCTATTGCTTGTCCTCGCTGTATGTCAGTCTGAACATTAAACGAATCATTCACGTAAGTTTACCGGCTGCTTTTCACAAAATTACAATGGGAGAAATATCATGAAAACAAAGGTAAGCCTGCTAGTAACCTCCATCTATGCCTTGACCCTTTTTATATCTTTTTCGATATCGGAGGCGAAAGAATTGTCAGTACAGAAAGATGTAATAATTGCGGCAAAGGAACATCCGAACTTGAAAATTAATGTGCAATGGGGTTCGTCGAATGCTGGATCGACCCAATATGGAGAAAAACTCACCGCATACATCACGGTCACCAATACCAGCAAGCTGGACTGCTATCCACCAACCGGAGCACAATTCGTTGTCGGCGCCTATTATAAAACGCTTGGTTTAATGAAGGCAACAAGCGTCGGCACGTTTCCATCGGTCATCAAAGCAGGTGAGTCGAAGCATTTTATACAGCAATCATTGGATAACGCACACCAAGCTGTGATCTATAACGGCTATGTTGACTTTTACGTATCATCGCAAGCCCCTGGTCAACCCGATCTATCGTCCGCTATTCGACCAGCTTGTCAGGGAGAAATAAACTTAGCAGACAACAACTCACACTCTGTTAAAAAGATCATCATGAATCCTTGAACAAGCCTCTCTGTTTTTCACGACTTGTATCCTGCAATATACTTTTCTCTCTGAATTCGGGTTCTATGAATGCTTATTCGAACCAAAGCTTGTGAATAATGCGGCGATCCAAGCCCTTTTATTATGATTGACCCCTGCAAAAAAAGTCCACTGGAAAGTTGGAGTCAGTTTGTCTGATGATAATTGCGATAGAGCTGTAAGGCATTACGCATACACATAGCCACTGTCATAGTACCAACTCGCGGAATGTAGAGCGCAGCTGTTTCCTTTGCATCCAGTTCAAAATTTTGCACTGATGAAAAATTGAGGCAAATTGTTCCCGGTTTCAATTCATCTGCCCTGATCTTCTCAAAGTTTTTAGAAGGCACTCCTGTTATCACGATGTCAGATTTTTTTAACGCATCTGCACGATTCACAGCGATTTCTTCCTTGTGAGTGCCAGAAATATCAACTACAACACCTCCATTGACATCAAAGGAGTAAACTCTTGCACCATCATTTGAAAGCATATAGGCAAGCGGCCTTCCAACAACTTCTGAACGATTAAAAATAGTGACACTCTGTCCTCTGAAAGGCAGTCCAAATTGCATATACGCTTCCGTTTCTTCAAGCAATTTAATAATTGCCAGTGGTGTACAGGGAAGTATAGCCTTGTTTCGTTTTTCTGTGTCATCAAAACGATCATTAGCAAAAAGTTTTTTTAGCCAATAAGAGGTGAGACCTTCCACATCCTTATGCGGAGAGACCATATTCCTGATCTCCGCATCCCGATAATCGCTCCAAACAGGGTAATAGATAAATATTCCGTGAATGGTATTATCACTATTTGCCTCTGAAAGCATTCGCTCAATCGAATCAGGATTAACAGTGATCAAAGTAAAGGCAATGCCGACATCTTCGCATCCATTACGTGCATATTCGGAATAGGTTATTGAAGCAGGGTCTTCGGACGCAAGAAAGCCGACAATATGTATTTTCAATCCTTCCTTGCTGATTTCTCTTTTAACGATATTTCGAAAACCGGCAGCTGTATTATTAGGTTCAAGTATATTCATATTTCTTGCTCTCTATAGGTTGTTTCATTGTTCACTCCACGGTATCCTGAAGTTTATAACTGGTATTCCCTCTTGTACCACCAACAACGATTTTATACTCCCCTGTTTTGGTGAGAGTACCTTTCCATTCAGTGATATCGGACCCCCCAGTGATAGCTTTTTCTTTTCGGAGCAACTTGCCATGGGCTCAAAAAGGTCGAATACGACATTATCTTCAAGCGATGAAAGATCAATGGACGTAACCATCGCTGAAAATTACCGAATTTTTACCGAAAGCAAAATAAAGAGGTTTCTTAAACTCTTCAGCTTGCAGTACCTGTGCAAAACAAGATAGTGCTATGACAGCTGAAATAATAAAAACGACGGTCTTCATCGGTTTTAAAGCGTATCTATGTGTCAATTTGAAGAACATGATCGGCAATTTTTGATATCGAGTGTCAATGAGTGTGCATACCCTCATGGAAGCCCGGGCTGTTGAACCTTCTTCATCTTTATGGATAAGGTATGAAGTCATATTTTCGATCCCGAACATTCCAAGTCAGAGTTTTTTCGGGAAGTTTTTACTTTGGGATGTGTTTCCTTATCAGCCTGCACACATCCTGGACAGGTCATCTGTTGTTTATGACGAAAAATTATGATCTTATCACTGAAAAATAAACACAGTTCCGCATAGACCTACATCAAAAAAAATACATTATTCCACTCCTGATTTATTATATTCTCCAAGAATTTTGCTGATTTGATTATCCTGAAAAAACAGATTTACCGGTGTCGCACACTGGCATTTTTCTGCTGTTTTGGAGTAATTCCTGAGGATACTCAATGGTTGAAAACGTCTAAAATCATCAAGAGGAGCAGAACCATAAATCGTATCATTGATATAACTGAGCTTGCCCTTCGGGACGCACACCAGAGCCTGATTGCCACCAGGCTTGGAATTGAAGACATGACCGGAGCATGCAAGGACCTCGACGATGCCGGCTATTGGTCACTGGAGTGCTGGGGTGGCGCTACCTACGACTCATGCATCCGCTTTCTGAACGAGGACCCGTGGGAACGGTTGCGCACCTTCAAGAAGCTTATGCCGAAAACACCCCTGCAGATGCTGCTCCGAGGCCAGAATCTTCTGGGGTATCGCCACTATCAGGATGAGGTGGTTGAGCGATTCTGCAACAAGTCAGCAGAAAACGGGATGGACGTTTTCCGCATTTTCGATGCACTCAATGACCTTCGAAATATAGAGACCTCGGTTCGTGCGGTCAAAAAGGCCGGCAAACATGCCCAGGGAACGATCTGCTACACCGTCAGCCCCATTCACACGACACAACTTTTTATTGATCAGGCCCGCAGGCTTCAGGATTTGGGAGTCGATTCCCTCTGCATCAAGGACATGGCGGCCCTCATAAAACCCCAGGCAGCTTTTGATCTGGTAAAAGGAATTAAAGAGTCATGCGGAAATGATCTTCGGGTACATCTCCATGTTCATGCCACTACCGGGGTTACGATGGTCAGCCTGATGAAGGCTGTTGAGGCTGGAGTGGATTGCGTGGATACCGCAATCAGTTCGATGAGTCTCGGGCCAGGGCACAACCCTACGGAAAGCTTTATTGAAATGCTTGAAGGAACAGGGTACACCACCCGGGTCAATATGGAAAAGATACAGAAGGTAAAGACTCATTTCATGACGGTGCTGGGACGTTACAGCGAGTTCCTCTCAAAAGTTACCGGCGTGGAGACTGAGATTTTCAAGAGCCAGATCCCTGGCGGCATGCTTTCCAACATGGAGAGTCAGCTTAAACAGCAAGGTGCAGGCGATCGGATGAAAGAGGTTCTGGAGGAGATCCCGCTTGTCCGCAAGGATACAGGATATGTGCCCCTTGTGACCCCCAGCAGCCAGATTGTAGGCACCCAGGCGGTACTTAATGTCCTTATGGGTAGATACAAGGTTCTGACCGGTGAATTTGCCGACCTCATGCTCGGCTATTATGGTGAAGTACCTGGAGAAAAAAATCCGGACGTTGTGAAAATGGCCCATGAACATGCAAAAAAAGAGCCGATCAACTGCCGACCGGCAGATATCCTGAAACCGGAGTGGGACAAGCTCCGTTCAGAAGCTCTTTCTCTTACAGGATGCAACGGTACAACTGAAGATGTGCTGACCTATGCCATGTTTCCGCAGGTGGCACCTAAATTTTTTGCCGAACGCCACGAAGGAGTTCGAAACCTTGGATGCAACCCTGCGACAGGGGAATCTGAAACAAAACCTGCAGAAGGCCACCAAGGAGCGATTACCGGCCCCATCACCTATTCCGTAACTCTGAGCGGCCGGCAGCATAAAGTGACTGTAACGCCATACCAGTAATTATATTATGATAATCAGAGCATAGTCGGTATACCATGAATATTGAAGAGATAATACAGGATCTGAACCAACGGAAGGAAACGTTGCAGTTGGGTGGCGGGCAGGACAAGATAGATCGCCAACACGACGCAGGGAGTCTCACCGCACGTGAACGCATCGGAGTGCTCCTCGATCAGGACAGTTTTCAGGAAGCAGGAATCTTTGCAAAACATCGCTGCACCAACTTCGGCATGACGGACAAGGAGATGGCTGCGGATGGTGTAGTCACCGGAGCCGGCAGTATAAACGGAAGACTGGTGCATGTTGCCAGCCAGGATTTTACCGTCGTCGGCGGGTCGGCAGGAGAAGCCCACTGCACCAAGATAGTGCAGATGATGCAGTCATGCCTTAAAACCGGTTCACCTTTCGTCATGATCAACGACTCGGGCGGTGCCCGCATTCAGGAAGGCATCGACAGTCTCTCCGGCTACGGCAAAGTTTTTTACAACAACGTCATGCTTTCCGGGGTTGTGCCTCAAATCTCAATCATCTGCGGCCCCTGCGCCGGTGGAGCTGCCTACAGCCCCGCCCTGACAGACTTCATTATCCAGACGCGTGCAGCACGGATGTTCATCACCGGGCCTTCGGTCATCAAGGCTGTAACCGGCGAAGAGGTCAGCTCTGAGGCGCTGGGAGGGCCAGAAGCTCAGATGAACAACTCGGGGGTTGTACACTTTATAGCCGAGGATGATCTGGATGCCATTGCAATCTGCAAGCGGCTCTTGTCATTTCTCCCCTCCAACAATCTGGAGGATCCGCCTCACCTGGAGGCAGAAGAGGTTATTTATTCCGACAAGCGTTTGAATTCCATCATTCCTCTCGACACAAAACAGCGGTACGACGTCCGTGAGGTGATCGGCCATATTGTCGATTACGCTGACTTTATGGAGGTACAGTCTTCTTTCGCCCCCAATATCGTTATAGGCTTTTCCCGGCTTCAGGGGCGCACAGTCGGCATCGTAGCCAACCAGCCCAACGTTCTGGCAGGTGTACTTGATATCAATGCTTCGGATAAGGCCGCCCGATTTATTCGCTTCTGCAATGCCTTCAACATACCGCTCATCACCTTTGTCGATGTTCCCGGTTTCCTTCCCGGCGTCGAACAGGAATATGGGGGAATCATCCGGCATGGTGCAAAAATGCTCTTCGCTTACGCCGCCGCCACTGTACCAAAAATCACTGTTGTACTCCGCAAAGCATATGGTGGAGCCTATCTGGCCATGTGCAGCAAGGACCTTGATGCAGACAGAGTTGTTTCGTGGCCTTCGTCCGAGATTGCCGTCATGGGCGCTGATGGTGCCGTAGATGTGATCTTTCGAAACGAAATCAAAAAAGCGGATGATCCCGCAGTGCGACGTCAGGAACTTGTCAAGACATATCGGGAAACCTTTGCCACTCCTTATGCAGCAGCCGCACACTTTCAGGTTGATGACATCATCGAGCCGGCTGAGACGCGCCGCTATCTTGCCATGTCTCTCGATTATCTTCATTCCAAACGGGAATTCAGGCCCCAGAAGAAACATGGCCTGATTCCTCTTTAATCGTATACCAGTGGAAGCAACCATATCTGAGCACATAAACAGTGAGTCGACTATCACTCCGGAGCTTCTGGTCATCATGTCGGCAGCCATTGCAGCATACCTGGGAAAGAATGTCCGGATTCGCAGGGCACGCTTCATTATCGATCAGGGGCCAAGCTCCTGGTCTCAACAGGGGCGAGTCTCCATCCAGTCATCCCATACTTTCAGCACCACTAAATAAGGAATTATACCGTGCAGTTGATCTTGACCATAGACGGGAAAAAATATGTTGTCGACGTGGAGGTACTCGAGGGGGAAGAGATACGGACGCCAGGAATGTTCCAGGAACTGACCTCTACCATTCAGTCGAAGCAGGTTATCGCGCCCTCGCCTCTGCCTCCGGCAATGCAGCCCGTTGCAGACGGTCTGCCCGATGAAAAGGTTTGCCGGAGTCCCATAGCAGGGATTGTTCAGCGTGTTAATGTTCAGGTGGGGCAGAAACTCCAGGTCGACGACCTGCTGGTTGTACTGGAAGCGATGAAGATGGAAACAAATATCACCGCACATAAGGACGGAACTGTCAAAAAAATCATGGCATCACCGGGAGAGGCTGTGAAAAGCGGCCAGGCTCTCATAGAATTCGAGTAACACTCTTATCATTTATCAGTCTCGATATGGTGAGCATGAATACTTCAGGTTTGGACTTGCCCTGTTTTCATGGAAAGGGTAAGAAGCCATATCTACCTCAAAAAAGAGATTTCAGCAATAACCGATACTGCGCAAGGAAATCGCAGGCAGTACAGTAAAGAGTTCAAGTTTGATTCCGTTGAAGTTATGATACGGGGATCGGGCATCTGAAAAATCCAGAAGGACAAAGGTTTCTCAAACTTGAACACGTGCTTTGAATCATTAGAGAGTCGTTGATGAACTGCTGTATACATTAAACGTAATAACAGGGGGCTTTTTATGTCGTTTTGGAATTCAGTCACAGGCCAATTGCGATCAGTCATTGAATGGAAAAATCCTGCTGCGGATGTTCTTTTTCAACGATGGACGGATAATGGAGATGAAATCAAGAATGCGTCAAAACTTATTGTCGGTCCCGGACAAGGCGCGATCTTTGTTTATGAGGGTAAGCCGCAAGCTGTTATCACCGAACCTGGCATGATAGATTTGAAAACACAAAACATCCCGTTCTGGACTACTATCACAAAATTCATGCAGGCCTTCCAGAGTGAGCACAAGGTCGGGATCTATTTTTTTCGGACGGCCGAGATTTTAAACCAGGGTTGGGGTACACCCGGGCCGGTGAAATATATCGATCCGCAGTACAAGTTTCCTGTCGGGGTGAAGGGTTTTGGAAATTTCTCTTTCCGAATTTCAGATGCCGGAAGTTTCTTCATCAATATTATGGGTCAGAAGGATGAGTTCTCCGTTGATGAACTCCGTCTTATCATTGTGGCAAGGCTTGTCCAGCCACTGACGGATTTTCTTGCTGAAGCCAAGTTCGGATACAATGAAATTGATGCCAACAGAAATGAAATTGCTGATGGATTGAAGGAGAAGGCAGCTCCGATTTTTCTGACCCTTGGTTTCGAGCTTAAGGATCTTCGTGTCGAAAATACTGATTTTGATGATGACACAAAGCGTCGAGTGCAACGTATCGCGGATATGCAGGCTGAGGCGCAGGCGGCCCAGGCCGTAGGTTTGAATTTTTCTCAAGTTCAACAGTTGGCAGCTCTTCGAGATGCGGCCCAGAACCAGGGCGGAATGGCTGGCATGGGTGTTGGTCTTGGTGCGGGCGTTGGAATGGGTCAAGCAATGGCTGGCATGATGTCCAACATCAATGCACAGCAAACGGCAGTGGAAGATCCAGTGGCCAAGCTTACCAAATTGAAAGAGATGCTTGACAACAACCTCATCAACCAACAAGAATACGATACGAAAAAACAGCAGATTCTTGCACAACTGTAATCGATATTATGCGATCCAAGCCCTTTTTACAGTTCCTTTTTATTATCGCCCTTACTTTTCTTGGTATTCCTTTCATCAGTGAGGAGCTTATTGCACGGGCCGGTGGCGGAGGTGGCGGAAGCCATGGCGGAGGAAGCCATGGAGGACGAAGCGGACACAGCAGTGGCGGATCCTCCGGCTGGGGACATTCCTCAGGCGGAGGCGTAAGTCATGGCACCTCCTATGGGGGATCAAGCCATTTCGATTTTTCTTCATTGTTTACACTTATTATACTCATTGCACTCCTCTACCTGCTCTTCCGAGTTATTTTATTTTTCAAGAAAGGTTCGATTGCTACGAACTCGTCGATGGTCAGCAACGAAAAAAAGTCTGTTGAACAAGTCGATGGATGGAAAGAATTTTCTGCAGCGAATCCGAACTTTGATTTATCCGAGTTTTTGATGAAGGTCAACAAAGCCTTCATTGAAGTTCAGACATCCTGGTCTGAACAAAATATGAACCACATGCGCAGGTTCATTACGGACGGTGTCTATCAGCGCTTCAACACCCAGTTCAAGATGATGAAGCTTCTTCAGCAGACTAACCCTTTAAGCAATATCAAAATTGCGAATATATGGGTAGACAGGATCGAGCAGGACGGTCTGTATGATATTATGCAGGTTGGAATTGAAGCCAGCATGGACGATAAGTTCGAATGTGCTCTGAACCATGAGCTGGACGAAGAAGGTTTACAGGATTTTATCGAGTTCTGGTCTTTCATCCGCAAGCGCGGAGCACCGAAAAAAGACATCTATGATTCAGACAAATGTCCTAATTGCGGCGCTCCCCTGCCGGAGAATATAGGCGAGGTTTGCAAATGCACACATTGTAATGCAATGGTCAACTCCGGGGAGTTCGACTGGATACTTTCCGAAATAACCCAAAAAGATGATTACTACAGCAATGATGTGTTTTCAGAAAAGCCTGGTAATCTGGAAACAACAATCCATGACATGGTTTCGGTGTATGGCGATTTTTCAGTTCAACTGGTTGAGGACAAGGCTTCTAATGCATACATGCAGATCATGACCGCAAAAGCCATGCATGATCCTTCGGTTATGCGCAGGTTTGTCTCAGATGAATTATTCCGTCAGCTTGCTCCAAAACTTGAAAAAAATCAGGAGATCTTCAATCGTATTTTCCTCAACAAGGTAACTCTCATCGGGGTACAGAAGAAGGAAAATAAAAATATCCTCATTTTTGCGATCATTTGCTCGATCCAGAGAGTGCTGGTTTCGAACAATAGGATGGAACTGGTTGATCCGGACATTATTACACAGGAAGAAGTAATTTTTCTGACCCGCGATGCTCAGGCTGGTGCCGGGAAGGGCTCAATCTATCAGCATAATTGTCCGTCTTGTGGTGGACCTGTGAAAGATACGCTTGATATCAAATGTTCATTCTGCGGAAGTCTGCTCAACAGTACAGCAAATGACTGGGTAGTCAGTGCCCTGATGAACCGCTCAGAATTCACGGAATAGAGCTGTAAAGCATCTGGTATGCCTCCCTAAAACAGATCTCCGGCCTTATCGCTTTCCTCATAACGCTCTATACAGTCGTGCCGGCTGTACTGCGGATTGTTGACGTTCTTTGAGACTGGGTAGATATCAAGTGCACCGTCTTTTGCGGGCAGCAGCAACTTCCCTGATTCTGGACTGGCGGCATCCAGCCACTCTTTCCAGTGTTCCGGCTCAAGGATGACCGGCATGCGGTCGTGGACAAACTTCATTTCTCTGTTGGCATCGGTGGTAATGATCGTGCACGAAACTACAGGGGCAGCAGCAGCATCCGCTTTCCAGATATCCCACAATCCTGCAAAAGCCATAGGTTTTCCATCAGCCCGATGAATGTAGCAGGGTTGCTTTCTGCTCAGGCTGGTTTGTTTCCATTCATAGAATCCGCTTGCAGGAATGATGCAGTGCGTCCTGTTCAGCATATTGCGGAAGTATGGTTTGATGGCAAGCGTTTCAGCTCGAGCATTGATTGGGCGTACCTTCGGCATTGACTTTGCCCAGTGCGGGATAATTCCCCAGTGAGCGAATGTGAGGGTATACCTGGTGTGGTCACCCAGGAGAGCAACGATATCGGTCCCGGGGGCAATGTTGTAGTTCGCTGAAAAATCCATCTCCTGCTCCTCGACAAAAGGAAGTTCATACTGATGAAGTTGCCGGATGAAATACTTAAGTTCAAAGAATCCGAATCGACCGCACATTGTGTAATATGTTTTGCCTTTACGGGATAAACTTTTTAAATAAATATTACAAAAATTATAACTGCAACCTACCCATTACTATGGGAACTATTGAGGATTATACCGGGGGCTTTATACTTGAAAGCATCAGGAAAGCGCTTCACTTATTTGATTCCACGGAGGGGGCGCTTACTGCAGATGAAAAAGGTCTGCACCTGCATAAAAATATCAGCGAGTTTGAACCTCTGATTCTGTCATTCAATCAGGCAGCAGAATACATCCGAAACGCCAGGTCCATAGCAATTGGCGAACGAGTTTGCAGGGTTCTTCATCCGGAATCGGTCTTTACGGAATCAGTTTTTCTCAACGAACTTGCCGTAGAAATGGCAGCGAACGGACATGCGAGGATGGCTACAATCGAAGAGGCAGAGGAATGTCTGCAAAAGAGTGCAGGGCATCCTCTCATCATCTCAAAAGTGTCCGGTGAATATATGGAAATATGCCCATCGTACCCACCGGATTGTGTTTACTGGAGGGCGGAAAAAAGAGGGCTGCATTGTTTGCCGCGAAAAAATTAAACTCAATAACGCTGGGCAAGCATGCTCGCGATGATAGAATATTTGAAAGCTATTTTATCTCCATACCGCCAGGATATTGGCAAATTTATTACCATTCCTTGACGGTTTGATTTGTCCGGCAAACATTATATCAGAGAAACATACCGCCGGATGCTTCGATACGCTGCGCATTTATCCATCGGCAGTCGTCAGAAACCAGGGCTGCAATAAGATCGCCAATGTCGTCCGGAAGACCGACACGCCCCAATGCCGTTTGAGAAGCAACGAATGAGTTAAGCTGTTTGTTGTCACGGACATTCCCTCCGCCAAAGTCTGTTTCTATTGCTCCCGGTGCCAGAACATTAACCGAGATGCCACGGTGACCGAGCTCTTTGGCAAGGTATCTGGTAAGCACTTCAACGGCACCTTTCATAGATGCATACACAGCATATCCCGGCAAAGCAAATCGGGCAAGACCGGAAGAGACATTGAGTATCCGTCCGCCATCAGCCATCTGCGGCACAAGCGCCTGGGTCAGGAAGAAAACACTTTTCAAGTGAACATTCATAAGAGCGTCAAACTGAGCTTCCGTCACATCAGAAAATGCCGTATGGATACCCATTCCTGCGTTGTTGACAAGGATATCAAAGCGGTCTGCTCCCCATTGGGCCAGAGTTTCCTGCACCTGGGCAACAAAGGCAGGTATTCCTGCAACAGAGCCAGCATCGAAATACAATGCAGTCGCACGTGCACCCAGCTTTATACTACTGGAAACGACCTCATCGGCAGCGGTCTTGTTCTGTTTGTAGGTGATAATCAGATCCGTATTGCGGGCGGCCAGTTTAAGGGCTGCATTCGCTCCGAGACCACGGCTTCCGCCGGTTATGATGGCAATTTTATGATTCATATCTACGTCCTTCAATATTTTGATTTCCGTTCGACCTCAATACGCATACTCAACTCCATAAAATATGGATTCCCATTGAAATGACCCTAGGTGGAGCATAATACCGGCATAAAAGGAACCGTTATTTAAAGTCCAGTGTTGGTGACTGTGAAAGAGTTTATTTGCAATTCAACATCTCTTTTCAATACATTGGCTTCCGAATCCGGGAGATGCCACAATAAAATATTAACAACACTGAATATGACGAGACTTACAGAGATCAAAGCTCAAATAGCCGAACTTCAAAAAGAGGCAGATGAAGTTTTTAAAAATGACAAACGAGGTGCAATAGCTGATATTATATCAAAAATGTTTGCTTACAATATCAGAACTGAAGAACTTCAGAAACGGGAAAAAGCCCCTCGATCCGCCTCAACAATTAAGTACAGGAAAAGTGAGTTTGAAATTTGGGGAGGCAGAGGTCCAAAACCAAGATGGGTAAAAGAGGTCGAAGAGAAGGGTGAAAACCTTGAGATATACAGGGTTCAAGAAGAAATAACGCAGTAATCTTTTTCAGATTTTGGTCATTCGATGGCAGCATGCGACGCATTGAGAATTAACAGATGGTGTTGATGTTCTGTTGTCAAACGCATTTTTTTCTCATTCTAAAGCAACTATACCCTATCAATTTTATTTCTGGGTGGCGTCGGAGTTGAAAACGGCTTCAAGTGTTGGCGCGGTGAGAACGGCTTCGCCCCAAGCGTCTAATGCCGGTTCGGTGGCGTTGCTTAACTTCTCTGTTGCCCATGCAGGTAAAGCGCCAAAGCGACGTTCCAAAAGTCTTTTCAGAAGCTTTGATTCACCTTTGGCTATACCTTGCTTTATGCCTTTAGCTATACCGATTCTTTCTACGCTGGTGATGTATTTCATGCTTTTATGCTCCTCAATTGTTTCTATTGCTTGCCAGATCTGTGTTTCCAACCATACCGGCAATGTCATTAACCAATCTATGACCTTAAACAAGTCGATGACTCGTTGTTTATCCCAGTGTCGTTTATAGAGTATTTGGCTTGTTCTCAGGAGTATGTCTCGCTCTTTCGTTTATAGAACGTAACACCGACGCGTTGGATGTGATCGATGATATCGGGATCGCTGATATTGGCGAAAATGGACAGGTCAATGGTGTATGGCAGAAAAAGGTTGTCAAGGTCATCGATAATTTTATTCAGCGTACTTAAAGTCAGTGCTTCACCATAGAGTGTGAGGTCGATATCTGAACCATTCTTGTAGTTGCCTGCAGCACGCGAGCCAAAGAGAGTGGCCTGTTCCACCTGTGGATAAAGTGACAGAAGAGTGCTGATTTTTTCGATAGTGGTATCCTGCAACCCGTATTTCATTGGCCTTCCTCCTGTTTCAGTACATCCAGCTTTGCTTTGAGTGCCCTGAACTCTGAAAAGTAATCGGAGTGAATAGCAGAAACTATGTTGTCGGCAGTGGTGTCGTCATAGGTGTGAGATGTTAAATTACGGCTTAGAATCATGTCCATCCATATATCACCGTTCCCAATTAAACCGGTTTTAAAGGCGGCTCGTGTAGTATCTTTGGAGCCATATAAATTTTGAACTCCACGGTTTTCAAGAAAATCTTTCAACGTCTTCCATGCCAGTTCATGCGTGTATTCAAATGCCTGAATACATCCTTGCTCTTCAAGCTTTGAGAGTGGGCGCTCCTGCGCAAGCTTTTCAGCTTCTTCCAATTGGGAAAAAGCTTTTTTGAAGTTGTTAAAACGCTGAATCCAACGAATGTCTGCAGGCATGGGACACATTCTCCAAAAATATACTTGACAACTTCAATGAATTGATCGCTTAAGCCTTGCTATCCCTTTAAATAATGTACAAAACAAGAAGTGTATTTATCCGTGAGTTAGCATATAAAATAACTGATATCCAATGTGAGGAAATAGTGCTGAAAACTGAGTGGAGAAGTGACAGATTTCTAACTTTGTTCGAAATGACAATGGCGCAGAATTATGGGTAAGGGGTGAAATTGATTGTCTTTCGGACTGTAAACACAGAAGCCCGCGTGTAGCGGGCTTCTGTGTTGTGCGGAGAGGGAGGGATTCGAACCCTCGATAGCCCTATAAGAACTATGACGGTTTAGCAAACCGTTGCCTTCAGCCGCTCGGCCACCTCTCCATGGTGATCTGGCGGAGGATGAGGGACTCGAACCCCCATGGGCGTGAACCCGGCAGTTTTCAAGACTGCTGCCTTACCAATTAGGCTAATCCTCCCCGATGTTGAAAGAACAGGCCCCAAAGATAATGAATCCTCCTTTAAATACCTGAAAAAAAACGGAGAGGATTGTACAAATATTAAAAAGTATCCGTATAAACCTTAAATTTCAATTATCCGGCAAATATTGCTATCACTCCATTTGTGTTGTCTTCCCTGAATATTCCAAGCTGGCTGCCTGGCCATTTATTGATACTCCATAACTGAATATGCTGTACCGTCGGAAATAGGACAAAGTCTTCCAATTCCTCGGTGTAGCTGATTTTCTGGCTCAGTCTCACAGCATCAGCATTCCTCCCGAAACAGGGATATAGCAGCCCGTCACGAATCGGCTGTGGTCGGAAGCAATTGCAAGCACCGCACCGGCTATGTCTTCCGGGAGGGCAACCCGCTTCAGTGGGGTCATCTCCGCCATCATCGCTTTCTGTTCCTCGGGTAACCAGGCCGTCGCGTCGGTCAACGTAAGGCCGGGGGCGACAACGTTGACGCGTATGCCGAAGGGACCAACCTCTTCCGCAAGGGAGCGGACGAAGGCGTCAAGACCCGATTTCGCAGTGCTGTGGGCAATGAAACCCGGCGATGAGTGCCGCGAAAGGGTGCTTGAAATGGCAATGATGCTTCCCGACTTCCTCTCGATCATGCCTGGCAGCAAAGCCTGGCAGCTGAAAAATATCGACTTGAGCTCTCCGCAAAGCTTCGCTTCGAATTCATTCCAGGAGAATTGCGTGAAAGGTTTTACTGGAAAACCGATCGAAGCGTTGCTTACCAGGAGGTCAACCGGACCAAGGATTTTTTCTACCTCTACGACCATTAAACGCACCTGCTCCTCGTCGCGGACATCCGCCCTGACGGCATGTGCCCTGCCGCCTGCTTTCATTATTTCCTCAACAACAGCGATCGCCGCGCTTTCACTCTGGAAATAGTTCACCGCGACAATCGCGCCTTCGGCGGCAAGAAGTCTGGCCGTAGCCCGACCTATACCGCGGCTTGCGCCCGTGACCAATGCGACTTTACCTTTCATATCCAGTAACTCCTCCATTTGTTTTGAAACATCGTCGAAACATGGAAATATCTGTCTGTCAAACATAACGAAAAGGGATAAATGCCCAAAATTCGGTACTGTCAAGGGTACTGACAACCTATAGAAAACAAGGAAAGTGAAGCAGCCTTGGATGAAAATAATACTTGTTGTGTACTCTACGCTGTGACTATATTCTGCTGAAGGAATTGCCTGAATATCGCGTCTTGTCAGCCGACTTTAACGACCGGTTATATAAAGGTTTTTTGTATTCTATGCCCCTTTTTTTGTTTTTCGACGAATAATCAGGAGGTATGTCATGACCGGTTTCGGGAAAAGATTGTTTTCATTGTCGATGTTACTGGCAGGCTTCTTTGTTTGGTACTCTCCGGGCATCGCCCAATCCCCGGACCCGCACAATTCCGTTGTAAAATTTGTACAGAATTTTTACGACTGGTATGGTATTGTTTCACACAAGAACAGCTCGCTCGCTTCTGATGAAAGGGCCATCATTGAAAAACCGCATATGTTCAGCGCCAAGGTAATCGCTTCATTAAAAGAGGATTTTGAGGCATCATCAAAGCACCCAGAAGAGATTGTTGGCTTAGATTGGGATCCCTTTTTATGCAGCCAGGAACTTGAAGATCGATATGAAGCCGCGGGGATAAAAAAGCAAGGCCAAAATTACCTGGTCAATGTGTATGGAGTTTCGGGAGGCAAGAGGAACCCTGAACCGAATGTTATTGCTGAGGTGGCGCAAAGCGGCGATCACTGGATATTTGTTAATTTTCATTCGCCACATGGCGGTGATTTGCTCAATGATTTGAAAGAGCTCAAGCAGAACCGAAACAAGTATCATAAATAGTTGTTAACAAAGCCAAAAAATATAATCATTGATACTATGAATGTCATCATTAACGACAAGATTTGCGCCTCTTCCGTCGGGCAGACCCTTGGCAAGTCAGCAAGGCTCAACCACAGCCATGTGGGATACATCTGCGGCGGGCACGGTGTTTGCCAGGCCTGCTACGTGACCGTCCAAGAAGGCGCCGACTGCCTGGCACCGCTCACCGACATCGAAAAGGCTTTTCTCTCTCCTCGCCAGATTGCGGGTGGCGGGCGAATGGCCTGCCAAGCCACTATCGCCAAAGAGGGAACGGTCAAGGTACTTTCCCGCCCTGAAGAGATTCGCCGGATGTTTTTCAGCAACCCACCAGCGCTCTTCTCCTACGGAGCGGAAATGGGACGCGACACCGTTCAGCAGATCGTTCCCGGCATTGGCAACCTTATCGGACGCATCGTGAAGGGCGAGATGGGCGGCAAGGAGGCTCTCGGAGACTTTATGGAGTCGGCCCGCGGCGCTTTTGGCCTTGCGATCGAAACCCTTCCGGACTATCTCCCCTTCAAAGAGCAGGTCAAAGAGATCGTAGGAAAGTTGCCGATTCAGCTTCCGTTCCAGCTGCCATTCACAACGCAGAAACCGACTGAAAGTGGTTTTGAGAGGGTTAAGATCACGTTGGCTGCACCGAAAGCCTGAGCATTACTCGAGACTCGAGACCCGCATGCATAGCTGGTCTCGGCGCTCACCTCCAGCAGTTTGAAGCTCCCCCCGGCAGATCAAATCACCCATAAAGAACTATCGAGAGTGATCAGCAATAATCAACGGTTGAAATTTGTTGGATTAGTTAAATCCTTCTGCACTTATTGTTGACTTTCATTGTTATTGATTGGATTATTGTAACAAACGTATGAATCACCATGCAACGCAGACAATTTGTTTTTGCTTTATTCAGTAGCGCGATTGTTTTAGCAACCCGTCCTTATGAGGGGCTTGCAAGCAGTGGCAATATGGTAACTATCAGACAATTTTCTGATGACGGCAAAGAGTTACGTCGCGTAACGCTATCCAAAGTACATAAGGATGCTGAATGGAGAAAGACACTCTCACCATTAGCCTATAAGGTAACCCGCGAAAAAGGTACCGAGAACGCCTTCTCAATACCGGGTTACGACAGACATGAACCGGGGCTGTATCGTTGTGTTTGCTGCAATAATGCTCTCTTTGATGCCCGTACCAAATACGACTCGCATACCGGCTGGCCAAGTTTCTGGAAACCTATTGCCCCGGAAAATGTCCATGAAGTAACGGATAACGAGTTCGGCATGAATCGTACAGAGGTGCAATGCTCCTTGTGTGATGCGCATCTTGGTCATGTGTTTGACGATGGCCCTCAACCTACAGGGTTGAGGTATTGCATGAACACCGTGGCGATGCGTTTCGTGAAAACGCCAAAAAGGAGCTGATACCTGTGCTTATTTTTTTTCTGGTATATCTTGGTGGCCTGCTGACTATCTTCAGCCCTTGCGTATTGCCGGTATTACCATTTATTTTTGCCCGTTCTGATAAGTCATTCCTTCGCAACGGGCTGCCCATTTTGCTCGGCATGGCCGCAACCTTCACCCTGTTGGCCAGTTTTGCTGCGGCAGGTGGCGCCTGGCTTGTTCAGATCAATCAATATGGCCGTTATGCTGCGATGCTGCTGCTGTTATTTCTGGGGGTAGCGCTCATTTTTCCTGCCTTGTCCGACCGATTGATGCGTCCATTTGTCACTCTGGGAGGGCGCATAGAACAACAGGCCGATAAGCTAAGCAGCCTCAAAGGTTCGTTGCTGCTGGGAGTAGCTGTAGGATTCTTATGGGCTCCCTGCGCGGGACCGATTCTTGGTCTGGTATTGGCTGGTGCAGCGCTGAATGGCGCAAACCTGTATAGTGCTTTGTTGCTCCTTGTGTTTGCTGCCGGTGCGGCAACGTCGCTTGCTCTCGCCCTGTTTGCAGGTGGAACAATATTAAAACTGATGAAACGCGGCCTGGGAGCAGAGCAATGGATACGACGCTGTTTGGGCATTGCTGTAGTAGTCGGGGTGTTCGTTATAGCCCTCGGTTGGGACACACGCTTCCTGTCGCAGTTTTCTTTTTTAAGCACTGCAACTACTGAACGTCAATTAGTTTCCAAACTAACAGCAAAACCAGAAGCAGGCAACGTGACAAAAACCTCATCACTGGCGCAACTCACGGGTGCGACACAATGGCTGAACTCTCCACCTCTGAACAGCGAGATGCTTCGCGGCAAAGTAGTGCTTGTGGATTTCTGGACATACTCGTGTATTAACTGCTTACGCACGTTGCCTTATCTGAAAGCATGGAATGAAAAATATCGGGATCAGGGGTTGGTCATCATCGGCGTTCATACTCCGGAATTTTCCTTTGAAAAAGAACAGCACAACGTTGAACAAGCTATTCATGATCTTGGCATTATGTATCCCGTGGCGATGGATAACCAGTACACTATCTGGAATGCTTTCAGAAACGACGCATGGCCAGCGCATTATCTGATAGATGCGCAAGGTACGATTCGCCAAAAACACTTTGGTGAAGGCGCGTATCAGGACACCGAACAAATGATACAACTCCTGCTCAAGGAGGCACATCATGGTGGGCAGGTCAAGAGCGATGGCTTTGTAAACGCAGCGGGTTCAGGAACAACAGCTGCTGCAACTGAAATGGACCGATCACCGGAAACCTACGTTGGTTATGCCCGTCAAGAAAATTTCGCATCTCCAGAAGCAATCAAAAAGGATGTTGCAGCACAGTACAGTACACCAAAATCGCTCAAACCAGACCAATGGTCGTTGAGCGGCAAGTGGAAAATATCTTCAGAAGAAGATGTATTGCAGGCAGCGGGGGGAACAATCAGTTTCCGTTTTCAAGGACGCGATCTTCATCTTGTACTGGGTTCGCTCAACCATAAGCCTATCCGTTTCAAAGTCACTCTGGATGGAATCCCTCCTGGTGCTGATCACGGCACGGATATCGATTCACACGGCAACGGCGTGATCCGTGAACAACGACTCTACCAGCTCATCCGACAAAGAGGGAAAAATTCCATTCATACCTTCAGCATTAAATTTTTAGATACAGGTGCAGAGGCGTTTGCCTTCACTTTCGGTTAATCAAAAGGAGAGTCATCATGCTCAACAAGAGACTTGTC
>JABDHL010000019.1 GCA_012972825.1 Chlorobiaceae bacterium
ACCTTTGAGAAAGGCCGGTCTGTCGGCAGCTCTTTGACAAAGGCTTTTGACATCGGAATCTAGTTGCGAACTTCATGTTCAGGAAAAAGCAGGTTCATGAAGAAGGAGCTGTTTTTTCCTCAGGCAATATGGTGGATAGTTTGGCCTCATATTTCCTTGTATCCAGAATCTGGTTCATAAGTTGAAAAAGAATTACCTTTAAAGGACTTGAGGGAAAACGGGAGATGGCTCCTCCGTTTTCTGCTCATGATGTGCAGGTCGCCGACCGGAGTGAATTTCACCGATCAGTTCAATTTTTGAGAAGTAGAGTTTGCCTCCGGCTTTATAGTTGGGGATTCTGTTCCGGTAGACCTTTGCGTAAATAGCGGCCTTGCTCAGTTGGAGAAGCTTCGCTGCTTCATCCACTCCGATGGGGGTGTCGTCGCTCAGGGAAAAAGCCTGTTGTTTGGACAAACTTTCGATTTTATTTCCGATATCATCGAGCTTTTCATGCAAGCTCATGACAGCCTGAGGCAGAGTGTCGAAGGTTACATGCGGGCGCATATTTGTAGTTATTAATATTTAGTGATATATTTTACTATAAATTGATATACTTCACTAAGTATATAGTAAAGTTATATCTACACATCAAAATTATTAAGGGGTTATGGCAGCTCGTGAAGTAGTCTATAAAGAGCAGGCTAAACGGTTCAGGGAGGTCATCAGAGAGCAGTTCGGAACACAGATAGCCCTTGCAAAGGCCATTGGGGCCAAGGATGGGAGCTATCTCACCCCTTATGTCAATGGTCGTAGCATGATCGGCAAAATCCTGCGGAAAAAGCTGGAAATCGTAGGTATTGACGTAGATTACGTCATTGGTGGACGCAGAAAAGAGGGTGACCCCGGTTCATGTGCAGAGCAAAACAGAGAAATTTATGATCTCTGCACTGACAAGATTCTTGATATTCAGAAAAAACTGATGGAACTCTCCACCGACGTTCTTGAGATCAACAAGATGATAAGCACTATCAAAAAGTGTGTGGATTGATTTTTTAGTCTCATTGCGTAAGTGTTTCAGTTTACTGGAATCATGATAGCATAGATTGATTGTATGTTTGAAGTCTCTGGTAGTGATGTCGCAAATTTAGGTGATGCTGATTTGCGCAGACTTGTAATGCAATTGTCATTGGCGGAGCTTAGTGCTCAGGGATGCCCGCTATCGGCTGTCATTGCTGGGGGAAATCAGGATGCACCGGACGGAGGGCTCGATGTTCGCATTGAGTGTCCCATAGCCCTTTCTAATCCTGATTTTGTTCCACGCCAGTTAACGGGTTTCCAAGTCAAGAAGCCTGATATGCCTGCAAGCGCCATTTGCGAAGAGATGCGGCCCAGTAATGAACTACGCGAGGTGATCCGCGAGTTGGCTGAAGTATCAGGAGCCTATATCATCGTCAGCGCTCAAGGTTCGGTTGCTGATAAACCACTCAGAGAGCGCAGACAGGCGATTCGCAATGCACTGTATGACTTACCAACTGCGCCGCAACTTCATACCGACTTTTATGATCGCGATCGTCTAGCCATTTGGATAAATAAATATCCGGGCGTTTCTGCTTGGGTACGTAGTCATGTCGGTCGACCGCTTTCTGGATGGAGTAGTGTCGCAGACTGGGGCATTACCGGTGAAGCCGTACCCAAACCGTATCTCTTCAACGACAAAGCCTGTCTGGTTGATGAGCGTTCTCGAGAACGCAAGCAGCTTACCATATTGGACGGTATAACACACCTGCGCACTGCTCTTCGAATACCCAGGCAGTGTATAAGGCTTGTCGGACTTTCCGGTTTGGGAAAGACCCGTTTGGTTCAGGCTCTATTCGAGAGCGGCGTTGGCGAAGATCCGCTTGATCCGAGTCTTGCAATCTATACTGACTATTCGGAGGGAACTGATCCCACTGCTCATGACATGGCGAGGCAACTTATTGAAAGAGGACAGTTTGCCATTCTTATCGTTGACAACTGCAATCCTTCCACGCATACTGAGCTGGCGCGTATTTGCTCTGGCAGTGCCAGTAGTATCAGCCTTATCACTGTCGAATATGACGTGCGTGACGACGAGCCCGAACATACCGAGGTTTTTCTCCTGCAATCTTCTTCTCCCGAACTCGTGGCCGAGTGGCTTAAGTTATCCTTTCCCGATATATCGCAACTCGACCGTGACAAAATAGCTGAGTTCAGCGATGGTAATTTTCGTATAGCTTGTGCGCTTGCTGAGACTCTTGGCAAAGGCGAGACGCTTGGCCGCCTCAAAAGCCATGAGCTGTTTCAGCGAATCTTCCAGCAGCGCAATGAACCCGATCAGCAACTCCTTCGTATGGCTGAGGATTTGTCTCTTCTCTATTCGATTGATGGCGAAGACACATCAAAGAATAGCGAACTTTCTCTTGTTGGAACTATTCGGAATGTGGCCTCTTCCTCGCTTTATGGAGCACTTATTGAGCTTAGCCGTCGAGGTATCGTTCAGGCTCGCGGTCGCTGGCGTGCGATCCTTCCTCAGGCAATCGCAAATCCACTGGCCTCGTCAGCGCTTGAGCGAATTCCTCCTTCGGATTTTGATCGATTTTGCTTGACGCTGACCCCTCGGATGCTCACATCTGTTTCGCGCCGCTTAAGCTTTCTTCACGACTCTTGTGAAACAAAGGCAATAGTGACTCGCTGGTTGTGTACCAATGGGCCATTGGGCAATCTGATTGCTCTCGGTGAGCAAGGTCTCCAGATAGTTACCAATTTCGCTCCAGTTGCCCCGGATGTGGTACTCGCAAAACTGGAAGAGGTTTTGAATAGCCCTACCGCTGATCTTATTCTTGAGCCCAATGCTGCCAATCGTATGCAATGGATTCGGTTAATCATAGTTCTTGGCTACGATGCACACATGTTTACTACAGCCACGATGCTGCTGGTGCGGTTTCTCGTTGCTGAGCCTGAAGAAAATATTAACAAGCCAGCATATGATGCATTCAGCGAGTTGTTTCATCTCCATCTATCTGGAACTAAGGCAACACCGGAACAACGACGCCAAGTGATCAAGACACTTGCTTTATCGGGTGTTCCTGCGTTCCAGCGGTGTGCATCGGTTGCCCTCGACGCACTACTAAAAACTCATTACTTCTTTTCGATGAGTAGTCACGATTTTGGCGCGCGATCACGTGATTGGGGGTGGCAGCCCAAGATCAACAAGGATAGCTGGGATTGGTATCTTGCCGCAATTGAACTTGCGGTCGAACTGGAACCGAATCTTGACGATGTCAGTAACATTATGGCTCGCCATGTACGCGAGCTATGGCTTATCGAAGCCTGTCATGATGCCCTTGAGCGCGCTGCAATGATATTTGTGAAGGAGCGTCCCTGGATTGATGGCTGGCTCGCCTTTAGAGCCGCTCACAAGTTCGATGGCAAAGGCATGCCAGAAGAAATTCGCTTAAAGCTGGAGCATATCATCCAGCACTTGAAGCCATCTGACCTTTTGCATCAGGCTCGCGCGGTCGTAATCAATCGAGCTAACGGCGGTTGGGATGTGGCCGATGTCGATCTTGATGACGATGATGCCATGCGCTCTTGGGAGAAGGCCTCGCTCATGGCGCAGGACGTAGGTCGGTCTCTGGCCCATGATGCAGTAGTTCGAAAAGAGTTTATGGCTGAGCTATTGGTTGAACCTAATCCACTGCGTGCATTCGACTGTGGTCATGGTCTTGCTGAAGGTGCGGACGATTTGCTCGACATCTGGCATGAAATAATTTCGGACTATGGGATTGCCGACTCTAAATTGCGCAATGCCACTTTTCTTGGCGGGTTTTTGTACGGAGCGCACTTGCGCAATAAGACGTTCACATCATCTGCGCTTGAGGATGCTATTGATGATCCAAGCCTTGTACCTGTTATTCCCTATCTCCAAGGGTGGGTCGGTATTGACGAAGAGGGTATTGCTCGTCTGAGGCGAGCTATTGCCAAAGGTGTTCTTTCTTCCTCAAACTTTTATAGTATCGCCAACGGCGTAGTCGGAGATTCACCACCAGTTCAGTTGGCGGATCTCCTCGAAGATATTGGCGTTTTACCTGAGGGAGTCGAGATTGCACTCGATATTTTGCATATGCACTTCTTCCGAGATCGCAAGGAGGATAGGATTTATTGCCCTCGCCTTATCGAGGTCGGTCGCAACCTGCTCGTACGGGCGGACTTTAGCAAGAAAGGCCAGCTCCGAGATTTCGGTATGCACACAGTGATACGGGTGTGTCTTGCTGGTAACGAGGGTGGGGATACGGCACGTCAGGTTTGCATTAACATTTTGTTGGCCTCTGAAAGCGTATACATTTCATTGCATGACCTGAGCTACATTTTTAAGGCACTCTTCGAGACGCAACCCGTCATCGCGCTCGACACCTTTCTGTTGCCCCAACCACCACTCCGCAACCACCATTTGTTCGATGCTGATTTCGGTGTCGGCACTCCGATTGAAGAAATGGATTTTAAGATTCTTCGGCAATGGGCAGATATCGACTCTGTCTTACGCTATCCATTGCTTGGTCGGTGCATAAGTATGTTTGGCAAAAAAAATGATGGTGAGGAAATGGAATTTTCGTCACTCTTTTTGACGATGTTGGATCATGCACCGGACAAACGGCGTTTCCTCGGAAACTTCTGGGATCGCCTTCATCCAAGAAGCTGGAGTGGTTCCTTGGCCAACATTCTAGTACGACGAAAGGCTCAAGTGATTAAGCTCGCTGAACATTCCGATGAGGATGTTAAAGGTTGGGTGGCTGACACCATGCCGGAGTTGGATCGCTGGATTGAGAATGAGAGCAGGCGTGATCGCGAGCGAGAAGAGAGTTTCGAGTGAGGATATTGCTTATTAGCATTCCATATTTTTACCTTAAGCATTATACTATCAGCTTCTGGAATCACTCAGAAGCCATGCGTCATTATATGCTGATGCGCTGGGAATAAATCTAAATGTCGTTATTCAATTAATTGAAGATTTTTCTCTGTCATCAGGAGCCGATTGGATTGGGGCGAAACGTAATCGTTGTTTTTATTGCTTGATCGATAGTGATAAAATTTTTGTTACGCGTATGTTACGAGAAAATTTTAATAGGCCTGTAACTCTTTTTATATCAATGGTATATAGCCTCAATGTGATATTTACACTGTAGAGGTCAGTGGTTCGAATCCACTATCGTCCACCCACCCACACCCTAAAGGCCTGCAAAGAAACGACGTTGCGGGCTTTTTTTATTCCCTCGTTATAACTTTTTCTCCCGCTTTAACCAGCTGAAAGCCGGCATGTTATTTCGGAATGTTTCAACTTCACTCGTTTCTCTGCCAGTAAAACATTCTCTTTGCCAGAGTCAGCAACTCTTTTCAAAGAGCAAAACACTTCCCTGTTCGGTTTATGTCCAACTATCCGCCATTTTGCTTTTATTAAACCTTGAGCAGTGCGATTAATCGGAGTTTTAATGAGCGGCTAAAGCCCATTAACTCGTTCTATTTTTTTATTTGATGTGATTATTTTGTAAATAATTGAGCGTTGTCATGGTGAAATCTTGGTACCCCATTAAGTATGATATCGTTGATTAAGTTTTTCGTTTTCCATTATTCGGATAAGACTTCTTGAACTCCCTGTTTATTTCAAAATTTGGATTTAAAAAGGACATGTCCTCATGAATGGTGAATTTATCACTCATGATGAAATCATGTATATTATTGGTTGAAAATACATTAAGACTGGGAACCACTCATGCGCATTGAAGACATAACCCAAGCCAGTTCCCTTACAGGTCTTGAACCTTCGGCTGTTGCAACGGTTATCGCGGTCGTTCCAATTGCCGATGGAGCCGTTCGGGTTATCTATCAGACACCTGACGGTACGCTCAAAGAACGGCTTCTTGGTCGGGCCGACGAAGAGAGCGTTGCTGTTGCCATCAGTGAGCGCCCCTGGTCTTTTGACGGAGATGGTGAGGCATTCAAACTCACTGTTGAGGCCAAGCGCATTGATCTTGCTTTTCTGTTCGACCCGATGATGGCCGTTCATACCTCAAATGTTGAGCCCCTTCCGCATCAGATCACTGCCGTCTATGAATCCATGTTGCCTCGTCAACCGCTGAGGTTTGTTCTAGCTGACGATCCCGGTGCAGGCAAGACCATCATGGCAGGCCTATACATCCGTGAGCTTATCATGCGTGCCGATGCTCGGCGTATTGTCATCGTTGCACCCGGAAGCCTGGTTGAGCAATGGCGTGAGGAACTGTTCGAGAAGTTCGGGCTCGAATTCCGCGTCTTTACAAGAGATCTGGAAGCGGCGACCCCGAGCGGAAACCCTTTTGAAGATATCGATCACCTTATTGTCCGTCTCGACCAAATGGCACGAAACGAAGAGCTGCAGGACAAGCTTTGTGCTGCTGGATGGGATCTTGTCGTGTTCGACGAGGCGCACAAGCTTGCTGCACACTTTTTCGGCAATAAAATGCAGAAGACGGGCCGCTTCAAGTTAGCCGAAAAGCTTGGTGAGCAGACTCGCCATCTCCTGCTGATGACGGCAACGCCGCACAACGGCAAGGAGGAGGATTTCCAGTTGTTCCTCTCTCTCCTCGACTCCGACCGCTTTTATGGAAAGTTTCGTGATGGTGTTCACAAGGTTGATTGTTCCGACCTTATTCGCCGAATGGTTAAGGAGAAACTGGTCAAGTTTGATGGCACACCTCTTTTTCCTGAGCGTAAGGCATACACGGTCAATTACCAGCTTTCAGACCTCGAAGCGGCGCTCTACGAAGCGGTAACCGATTATGTGAAGACTGAAATGGGCAAGGCTGACAAACTTGACGGTAAACGAAAGGGTTCAGTTGGCTTTGCGCTCACCTCTCTTCAGCGTCGTTTGGCCTCAAGCCCTGAAGCCATTTTCCAGTCACTCAAGCGTCGGAAGGAACGTCTCGAACGTCGTCTTCGTGAGGAAAAAATAGGAGCCAGAGGGCAACAACTTCTTGCTGAGACACTCATCGATGTTCCCGAGGACGAGGATGATTTCAATGCCGAGGAGCAGGAAACAATGGAAGAGACGCTGGTCGTTCAGGCCACGGCTTCACAAACTATTGCGGAGCTGGAGGCTGAAATCAGCATCCTCCAAGCCCTTGAACAGCAAGCGAAAGGGCTTGTCGCATCCGGTAAGGATCGCAAGTGGGATGAACTCTCCCGCATTCTCCAGAACGAACCTCAAATGCGCGATGCTGGCGGGCGGATGCGAAAAATTATCATTTTTAGTGAGCATCGGGACACGCTGAACTATCTGCATGAAAAAATCGCTGGTGTGCTTGGCAGTCATGATGCTATCGTTGTCATTCACGGTGCCGTTCACCGAGACGACCGCCGGAAAGCTCAGGAGCTTTTTCGCTCTGACCCCGAAATCCGTGTACTTGTTGCCACCGATGCAGCCGGTGAAGGCATCAACCTTCAGAATGCCAATCTGATGGTGAACTACGATCTGCCCTGGAACCCCAACCGCCTCGAACAGCGGTTCGGGCGTATTCATCGTATTGGCCAGCAGGAGGTTTGCCATCTCTGGAACCTTGTCGCCAAGGAGACTCGTGAAGGTGATGTCTATTTCCGTTTGCTTGTAAAGCTTCAAGTAGTGAGTGATGCACTCAAGGGTGAGGTATTTAACGTTCTTGGTGAGGTGTTTGATGGCATCAGCCTCAAGGATTTGCTTCTGGAAGCGATTCGCTATGGTGATAAACCTGAAGTGCGTGCTCGCCTCAGTCACAAAATTGATATCGCTCTCGATCTTGATCACTTGAAAGAGATTCTCAATCGAGATGCACTTGCGCAGGAAAGTTTCAGCACAGAACGACTTTTTGAAGTGAAGGAAGAGATGGAAAAGGCTGAAGCCCGTCGTCTTCAGCCCTTCTTTGTTCGATCATTCTTTATGAAAGGCTTTGAGTCACTTGGTGGTTCGATTTATCCCCGCGAATCTGGCCGTTTTGAAATCACGCGAGTTCCCGCCGAATTGCGTGAACGCGACCGCCTCATTACCGGACGCAATCGTCGGGCCCTTGCTCCGGTTCTGCATCGTTACGAACGGGTTTGTTTTACCAAGGATGCCGTGCGTCCGGTGGATAAACCCGGCCTTGCCTTCGCTAATATGATTCATCCCGGCCACCCGCTTATGCTTGCTCTCAGCGACCTCTTGCTGGAGCAGCATGCCAACCTCCTCCGTCAGGGCACTATCCTTGTTGACCCGGCTGATGATGGCGACCAGCCCTCGTTGCTCTTTCTCCTCACCCACGAGGTGAAATCCGGTGATGGCATGGTTATTTCCAAACGTCTGCAATTTGTTCGGGTTATGCCCGACGGCAGCGCTACTTTCGCCGGGTGGGCTCCGCATTTAGACCTTGAACCACTTGTTTCTGCTCAGAGACCATTGTTGGCTGAAATACTCGCTGCACCCTGGCTTAACGCCGGGTTGGAAAATCGTGCTCTTGCCCTGGCTGCATCAACACTTGTTCCTCAGCACTTCAGTGAGGTCGCTGACCGTCGGATTGCCCATGTTGACAAGACCCTTGCCGCTGTCCACGAGCGTCTGACGAAAGAGATAAATTTCTGGTCAGACCGTTTCGAGAAGCTTACCGACGACAAAAAAGCAGGAAAGGATGTACGGCTCAACCTTGAAAATGTTCGTCGAACGCTCAGCGATCTCGAAGCCCGGCTGGAGCATCGCAAGAAAGAGCTGCTCTCCATGCGTCATGTCACCTCTGCAACACCGGTTGTGCTCAGTGGAGCACTGGTTATTCCTGCTGGATTGCTTCGTGTACTGCAAGGTGAGCCTGCATCCTGCAGCTCTACATTTTCTGCTGATCCCGCAGCCCGTTCACGCATCGAGCAGCTTGCCATGCACGCTGTTCGCATTGCTGAAGAAGCCCGAGGATGCCATGTGGTAGATGTCTCCGCCCAGAAGTGCGGTTGGGACATTACCTCATACCCGCCGGCAATTGATGGTAAACAACCTGAATCTCGGCATATAGAAGTCAAGGGGCGAATAAAAGGTGCAACTACGATTACCGTTACTCGTAATGAAATGCTCTATGCCCTCAATCAGGCCGAAAAATATGTGCTGGCCATTGTGCAGGTTGATGAGAATGAGCAGATTGATGGACCGTACTATCTGCGGAATCCCTTTGATGTCGAACCGGGTTGGGGCGTTTCGTCTATTAATTTTGAAATCAAAGAATTCTTGAAAAAGGCAGAAATTCAATACGGATCAATATAACATTGTAAAATGGGGGCCGTTATGCTATCCGAAGACCAGCTCAGGGTATTACTGACCGATATGGAAGCCGATACTATTGAACGAACGACATCAGTAAGTGATACCGATAAATTCAGTCAGGCGATTTGTGCGTTTGCCAATGATTTACCCAATCATCGCAAACCAAGTTATCTTTTGATAGGAGTAACAGACAAAGGAGTTCTGTCCGGGCTGACTGTTACCGATGAACTCCTCAAAAACCTTGGCGGTATTCGCTCTCAAGGCAATGTGTTACCCCAGCCTTACATGACTGTCGCCAGATTCGAACTCTCCGGTGGAGATGTAGCTGTTGTTGAAGTTCATCCCTCTGATCTTCCTCCTGTTCGCTATAAAGGACGAGTGTATATCAGAATCGGGCCACGGAAAGGCATTGCCAATGAGCAGGAAGAGCGAGTTCTTGCTGAGCGGCGCGTTGCACTTGCTCGCTCTTTTGATGCACGGCCATGCACAGAAGCAACAATTGAAGACATCGCGTTAGGTCAATTCGATGCCTACCGGCGTGAAGCTATTGATCCTGAAACTGTTGCAGCTAACAATCGAACGGTTGAATTACAGTTGGCATCTTTGCGATTGTATGACCCAAAACCAGCCAGCCCAACCTATGCAGGCATATTACTCTTTGGAAAAAATCCAAGATTCTTTCTGCCAGGTGCCTATGTTCAATATCTCAAGCTACCCGGAACAGACTTGACGGAACAGCCTGACGACCAGGCAGAGATTTCCGGCGACCTTCACACACTGTTGCGAGAGCTGGAAGGGCGAATCAAGCTTCTGATACAGACAACCATGCGCAAGGTCAGTGCCCTTGAGGAAAAACTGCAACCTGACTATCCCGAGTGGGCGTTACGGGAGCTGCTTATGAACGCCGTTATGCACCGTAACTACGACAGCAATTCACCAATTCGCTTTTATGCATTCATCGATCACATTGAGATCCAGAGTCCAGGTGGCTTGTATGGTGAGGCTACACCGGAAAACTTTCCGACCCGCAACAGTTACCGTAATCCAGTTATTGCTGAAGCCATGAAATCACTCGGTTTTGTGAACAGGTTTGGGTATGGTGTTCAGCGAGCGCAAGCGCTTCTGGCACAGAACGGCAACCCCCCTGCTCAATTTGATTTCGATGAGCACTCCGTATTGGTCAAGATCTTCAGGAGGTTGCCATGAAAACAATAGCCTTTTTTAATAACAAAGGCGGTGTAGGCAAGACCTCACTGGTCTATCATCTTGCCTGGATGTTTGCAGACCATGGAATAAATACACTTGCAGTCGATCTTGACCCACAAGCCAACCTCACGGCCATGTTTCTCAATGAAGATCGGCTTGAGCAATTATGGCCAGATGATGAGCATCCTGATACGGTTTATGGCGCAATTCGCCCGATTTTACGGGGAACAGGTGATATTGCTCAACCCAGTGTAGAAATGATCACCGAGACCCTCGGCCTTATTCCGGGTGACCTTGGCTTGTCACGGTTTGAAGACAAACTTTCTGACGCTTGGCCACGATGTCACAACCGTGATGAATCAGCGTTTCGAACCATGACAGCCTTTCATCGACTTGTGCAGCGTGGCGCTGAATGGGGCGCGGTACTGGTTTTGATTGATGTTGGCCCAAATCTCGGGGCCATCAATCGCTCGGCGTTGATTGCTTCCAATCAGGTTTGTTTGCCGCTGGCTCCTGATCTTTTCTCCCTGCAAGGTCTCAAGAATCTTGGACCGACACTTCGAGAGTGGCGTTCCGTATGGGCTGAACTTCTCGCTAAAGCCCCTGCCGATTTGCCAATGCCGAGAGGGGCGATGCAGCCTGTCGGTTACATTGTTATGCAGCATGGCATTCTCGATACACGACCTGTCAAGGCATATAAACGCTGGATGGACAAGATCCCTGGAGTTTATCGGGAAGCTGTTCTTGATGAAGAGCAGATTAACTTATTTTTGCCTCCTGTGTCGCAACCCATTGCGCAAGACCCATACTGCTTGTCACTCCTCAAGCATTATCGAAGCTTGATGCCAATGGCCATGGAAGCTCGCAAACCGATATTTTTCCTTAAATCTGCTGATGGAGCTATTGGTGCTCACATTGAGGCTGTAAGGAATTGTTATTCAGATTTTCAGAATTTGGCAGCTAAAATAGCGGCGGCGGCCGGAATTGCCTTTCAATGAGACGATCACGAGTCACCGTGGAATTCGGTACTAAGTTGATGTTTTTATAATTGTTTGGAAGATAGTGAGTTATCCAAGCTCATGAGCATTGTTGGTCGCTCGGATCGCACCAAGTTCCGGCACCAGGTCATTAACCCGCTCATCACAGCGGGATTGATTGAAATGACCATTCCGGATAAACCAACAAGCAGCAAGCAGAAATGCCGTTTAACCGACATGGGTCGAACCTGGCTTATAGAAAGAAAGCAATGATATCAGACTATCCCGTTAAATCACCACGCAAACTTATCGAGGTGGCGCTTCCGCTGGATGCAATCAATGCGGCTTGTTCTCGGGAGAAATCAATCCGGCACGGGCATCCATCAACGTTGCATCTTTGGTGGGCAAGGAGACCTTTAGCCGCAGCACGGGCGGTCATATTTGCTCAGCTCGTCAACGATCCGGGTTATCAGCAGGGTGGTGGATTTAAATATGGCAGGAATAAAAAGGACGCTGCTATCGAACGCAAGCGGTTGTTCAAAATAATCGAAGAGCTTGTGTTATGGGAAAACACAACCAACGAAGAAGTTCTGGAACGTGCGCGTGTTGAGATTCGCCGTTCATGGCGGGAGGTGTGCGAACTGAATAAAGAGCACCCGCAGGCTGACGAATTATTCAATCCAGACAAGCTTTCAATCTGGTGTAACTGCTTTGAGTTGTAGATGAAGAATCGAACTTTCTTGCCAAAGCTTTCGGTAAAGTGGTCAGCCGTAATCTCCAGTGATTTATAGACGCCTTCACGAATGGCAATACTCGGCACTACAATAATAAACTTGCTCCATCCATACAGCTTGTTCAGCTCAAAGATGGTCTTGATATAACAGTAGGTTTTACCCGTACCGGTCTCCATTTCGATATCGAGGTTTACCCTGCACTTTGCGCTCGAAATCAATGCCTCCGACAAAGGAAGATTTTGGCGCTGCTGAACTTCGTGAATGTTCTCTTTCAGTTGTGACTCGGTCAAAAGCAGATCAGCATTTTTAAACCCGGTGAATTCCAATGGAATGGGTGCCTTGCCAGGATCAATGGTATAGGTCGTTTGCGAGGTATTGACCTGCCCTGCAAAACAGTCAACAACAGAGTCAACCGCGTTGGTTTGATAGGGCTGGACTTTGAACTTGAATTTCATGAGGCTCGTCATAGTCATATAAATCCCTAAAGAGAAACTTGGATCACTGTTTTTGGGAGTTTACTTTATTACAGGTATTTATCGAGAATGCGCCAAGTTCTCTCAAAACTTGGAACATGTTTCCGTAATGTTTTTGCATTCAGTAGACCGAGAAGCTCAAAGGATTTTTTCCCTTTTTCATAATGAGAAGGACAGTTTCGTGTTGCATGTTTAAGGATATCAAGCAGCTCTTTCCGGTTCTTGCTTTCTATATTATTCAGTGGAGGTAATGCTGATTCCTGAAGATTATTTTTAAAACATTCTTTCAGTGCATTCCGGTCGGTTGCAATCAGCGTTTCCATGCTGGTGGTCATAAAAAGCACTTGTTCATTAGAACTCTTCTCAGGTTTTTCCCAACCGTCACGTTTCTCAAGATGCTCCCATGTTTTTTCGATATCGGCAATAGGATCTTCGCTGTCAATCCATAGAGCTACAAAAGGATGCATCTTGCTTTGATGAGCAACCCTGAAATCACTGAACACAGAATTTCGGCTACCACAGGCGACCAGTCGCGGCATTTTCCCTTTAAATCCATTTTTTTCAAGCAGCTTACGAAAGCCTTCCCTGCAACGGCTGTGTAGCTCTTTCGACTCTCCGCCGCCTTCCAGATAAATGACCGCTTTTACCACCGGGTTCCTCCTATCTCTCCGCGTCTCCAGAGTTGGCCCAAACGATACTTATCAAGCCAGACTGCAAGATCGTCCTTGCTGAGGCGTACCATGCTTGTTTTCCCTTCTTGCTTTTCACAAACAACCACACTTTCAGGGGTTTCGGTCATGGCATCGACCAGAATATCGGAGTGTGTTGTAACAATAATTTGGGTTCTTTGCGAAGCATCAATCAGCAAATCCGCAAGTTTTGGGAGAATATCGGGATGCAGCCCCAGTTCAGGTTCTTCAATGCAGAGAAGCGGCGGTGGATCAGGGTCGCACAATATTGCCAGCAGGCATAAGTAACGGAGTGTGCCATCAGAAAGCCTGGTCGCTGGAATGGTAAACTCGCCTTCGGTAAAGAAAACCTGCACGGTTCCTCCTTCAACGTTAACATTGAAGTCATCCACTCCGTTATAAAGCTCCTGTAATCCGTTCAGAATAGCAGCTTTGGCTTTTGGTTGACGAGTTTTTAAGCGGTTCAGAAAGAGTCCTAAATTTGAAAAGTCCTCTTCAAGGCGATCATTGCGTAAATCTGCCCTTTGGGGATTGCGGAATACGGTATTCCTTCCGAACGTCCATTCCCGATAAAAGCGGAACTGCTCATACATATCAGTCATCCAAGTGATTTCAGGGTATTTATCTGGATCTCGGCGTTGCGCCAAAATGGATAACTCTTCGCTTATTCCTCCTGTCTGTCGTTTCGTCCCTTTGACTGCATTGTCGATCACAGCTTTACCATGCTCGTTGCGATAATAGAGAGACTCATCATCAAAGATTTTTTCATCAATGATTATCACTCTCTGTTGTTCGCCTTTGAAGGTCAAGGCGTGGCATAGAGGTGGATAATGGGGATCATCAAGAACAAGTTCTATTGTGGCAGGATGATTCGCATCACCTTTCCATATCCACTCACTGATGGTTCCTCCTCGGCTTATGGTCCTTTGAAAATCATCGTTAGAGGAAGTTCGAGGTGTAGTTCTCACAAGAGCCAGTGCCTCAATCAGATTTGATTTCCCTGAACCATTCGTACCGATCAGTACATTAAGGTTTTTTAGCTCCAAAGCCGGGCTGCCGGAAGCAAATGAGAGCAGATTATCAAGTTTGATACTATGAATCATGGTAGAGTTCGTGAATAAACTTTTCAGGAATTAACGTTAAAAATAAGCTCATTTTATCTGTGGGATGAAATATACGCATAATGCAATGTGCTTTCATGCAAATCAGGAGAGTCAGGCAGGCCGAGAAACTCTCATCAGAGCACGGTAGTGCGACCATGTCAGTTGGGAGATTAGGGGACGTTCATGACTAAGTGTATTTAAATTTTGAAAACAGTATATTAAAGGGTGAACTGTTGCTATAAGCTCAAGAAAAACAACAAACGATAAAAATGCCGAGAGGAGCAAGATTGGATACTCCGGGAACCCTGCATCATGTAATGGTTAGGGGAATCGAAGGAAACCGGATCGTTATGGATGATGATGACCGTCATCTGTTTGTGTCCCGTTTGGGTGTTGTTGCCGCAGCGACAGGTACAAAAATCTACGCATGGGCGCTGATGACCAATCATGCTCATCTGTTGTTGAAAAGCGGAGGGTCAGGCCTCTCCATATTCATGCGAAAGTTTCTGACTGGCTATGCAATCTTGTACAATCGCCGTCATCTTCGGCACGGCCATTTGTTTCAGAATCGATATAAATCAATTATCTGTGAAGAGGAACCGTATTTTCTGAAACTGGTCAGCTATATCCACCTCAATCCACTGAGGGCTGGACTTGTTGGCTCATTGGAGGAGCTGGCCCACTA
>JABDHL010000020.1 GCA_012972825.1 Chlorobiaceae bacterium
GCAACCCTGCGTAAGGCTGAAAGACGATCAGGGGCAAGAGTGCCCAGAGTACGCCAGACGCCTTTGAATTCATCGATCTGAGCAATCAGGCTCAGGATCTCCGGAGTGATGTGAATCGTATCAGTTCGTAACATAAACCAATTATACACCCATTTACACCCAATTACAAATTAGCTTTTGCAGATTCACTCCTGTCAATTTGACTGGCAGGAAGGGATGTACACCGAGAGCGGTTTATACTTGAAAAGTTTAAGCAAGCGAAACTCAGAGGAGAAAGGGGGAGGAAGATGACTCGTAGTCTCCTATAACATATTGTTGTAAAATAAGTTAATTTACATAATCAATATTATACAACAAATTCTGAAGACAGAAAAACCTTGCAACTTGAACATGGTGTTGTTATCTACCATTTTTGAACTCGTATAGCACTACAATCAGGATTGTCTGTTGAGCAAGATAATTACTGAATTGCTCCTCGGCCATGCGGTGGGACTTGCCGACAGTCACTCGGTCCAAGCCAGTATTTCGGCTGATTTGGCGAATGCTTAAGCCTTCTCGAGAAAGTTCCTTAAATTTGTTGTATATGGTTAGCTTTTTTAACTGTGTCCTCATAATAGCGCTGTGGTTTGATTTGGTTGGTCCCTTCAAACTACGAGCTATGGGTGTTTCACACGCTAACCTTGGGGATTCTTATTTTCCATTTTTGGCTTATTCTTGTTTTCCGATCAAAAAAAGGTTAGGTGGGCAGTTTGTACATGCTGCTGGCTGTCGCAGCATTCTTGACTCTTTACATGTCGGAGGTGTCGCTCTCCTCATTGATGCCTAAAATTATAGATTTGCGAATTGGTACGCCAGATTCGGAGCTGAGCCTCTGCTGGGTGCACAGCTTTCTATCATGCTACTACTCAAAACTATGTACACTGCACTCGATTCAGCCTGAAAGTTTTAAAACCGTATAGCCAACGGAGTTATTTTCGACACTGATCACCTTCTTTTCGAAATAGCCATGAAAGATTTTCATTCAATAGTGAGATATTTTGAGTACGAAACCATTACCCTACTCATCATGCGTAATAAAAGTATAGTTCATCACGGTGATGGATGATGATGACTTTCATAGAAGACTCCTTCTTTCTATGCTCTTGTCGTTATTAATAGATACTATCAGGATATCACTTAAGCAATGAAGCCTAAGAAAATATAAAATTGTGTTAAAATAAAGATTGTGGTATATGCTGCTTGATGACTATATTCAAAGAAAGGGGGTGCCTGTGTACCAAGTCATGTTTGCTGTCGTTAATCAACGGTAACATAATGATATGTGGTATTTATGTACCCCTTTTATATTTCCATGACGAATAATTCAGGATTAAATGTCAAATAAGAAATACAACTGAATTATGTTTTACTTTTAGAAAATGGTATGACAGGATATTGTTTGGCGAAAATACTTTGTAAGTATGAATACACTTTTTCCTTTATTGCTCAATGTATATAGAACTACCCATTGATACGCTTTTCGTTATGGCCATATTTCTGGTTATTGACATCCGAAAGTTGCTTTCATCAATAAATAATAAACGCTGAATGATGGAAGAAAGAAATTGCCTTATATTAACCCAGTACAGGAATGATAGTGAATACAATAATTTCATTGGTAAATTTTACCATTTCCCGGCAACAAGTCAGAAGAATTATCTTAATCAGTTCAAATACTTGCCGATTGAAGTTATTTATTATGAGCCAGATAAAAAAGGAGATGGGGTCTTTTACGGTTACGGGAAAATAACAAAGCAGCCTTTCATTGACAGGAAAACCCCTGATCATTTCTTTGTGGAAATATCAGACTTCAAGTTATTCTCAAAACCCGTTTCATTCAAAAATAATTCTGGTGAGATACTTGAAAAACTATACAATAGCGATTATTATAATTACAATAATGCAGTAAGAAAAATAAAACCTCAATTTTTGGATGAATTGTGTCTTGATGGAGGAATACTACTAAATTTCAAAGCTGATGCACACCTTGTTCAAGTTTTAGGAGAACAGCTTATTGCTTCCGAACGAATAGGAATTTTGGAATTAGTTAAAAACGCCTTTGATGCTGGTGCCTCATACTGCAAAGTAAAAATTGAGAAAATACCGAATCTTCCGAATATTCCTGATTCTATCTATGACTTTAATAAATTTGAAGGACCAGTCATCATTGTTGAAGATGATGGTTGTGGAATGACAAAAGATCAAATTGAGTTAGGTTGGCTACGACCAGCATCAACGCTCAAGACAAGTGTGAAAGAACGCTTGAAAAGAGAAAGAGAACAAGCTATCAGTGAAAATAAGTTGGAATTTTTAGAAAGCTATATTGAAATACTGAAATCAAAAAATAAAGGCAGAATCCCTTTGGGTGAAAAAGGTGTTGGACGATTTGCGTGCCATCGTTTGGGAAAAAATCTTGTCATTAAAACAAAAATTTTTGAAAATGATTATGAGTATGTTTTGAAAATAAATTGGGATGATTTTAACATTCATTACAATACTCATAAAGATTTAGACGAAGTAAAGGTTACACTGACAAGGCAACCTATTTCAAGAAATTACGGTTCTAAAGGAAGTGGAACTCAACTGATTATTTACGGAGGGAGAGAAGGTTTTGAACTTACAGAGGAAGAAATAAAAGAGATAAACCGTACGATTCTGAAACTTAATTCCCCTAATCCGCATCCAAAAGCATCCATACCTGCATTTCACGCAACATTTTCTTGCCCACAGATTAAAGAGTTAGACGAAGAGATTTCATATCGAAAATACAACCCTGTATTTAAAATTTACGGGATTGTTGATGAAAAGGGTATTTTTGAATACGACTATTTTTTTGATCCTCCATACAACATCCCCTTAGCGAGATTTAAAAATATACATCAAATATATGACTTAAAGGATATAAATAAAGACCATTGGGTAAGGTTTGAGAAAAACTGTAATCTATGGCGAAAACCAGCATGTGGTGCGTTTTATATCCATATTGATATTTGGTATCGTGATAAGCCCTGGATTGGGAATTCGAATGATGAAAAACAATTCAAACGCTACTTAGAGAGATATGGAGGTTTATCAATTTACCGCGATGGCATCAATGTTTTTTCTGCAGAGAACGGAACAGAAACAGATTGGTTGGGTTTGAGACAAAGACAAATTAAACAAAATTACCGAATGTCTTATTACCACATGATTGGTAATATTGAAATAGACCAATCTACAAACATTGATTTAGTTGACAAAACCGATAGGGAAGGAATGATTAAGAACCGTGCTTTTACGGATTTTACAGAATTGGTAAAAGCCATTACTTATTTCATTGAAGTAGATTATATAGGTAAGAGAGACGAATACAATCAACTCTCTGGTGATTTGATTAGAGACCCTAGAGCACTTAAAGGGTTTCCAAAACAATCTGCTAAAATTATTTCTAATATAAACGCCAACTATGATATCGCTTTAGATCAATACAAACTCTTTGAAGATATTAAAGAACTTGGTGATATCAGTGAAAGAAAATATAAACTTGTTGAACTCTCAAAATCACTCAACAATCTTGAAGATAATTTAAAGCAAATTCAAGAGGTTCAAGATATGCTGACGGAACAAGCCGGATTTGGCTTGGGAATTGCTGTTGCACTTCATGAAATCAGCAAAACAACTTCCAACTTCTATTTCGGTGTACTCGAAGTACTAAAAAGCGGGAAATTCGAAAAAGCAAAACTTGAGGAATTAAAAGATACTTCGCAAGCATTAGAATCGGAAATATTAAGGTTAAGTCCTTTGAGAGCATTGCGAAACGAAGACCCGATTCAATTCAATGTTTCAAAATCAATCAGCTATGTTCATTCGGTCTTCAAAAGAAGATTTAAAGCATTAAATATTGATTTTGAATACAACCATGACCAGGATTTTGAAATAATGTCAAGATTCGGTGCATTAAATCAGATTCTCACAAACCTTATTGATAACTCTTGTTATTGGCTGGATAAACCTGAAATAGTAAAAAGGAAAATCAGGTTAAATATTAATGCAATGGACAGAGTTATTGTTGTTGCCGATAATGGAGATGGAGTTCACGATTCCATAATGCCTTATCTTTTTCAACCGGGATACAGCTTGAAATTCCCACCAAGTGGACTTGGCCTATATGTATGCAAGCATTACATGAATTTAATGAAGAAACGAGGGGATATATATTTAGCAAAAGACAGTGATAAAATTCAAGGATTGAATGGTGCGCAATTTCTATTAGATTTTTCAAAAGTAATATTTTCCTAAAATGCAAACTAAAAACATATTTCTTATTGATGATGAGATCCCTAAAATAAAGGAATTCATAGAAAACAAAATTTATAATTCAGCAATCAAAGCTAATGACTTATATCATTTAGCACTAAATGAAAACTGGAAATCCTTAAATCATTTACAGCAGTTAATAAAAGATATAATTACAAGCGATGCGTTTAAGGTTGGCATGATAAATCTTAGTGGGTACTCGGAACCAGAACTTGCATTACAAGACATCGATGAAGGAATAAGGCCTGATGTCCTTATTTATGATTGGCAATATGGAATAGAAACTAATCATACTAATTCCCAAAACTGGTTACTTGAAATTTTAGAAAAGACAAATACTTTTGTTTTTATATATTCACAGATAGAACAAATGCTACCTACATTTCTAAACAACCAAATGTTTAGCAAACATTTCAATAGGTTTCAACTATTTTTGAAAGGGGGTAAGAGTCAACATTCGTTTTCATCGGAAGAATTTATATTTCAATACATAATTAGTTGTGCAACCAATACAGGAAGAATAAAAATTGATGGTATTGAAATATTATTTACATCCAATAATTACTTGACTAAAGCGAGTGACATACTGTATTTACAAAGAATACTAGGTAACCAATACCTTTTAGACCAACTTAATAAAATTGATTTTTCAATAGATACTGCAAGTGTTGAGAAGATACTGAATGATTCCAATGGCTTCTTATTTATGAATAAAGATAAAGGATATTTAATTTCACCTGAAAACAGATTGATTACAGATAGAAGTCTTGATTCACTTGTTAAAATTAGTTACTTGGATGTAGTTAAAAAATATTCATTAACTACTTTGGAGACAGTCTTGGAACGAGGTTTATTTTATATATAATCTTTTGTAATATGCCTCAGCTATCACAAATACATATAGATGGATTAAACCCTTTAATTGCTGCTTTTGAGGGTCATCCGCATAAGACAAAAGAGACTCATTTACTTGAAGGAGAAAATGATAATACTGAATTCTTACACCTTATTTACGACGGCAAGGATAATAATTTTCCAGATCAGTTCCACAATCATCTGTTAGTTACAGAAGAAGAAATTCATCATTATAAAATCGATCAAGGAAACCCATATCCATTAAAGTGTTTTCTCTGGGTTATAGATTTAAAGAGTATAAAAATACTTTGGGAAATGACCCCTAATATTTTGCGAAAAAAATCACGTGAGGATAAGCCGTATGTGTGTCATACAAACATTACCGGAGATGGCTTAGCTTATATAGGTGGTGAAATGTATTTCTGTAAAAATAGTAATATATATATCAATTTTAACTCAGATAGATTTGGCGTTGTTGCAACAGAAGAAAAAAAAGTTATGGCAATAAAATACATTGAGGATTGCAATTATAAAAATATAATTAGAACGGATAATAATTTATAAAATGCAACTCTATTCAATAGACATATTCAGCGGTTTAGGCGGACTGACAGAAGGCATGCACCAAGCCAATTTTAAAACGCAAATTGCTTTTGAAATTGACGAAATTGCATCAAAAGTGTATCGGATGAACCATCTCGGGACTACCATCATTACAAAAGACATTCGCAAAGTGTCTGTTGCAGAAATCAAACAAAAACTGAATGGAAATAAAATTCACTTGCTCGCCGGCTGCCCACCCTGCCAAGGGTTCAGTTCCATTAGGAGATTGAACAGGATGCAACCCGTCGAAGATGACCGTAATACCCTGATAATGGAATATGTGCGCCTTGTAAGGGCATTGAAACCATATACCATCATGATGGAAAACGTTCCCGGACTTGTTCAATATGATTTGTTTAAAGAAGCAAAACGGATTTTGGAAGAAGAGATGAAATACCATATTGACTTTACAGTGGTAAACGTAAAAGATTATGGCGTACCGCAAAGCCGGAGAAGGTTGGTTTTGGTAGGTTCGAGATTGGGTGAAATAAAAGTTGCCAAACCTACTTACGAAAAGAAAACCGTAAGACAAATAATCGGTAATATGCTTACGCCCGAAAAATCAATAGATCCGATACATAAGATTTTTCCGGTTCACACACCGGAAGTTCAGGAACGAATCGAAATGACCCCTCAGAACGGAGGAAGCCGTAAAGATTTACCGAAAAAATACCTACTTAAATGTCATCAGGGAGAGAATATCGGCTTTAATGATGTGTATGGCAGATTGCGGTGGGACGATTATTCCTCCACCATTACGGGGGGGTGCCTGAATCCGTCAAAAGGCAGATTTTTACACCCCGAACAAAACCGTTGTATTTCTGCAAGGGAAGCAGCACTGCTGCAATCCTTCCCGGCAGATTACAAATTCCCAACGGATATTCCGAAGAGAAATCTGGCTTTATTGATCGGAAACGCTTTGCCTCCAGTTTTCAGTTACATACAATCGGAGAATATTAAGCAACATATAATCGAGCATCTTGGCTGACATTTTCACAAAAAAGAAACGTAGCCAGATTATGGCTTCTATTTCTGGAAAAGAAACGAAGCAGGAAATTGCGGTGCGTAGTTTTTTATTCAGTCGGGGATTTCGTTTTCGAAAAAACGTAGAGACGCTTCCAGGCAAACCGGACATTGTGTTGCCGAAATATAAAGCGGTTATTTTTGTTAATGGCTGTTTTTGGCACGGTCATAATTGTAAAAAAGCCGCAAGACCTACTTCAAATACAGAATTTTGGAACACAAAAATTTCGGGTAATATGGAACGTGACAGTCGAGTAGAAAGCGAGCTGAAACAATCGGGATGGAAAGTGTTTACTGTATGGAATTGTGAACTGAATAACAAACAACGGTTTGATGACACGATTAATAATCTGATAGCAAATCTAAACTCATAAAAAGAGATCAAAACTCGCAAGGCTGTTCCAAAATCAAACATTAGGGGTGACCTGAACCCATCAAATGGAACCACATGTGTATTGGAAAATATAACCAAAACCACTTTTGTCTTAAAATGCTAAATATCTGTAATAACTCGCCCGTGAGATCTTCAGCGTACTGCAGATCTCACCGATACTGATGCTCATTTTTCTTCCCATCTGCAATTTCGGATCATCTTTCGAAATTTTTTGTCTTCCGCCTTTTCTACCTATAGCTCTTGCTGCCCTCCTGAATCAGTCGGCGCTCAAATTAAGCCAGAGGGGCCAAGTCTTATGAAATTCACATAACCCGGCAGGATAGGATCACAGCATTCTTCGTTTTCTAATTTAATGCTGATAATGGTCGGGTAGCAGCAGCGCATTGCTACGCCACCGCCCCCTAAGAACCGGACGTGAGAGTTTCCCCTCATACGGCTCAAGCCTCTACAAAGGCACCTTTCGGCACCCGGATACATAACCGAGAATGATTACCTCAGCAATGAGATTAAGACCATCAAAATAGTTGGCGATGCGTTCTCGATGACAGTTCATGAGGACAGTTTTGTCCCTCGGGCGTTGAAATACTGCATCCATTTCGGGTCATGCGGGTTCGCTTGAGATTTTATTTTGATGTGCCGCCGTATAAGCGTGTCGGACTCGAACAAGAGCCATATTCCTTTTTGCTCTTGGCACTCTTTTTTGGCAGTAAACACCCATCGTCGAGAGCCACGGGTTTTAAAGTATTTGCTTTTAACCCATTTGGCTCCTTTGTTCGGATGCCGTCGTCTTGCCCATTGCCAAAGCATTGACCAGATTTGAGCGTCTATCCAACTGAAGGTTTTCTTCGAGACCACATGGCGGTGATAGTTTGCCCATCCCCGCAGAACAGGGTTAAGCAAGTGAATAAGATTTGCCTGTGTGGCCGTTCGGTTTCCCTTAATGATTTCCCGTATTTTCTCAAGATGAGCCTTGATACTCGCTTTCGATGGTTTCATTAACAGCTTCCCATTATACTTGCGAATGTTCCAGCCAAGGAAATCAAATCCTCCCGTGATATGCGTTATGCGAGTTTTCTCTGGTGAGAGGGAGAGCCCCCGTTCTGCCAGAAAGTTGACAACTACCGGTATGACCTCCTGTTCGAGCCACTCTTTAGAGTTGCCGGTCACAATGAAATCATCGGCATAACGCACTATGTTCATTTTCAGGCGTTGTTGCAGTGCTTGCGGAAATGCTTCCGCAAGTGCTTTTTCCAGACCGTCAAGTACCATGTTTGCCAGTACCGGGCTGATAATACCGCCTTGCGGCGTACCGGCTTCTGTAGGAAAGAGTTCGTTTTGATACACAAATCCTGCCTTGAGCCACTTTTGAAGAACCGTTTTATCCGTTGGGATATTGGCGATCATCCAATCATGACTGATATTGTCAAAGCATCCTGCAATGTCAGCCTCTAACACCCACTCTGCACTCTTCTTTTTTGCCAGACAGAGGAAGCATTGAGCCCCTGCATCTGCGGTTGAGCGTCCCGGCCTGAACCCGTAAGAGTTCCTGTCGGCAGTCGTTTCGGCAATGGGTTCCAGTGCCAGCAGATGAAGAGCCTGCATAGCACGGTCTTTCATCACCGGAATACCGAGAGGTCGTGTTTTGCCATTTTTCTTCGGAATAAGAACTCTCCGAAGCGGGAGCGGTGGGTATCCTCTCTTTTGCAGTGACGTTATCGCATTGGTCTTTGCTTCCGATGTATTCCAGATAATTCGGTCTACACCGGGGGTTTTCTTTCCATCATTCTCAGTCACCCGTTTGACGGCTAATGCTTTACCGCTGAACGAGTGGGTCAGCAACCACTGCAAGGCCTTTACCTTGCCTCGTTTGCCGTCCTGTGTTGCCTTCACAATACGCGCTTGCAGCTTTCTTACCTGACGCCTGACAGCAACCCAATTGATAGTTTGCCAGCCGAAGCCGGATGGTGCACATGCCATTGTTCCTGCATTCATTTGCGTTCCTTCCGTTAATAAAGTTCTACATGTTCTCTTGTGACGAAAGACCATAAGGAAGTCTGCTCGTTTTCACGTGAGGTACTGTTGCAACCCCTATCCGCCCCATTACAGGACAGCATTCGCTTTTTCCTTTTTCCTTTACCCGCATTCCATCGTTCCTTGCGGTTCGACTGCCCATTGTTCCGGGCCAGAATACGGGCTTACCGTGTTCTGCGTAGTGAATAAACGAATGATTTAGGCCCTGTCTCTCCACCGGTGGGAATTATTGTCAGTGTAATCCCAAAAATAACGGTGATCACCTACCCACGTACCTTTTGGTGCAAGCCTATCAGCAACTTTGGCTTGTGTTATGTAACGATGTTTATTGACAGTTCACTTGTATTGGCCATGTCATTCCAGCCCTCGCCCCTCTCCGCCTGTTGCTGGCAGATTCAGCCTTTCCTCACGGATCAGCCTACAATTTCCTGCGGGTACTTTTCCGACAGCTTCACACAAGAGGATTACTCCTTATGCATGTGTCGGTGGGCTCCGCTGACTGAACAACGGGTCCGTTTTACCGGACAATTCAACTACGCAACCTCACGTCGCACTATTTTATCATAACTAAATAGCTATAACCCCAAATACCGATAATGGGTAGTTCGTGAAATCTTTTGCGTACTGCAAGTCTCCCCGATACTGATGCTCTTGTTCTTTCTCATCTTCTTCGTCATAAGCACCCGCGCATCATTCGCAGCAGCTTGCGCTCTTTTACTCTTGCAGCAGTTCACTTGGTAGAAGGGAAGTTTGCTGCATACTTTTTTTTGTACAGCGGTATCTTATGGACGATAGGAGTTTTTCGCGATAGTATTCTGTGCTTCCGGAATGAAGAGGAAGTTCAGATAAGCTTATGTCAGCCGAAAATCGGGAA
>JABDHL010000021.1 GCA_012972825.1 Chlorobiaceae bacterium
AACCGCCTTATCTATCAAGTCAATGTTTCAGGATCTTCAGGGGCAGTATGAGTTTTCATGGTCGGAGCAATAAGTTAGACTATGATATAACGTGCTGAACGGCCAGAATGGCATAAATCTGAGGCAACACCTCATCATCATCAAGGGGCAGGATCTTACGGCTCAGATTCTGCGCATTGCACGGGATGGGGCGCGCTTGGTCGTGACATATAAAAACGGGAAATCCTACAGATATCTCGGGACCAACGTAGAGTGGCTTTCAAGTCCGGTTCACGTACCTGTTTTGCATAGTCGGGTGCTCGTTGCCGGGGATTTGCTCTCCGAGGTCGTGGAGGTATTGCGTTTCGACAAATGGGTGAAAGTCTTTCAGAAGAATGGAGGGAGCCGTTGCTGTCGGTTTTCAGAGCTTTCTGTACAGCCGATGAACCTGTCCAATGGGCGCAATCCCGATGTGCTCGGCTATTTTCGTGAACTTGCAGAAACTGATATTCTGAGGACGAGTGACGACAAGTCGCTGATGGCGATGAAATATCGTCATATGAACACCGTGTCGGGCAGTAGTATTCTCTCCGGCTTTCTGAATGCCAGCTTTCCGGAAACAGCAAGAGATGCTGTGCCGAACCTCATTTTCCCGTTCGGATGCAATATGAGCCAGAAAATGGCCATAAAGCAGGCAATTCAGAATCCAGTATCCATAGTTCAGGGCCCGCCTGGCACCGGCAAGACACAAACCATCCTGAACCTGATCGCCAATATGCTGCTTCTTGACAAGCAGGTGGCCGTGGTTTCCAACAACAATTCGGCTACGGCCAATGTGCTGGAAAAGCTTCAGAAATATGAGCTGGATTTTGTAGCGGCATTTCTCGGAAGCAACCAGAACAAAGAGACGTTCATTCAGGGGCAGACATCCGAAACGCTCGCGCTTTCTATACTTGAGCCGAAAGAGGAGGCGGCGGTACTTAAGGAGATTTTGTCCCTGAATAACGAGCTTGATGATGCATTTGTAAAGAAGAACGAACTGGTCGCACTCATTCAGGAGATCGATGCGTTGCGGCTTGAAATGGATCACTTTGCTCAGTATGAGGAGGAGACGAGAGGTCATGATCTGAATATGGATGCGCGACCATTTCGCCCCAAGTCAACAGCCAGGAAATTGTTGAAGGTCTGGCAGGCTTGTGAGGAGAAGGCGGCTTTAAATAATAAATCGGGCGTATCCAAGCCTTCAGGTTATCTCGGAGGTATTCTGGAGCAGATCGCTCTTCTGTTCCGGTTTGGCATGGCAGGCAGAGCCCTGTTCGGGCTCAACATTGGGGATCGAATTCTCAGGCTACAAAAGGCTTATTACCTGCGTAAGATCGCTGATATGGAAGTCCGGCGTAAAGCGCTTGAAGACACCCTTGCCGGCTTCCGTTTCGACCAGCGGCTGGAGCGGCTGACTTCGCTGTCGTTAGAGTTGCTGAGGCATCGTCTTGCTGGGCACTACAATAACCGCGAGCGAAAAAGGTTTACTATCGATGATCTCTGGCGGCGCCCGGAAGATTTCCTCAATGAGTATCCGGTTATTCTTAGCACAACCTTTTCTGTCATTACATCGCTCAAGTCCGGTTATGTCTTCGATTGTGTCATTGTGGATGAAGCCAGTCAGGTCGACTTGCTCAGCGGTGCTCTTGCGATGGCGTGTGCAAAAAAGCTTGTTATTGTCGGGGATCCCATGCAGTTACCCAATGTCTTGACTGATCAGGATCAAAAGAGAGTCCAGGAGATCGCTGTACAGTACGATCTTCCGGACCATGTGAGGTATGATTGGCACAACATGCTTTCTGCCGTGCGCATGGCTTTTCCTGACTTGCCCGAAACGTTGCTGCGAGAGCATTATCGGTGCCATCCGAAGATCATTCAGTTTTGCAACCAAAAGTTCTATGGAGGCGAACTCCTTATCATGACACCTGACCATGGGGAACCTGACGTTCTTCGTGCATATACGACTGTAGCGGGACATCATGCTCGCGGTACATTCAATCAACGCCAGATCGATGAAATTACACAGACGGTATTGCCTGAGCTGGGTGAGGTCAATTCGGCCGACATCGGTATTGTTTCGCCCTACAGGATACAGGCGACCCGGATACGATCATCTTTAGGTTCTGAGGAGATTGAAGTTGACACGGTGCACAAGTATCAGGGACGGGAAAAGCGGGTTATCATCATTACGACTGTAGCGAATGAAGCCAATGAATTTGTCGATAACCCGAATCTGCTGAACGTAGCCGTATCCCGTGCACAGGAAAAGCTCCGGCTGGTTGTTTCCAAAGAGATGGCGGAAGGCTATGGTAATGTGGCGGATCTTATCCGTTACATCCGCTACAACAATTGCGACGTGGTTCCCAGCGGTGTTCGTTCTGTCTTTGACCTCCTCTATCGTGACTACGCAGCTGTGCGAAAGCAGGTATTGAAAAAGCGGAAAAGGATTTCGCAATATGATTCCGAGAACCTTGCAAACGGCGAAATAGAGGCGGTGCTTCAGGAGAGGGCTTATCAGGGGTTAGGATTTGTCTTTCAGTTTCCTTTGTCGATGCTCATTCGGGACACGGCGAATCTGACTCCTGAAGAGGATGCCTATGCTAAACATCCTTGGAGTCATACCGATTTTGTGATTTATCGCAAAATCGATAAAAGCCCGGTGCTTGTCATTGAGGTTGATGGATACGCATTCCATCGTAAAGGGACTCGCCAAGCTGAACGTGATGTTCTGAAAGACGCTGTTTTGGCCAAATGCGGACTGCCGTTGCTGCGCCTGTCAACAGTTGGTAGCAATGAGCGGAAAAGGATCATGAATAAGCTGGATAAAGCTGTTGTATAGGTCAGCATGGGGCCGAGTTTTGGATGCTCCTCAGGTCATAGGGCAATTAAGCAATAATTGGTGGGATTGGTTTCTGAATCGATAAGCGGCCGCTTTCTGAGATAGTGGCGAAGGGGACAGAAAGGCCCCTATTGTTAGGCTTTGCTGTGTTGTAAAGGCGGGGCATATGTATTTATGCCTCTTACTCATAAAATCAGGCTGTTAGTGGGAATTTAGGGGACGTTCAGTAAGCGCCGATTAAAACCGGCAAAGAGTAGAGAATGAAAGTTTCTTACATGAAAGGCATAGCCCCACCCATCATGACCCCGAGTCATGCCTCGATGACCAGCAATGGCATGGGAAAGCGTTGACAGGGGAAACCACAGGCGCTGTATTGAGTTCCGAAATCACCACAATTCGTAGGCAGACCCTATTGAACGAAGGGGAATGCGACATTAACCATACTGTTATGGCAAGGTATGGTTGGCTACGGCGGAATCAGAGGCCAGCTGCATGTGTGGAAGCTCTTTACGCGGGAATCGGGAGACCCGGCAGGCTCCCTCGCCAAAGGCAAAAGGCAGGAGGGTAGTATCAATGAAGGAGAGTGCCCGAAGAATTGATGTCGTATAGAAATAGAATTGAAGGCCCGGTAATCATATCATTCACTTTTGTCATCCTGAAAAAAAGCTTCTGCGACATCCTTTTCAATGGCCAGAACTTCAGCATCAGTTAACGATGCGAACTCTTTCTGGCGTCGGCTAAGAGGGAGTTTCATGCTGTTTTGGGTTATGAACATGATGAGGTCGCGTATCTGGTTTCCGGGCATGTCGATGTGCTCACCGATTGACGTCAGCGCGAGGTCATAACATTTCAGGTAGTGCACCTCCTTCGGAAGGAGGGTTGTGATGGTGTGCTCGACGCAGGTGTAGAGATATTCGGCAAGTGCAGTGTAGTCGCCGAACCGGTAGAGATCGGCGGTATCATTAAGCACTTCGACGTTACCCTTTGGCGTTGGCTGCCAGTCGATAGAAGACATGAGCGGTGCGCTGAAGTCACGCAGGGCTTGCCGGTACTTCTCGATACGCTCAAGCATGACTGCGCTGACCGGAAAAACCATGCCCGCAGGTGCAAATTTCCGCTCGGCAAGAATATGATGAACGAGCGCCCTGTGCAAGCGCCCATTGCCGTCCTCGAAGGGGTGTATGAAAACAAATCCGAATGCGATCAGAGCAGCATGAATGATGGGATCAACTGAGCCACCGCTCATGATGCGGTGACTATCCAGAAGTCCCTGCATCAGAGAGGGGAGATCCTGTGGCCGTGCACCGATGAACTCCGGAACCGGCTCGCCATCACGATTGCGTTCACCCAGAAAGACTCCTTCAAAGCGAAGCCTCTTGGCCACAAAACGGTTGTCCTGGATGAGTTTGCCATGCATCTCGATGATTTCGGAGAGGGAGAGCGGCTGGCGCCCTGCCTGCTGAATGACGAGTGCCCAGCGTTCGATCCGGTTTCGGGCTGGTCGCTCTCCCTCAATGGCAAACGAAGCGCGGCTGTCGGCAAGAAGCAGAAAGCTGGCCGCACGACGCCAGACATCCTGACTGGTTCTGACCATGACCTGCTCGACCTGAAGAGAGAGTGCGTCCCTGGTGAACGCTTGCAGCACCTCTGTTTTACGGACTATAGGGCAGAAGTCACGGTCACCAAGAAGGTTGTTTATGATTTTGTGTCGTGTTGATTGCCTCTGCGGCCCGGTGAAATAATTCTCAGGGTCAAGAAGCGGCAGGTAACGCACTCCGGGTGAAATGTCTTCAAGCGAAAGCCTCTCGCCGGTGAGCCATTCATAAAGAAACCAGAGTCTTCGGGCCTGCTGTTTGCCCTTGTAGGTTGTAATGACCGCTGTGACCGTTTTTGCTCCCAGCTTGATGAGAATGCTTTTAAGAACAAGCAGGTCAAGCGTTTCATGCTTGAGAGCAAAAAAGATGTGCCCTGCAACATTGCCCTCCGGGCGGTATCGCTGGTCATAGACACGTATCCCGTTTTCCAGCCGGACACTTCCTCTGACATGTCCGGTCGCAACCGCACAAAGCTTTTTTAACGGCAGCTCTGTACCCAATGAGTGCTGCAGTGCAGCATAACCGACCCATCGGCGGCTGGCATCAACGGTGATCTCGATATCGGAAATGGTTGGGATCGTACCTGGCATAATTGTCGAAAAATGAATGTTTGTGTCGAATTACTATGCATGATAACGTTTTTTGTCGAATTTCATGCATTTCTGGGCAATGGGAATTCATCCCAGAACCCTCTACCAGCTTCGGGATAGTTGGGGCCTTGAGCAGTTTTCCCGGGGTGTCTAACAGCTCATGGGACGTCGGCCACTTGAATACCCTGATCTCATTGCCGTTGTTAAGAGAGTGCCGAATGCGGTGCTATACCTTATTTCTGCGCTCTCTTTTCATGAAATGACCACTCAGGTTCCTCATGCCGTTTCCATTGCACTCGAAAAAGGGGCTGAGCAACCCAGAATCGCTGTTTCAAATTCCGTAACTGGATCGGAATGGATGTTGTTCTCGAAGCGCTCAAACGGTATCAGCAGAGAAAGCACAAGGATCTGCATGCACTGATGCATTATGCCTGCAGTGTGCAGTGTTGCTTCGGTTTTAAAACCTTATCTGGAGGCAACGTTGTAATGGCAAATCATGTATTTCAGGACAGCTGGATTGCTCCTGATTCATAGCAGAATAGTCATGAAAAAACAGAGGCATAGGCGTAAATATTTTTTTACACCGTTCAAGTATAATTACCGTATATTCGTTTGATTTTATACCCGAAATGGTATAAATTAGTGGCAAGTAATATTTATTATACCCGATCAGGTATCTTTGTGGCTATGAATGATCTCTCTGAATTTGTCCGTGATAGACGGAAGTCCTTGGATATGACACAGCCCGAGCTGGCGGAAAAAGCCGGTACGGGGTTGCGTTTTATCCGGGATCTTGAACAGAGGAAGAAGACGTTGCGTATGGACAAGGTGAACCAGGTTCTTCGGTTGTTCGGTTTTGAACTTGCTCCTGTCAAGCAGGAAAAGGGATAATAATCGATGAAAAAAGCTGAAATAATGTATCAGGATCGTACCGCTGGCTGGCTTGTACAAGATGAAGAGGGCTATCACTTTGTTTATGATAAAACATATCTGGAGTCGATGGATCCAAAGGCAATAAGCATATAAACAACTCATTTTGGCAAGATTTCGTCAAATCAATCTGTTAGATTGAGTGTCGATTTGCTTGAAATGCTCAGAATTGGAGTAATCGTTGTTTTTATTTGTTCATTGGGGTGACTATGCCGGGTGTGAAATTTACCCGGTTTATTCACGCTTGAGACTGGCGCAGGTACTAATTCTTTAACAGGAATACAGATGGATAAAGACATTCTGAAAAATGTGAAAAACGACAAGTTTGCCCAGTTGTTAGGTATTGAGATAGTTGAAGCATCACCGGGGTATGCATTGGTTGAAATGAAAATAGAGGACAAGCATAAGAACGGCATCAATATTGTCCAGGGTGGCGCAATATTTACGCTCGCGGATTATGCGTTTGCAATAGCGAGTAATGCTGATGGAAGTACTACAGTAGGAATAAATGCGTCGATCTCTTATTTCAAAGCACCTGCAGGAGCATATATAAGGGCAGAAGCAAGAGAAGAGAGTAAAAATAAAAAGATTAGCGGGTATAAAGTAGAAATAAAAGATGAAGATGGAACGTTGATAGCATCCTTCTCAGGTTTGGGATACCGGAAAAAGACTGAATAAGAGGAGAAATGAGCAATGCCCTTTCAGCACGCACCATTCGTATACATATTTAAAGAGGTCTGATCTTCAAACGATATAATTTTTTTTTGATTGATAAAGCGTGGCTTCTGCCCATGCTAATCACTATCCTTCCAATGAATCAATTGAATAAAGTTACGAATTATGTAGTTTTATTCGATTGATGCTTTACTAGCCAAAGGCGTATTCTGTTTCAGTGGCGCTGAAGCTTCTGATGCGCTTGGTGAGATTGCCATGCCGTATCGGGGATTTTGTGTTATCGTTCCCCCGGAATACCGGAAGACGGGATGC
>JABDHL010000022.1 GCA_012972825.1 Chlorobiaceae bacterium
TTCTCAACATGCATAAGAAACGCACGGGCCGGAAAATCCTTCTCCACGGCTATCGGGTTCTTCTCAAGTTCCAGCATAATCGCAGCAGCCTTGTCATCATCAAGGATGGCAAAACAAAGCGTAGAATAGGTGCCCACTATCGCATCAGCATGCCACCACGCCTCTGCCTGTAATCCTTTTTTTTCACAATTGCACCCCTTGATATCCATACTGCTCATCATCGACACCTGATGCTCCTGAAACAGACGCCGCACCATCGGGCGAGTCTCCTCATAACCCATTATTGCCAGTAATTTCATGATACGTTTGTCATAGAAGGTTTGTCAGATTTTTTTTCAGCCATGTAATACACAATCGGCACCACCACCAGCGTCAAAATAGTGGAAAGAATGCCGCCCCAAATCAGCGAAATAGCAAGCCCCTGAAAAATAGGATCAAAAAGCATCACAATCGACCCGATAACCACCGCCCCCGACGTCAGAATGATCGGCCGAGTCCTTACTGCAGCAGACTCAATAACCGCCTGCTTCAACGCAACCCCTTCCGCCCTGCGAATCTGTATGAAATCAATCAGCAGCACCGAATTGCGAACCATAATGCCCGCAAGAGCAATCATCCCGATCATACTCGTCGCCGTAAAAAACGCCCCATGCAGCCAATGCCCCGGAATAATCCCCACAAGACTCAACGGAATAGCAATCATCATAATCAGCGGCGTCTTGAAAGACTGGAACCACCCGATAATCAACAGATAAATAATAACCAGCACCACCGCAAACGCCGTCCCCAGATCCCTGAACACCTCAAACGTAATCTGCCACTCACCGTCCCACTTCATCGCCATCTTATCCTCCGAAGTTGGAGCCGCCGTATAAAGCGGATTAATCGAATACCCCGCAGGCAGCTTGATCTTCTGGATTTTTTTATCCATATCGAGCATGGCATAGACCGGACTTTCCGTCGCACCGGCAACATCCGCAGTCACATACACCACCCGGCGGAGATCCTTGTGAAAAATGCTCTTCTCCTGGATTTTCTCCTCAACCTTCACCAGTTCCGACAGTGGAATCATTTCACCGGCACGCAAGCGGGTTGTCAGACTTCCCATACCCTGAGACTGCACAAAAATACCGGTAAGGTCATGCAGGGATGTTCTGTCAGACTGTGGCAGCCGTACCTGAATCGTTACCGGATCAAGATCATTTCCCGTATGAATCAGCCCCACATCCATGCCCGCAAGCGACAGACGCAGCGTCTGGGCTATCTGTTCCGCGCTCACTCCCCGGAAAGCAGCCTGCTCTTTATTGACCACCAGATTGTACACCTTCTGGTCAGCTTCAACCACCCAGTCAACATCGACAACACCGGGAGTCTCCTTAAACACCTGTTTCACCTGACTGGCAAGAGCAATCTGCTCACTCTGCGACGGCCCGTAAATTTCAGCAACCAGCGTCGACATAACAGGGGGCCCCGGCGGAATCTCGACGATCTTGGCATTCCCATGATAACGCAGCGCAATCTGCTGAACACCAGGTCGCACCCGTTTGGCAATGTCGTGGCTCTGCGCCTGACGGTCGCCTTTATGCACAAGATTCACCTGGATATCAGCCATATTCGCCTTCTGACGGAGATAGTAGTGACGCACAAGACCATTGAAATTGATAGGCGCATTGGTCCCGACATAGTACTGGTAGCTGCTGACCTCAGGTATGGTTTTCAGATAGGCGGCAACCTCCTTGGCGACTCTGGCCGTCTGCTCAAGCGAAGTGCCTTCCGGCATATCCAGAATAACCTGAAACTCATTCTTGTTGTCAAACGGCAGCATCTTCATCTGCACAGCCTTCAGCGGCACCAGCGCAATCGCACCAGCCAGCATCAACCCCACAACACCAAACGCAAGCCACCGTTTAAACGGACTTTCAATAAACGGAGAGAGTAACGTATTGAAAACCTTGTAATACCCTGTTTTGGTAACATCATACTCCTCCGTGTGACCACTCTCAGTTTTCAAAAGGCGGAACGAGAGCCAGGGCGTAGCAATCAGGGCAACCAGCAGCGAAAAAATCATGGCAAGCGAAGCACCAATCGGCATCGGACTCATATACGGCCCCATCAGACCCGACACAAACACCATCGGCAGCACGGCCGCAATAACGGTAAACGTTGCAAGAATGGTCGGATTACCCACCTCATTGATCGCCGTAATGGCCGCCTGCAGTTTCGGCTGACGCTTCATGGCGAAGTGACGATGGATGTTCTCGGCAATGATAATGGAATCATCAACAACAATACCGGTCACAAAGATCAACGCAAACAGCGTCACCCTGTTGAGCGAATAATCCAGCAGGTAATAGATCAGCAGCGTCAGGGCAAAGGTTATCGGCACCGAAGCCAGAACCACAAGCGATCCTCTCCAGCCGAGGAAAAACCCGACGACAATCGTGACGGCAACAACAGCCATCAGCAGATGTTCCAGAAGGGTCATGACCTTCTCGGAAGCTGTCGCTCCATAATTCCTGGTCTCAGTAACCGTGATGTCAGATGGAACAACCGTCTGGCGGAGCCCTGCAACCCTTGCGATAACCTTCTCGGCAAGCAGAGAGGCATCGCCCCCTTTACGCTTGGCAACCGTCAAGGTCACTGCCGGGTACTCACCCGACACTGAACCCTTGGGAGCAGCAGCCGCCCATCCGAAAAAGTTGTAGTTATTGACCTCTTCAGGCCCGTCAACCACACTGGCGACATCGCGCAGATAAACCGGCGAGGCGCCAGAGATACCGACAACGATATTACCCACATCAGCCGCACTCTCCAGAAACTTTCCTGTGCGGACAACAATCTCCTGGTTCATCTGCTTGAAATCACCCGATGTCATCTGGCTGTTGGCCATCTGCACCTGACGGGTAATCTGCAGCGGACTGACGTTGTACTTCAGGAGCTTTTGCTTGTCAAGCACAATCTTGATCTGACGTTTCAACCCACCCTTAATCTCGACGTCACCGATATTTTTGATCTTTTTCAGCTCATCGGCAACCGCTACCGCTGCTTTCCTGATCTCGTAAGGATCCCTGCTCTTGCTCCAGAACGTGAGGTTAAGCACCGGAACATCATCAATCGAGACCTTTTTCATCAACGGAAACTGGACACCCTGGGGCATCTTGTCCATGTTTTTCATCAGGGTCGACCAGAGCTTCACCATGCTTTTCTCCGCATCCTCGCCGACTTTATAACGCACCGTCACCAGGGCGACATCCGGCATGGAGGTCGAATAGACATAATCCACACCCGGAATTTCAGTCAGCGTCCGCTCAATCGGCTTGGCAACCCGTGCTTCAATCTCGGCCGGTGGTGCACCGGGGAACGGAATAAACAGATCAACCATGGGAACGACAATCTGCGGCTCCTCCTCCCTCGGCGTCATAAACGTCGCCATAATCCCCACAAGCAGAGCCGCCACCATCAACAGCGGCGTAATCTTTGAATTGATAAACTGTTTTGCAAGTTTACCGGCAATGCCTTCATTCATTTGCTATGATCCTCCTCAGTCACACGCGGACTTTTTTTAACGGTTACTCCTTCATGCAATGCAGGATCATAAGTTCCCACAATAAACTCCCCTTTATCCAACCCCCCGAGAACAACAACATCACTCTGCATCAATCGGCCTGTCCTTATCCATCGCAACGACAGGCGGTCATCAGCTCCGACAACAAGAATCCCTGTAAGTTCTCCTCTGCGGACTATGGCAGACTTCGGCACCAGCAAAAACTCTGCTTCACCAGCTGCACCGCCGCCAGAGCGAACCGGCACAATATGTTCAACTGCTGCAGGAAGTTCCGGCTTTCCGCTCGTCACCGGCTTCAACTCATTATGCCCACAGCCCCCGAACAACAGGGTAAGTGCAATCGTAAGAAGCCACACACTCTTTCTGATACCAGTTTTCATGGTCTTGTTTCACGTCAGTTTTTTAAATCCATTTCGTTACCCCTGTAGTATGCCAGCTCACTTTTTGCCACGCAGTAATCATACTTCGCCTGGTTCAGCCGCATTTTCGCATAAGTATGGGCCTGCTCCCTCATCAAAAGCTCAAAGGTCATTGCCATGCCTGTTTTATACTGTGCACCGATATAATCAAGGCTGACCTTACTCTCTTCAATTGATTTCTGGGCAACAGCAATTCTGGCTTTGGCAGTCCGCATCGACCTGATCGATTTGTCCACTTCAGCAATGCTGTTGCTCCTGGCCGCTTCATAATTGTACATAGCCTCGTGCTCCTGGGCCTTCGCCTCCTGCATACGCCCGGCTGAAGCCAAGCCATCAAAAATATTCCATTGCACATTCATGCCGAGCGCCCAGCTTGAACCGCCGCTGAAAATATTGTCACTGTGCAGGTTGGTCTGCAGGAATGCGTTCACACGGGGAAGTCTTGATGCACGGGCCATATCCGCCTGATAACCTGCAATCTGCCTGCCGGTTTCCAGTGCTTTGAGATCAGCCCGGTTTTCAGGCACCGTGTTGTTGTCGGTACCTGGCACCACACCATCAACGACAAGATCGCCGGTCGGAACAATGGTGACACCCGAACCAAGATGCAGCAACACCCTCAATGCATCGGTCGCATCCTTAATCGCATCGTACAGCATAAGCTTCTGTTCCTGAAGCTCTGCAAGCCTCACCTCAGTCGAAAGCTTGTCGGACTTCGTCATCAACCCCACGCTGAAAGCTTTAGCCGCCTCATTGCTGTGCCCCTGCATGGTTTTTATGGACTGTTCGACAGCCTCAATATTTTTTCGTGCAAGGATAAGCCCGTAGTAAACCTTGCTGACCTGAAAACCAATGGTCTCCTCAGTCCGGACGGCCATATGCTCCTCGGCTTTTTTTGCCGTGTGCGCAATGGTTCGGCCTATTGCGGCATCGGCATTGTACACAGGCTGCATGACCTGCAGAGAGGTATTGAAGTCATTGATGACATTGGGATTATTGAGCTTGTCAGGCATAAAATCGATAGCCTGGATACTGCTCTGCTGCAGTTTGAAGACAAGTGCGGCTCCCGGATCATTCGTCACCATAAGCGTCTCCGACAGGGTTACTTTCGGCAGCGATGACTGACGGGTCTGAACCACCCTCGCCTCAGCTTGATCAATCCTGCTGCGGGAAGCCTTGATGCTGGAATTATTCTGACGGGCCATCGAAATGGCATCGGCAAGAGAGAGCTTCATGGTGGTATCACCGGCTTGAGCCGGAAGCGGCGACGTCAGCGTACCCGCCACACAAAAACCGATCAATGCTTTATAGACCTTCATAGCGTGTTACTGTTTTGAAATGAGTTGTAAAATCCTTTCGACACTTTTCGAGTCGTCCTGACTCAAACAATGCTTCAGATTACGCTGAAGCACAAGCGAAAAGGTGTTGTCAAGCGCTGCTTTTGCCGCCTGAAACTGGGTAATAATCTCTGCACACTCCTTTTCCTTTTCAATCATCCTGATCAACCCCTCTACCTGACCACTCACCCTTTTCAGTCTCAGAATAACGTCGTTCATTGCATCCCCGGTTGTAACCATAATTGCAGATATTTATAAGCGTAAAAAAATACCTATACCCCCTATTGGTATATTAAACAAAAAAATATATAATAATGCAAGAGATAAATCCATCTCCAGCGTTATTTAACAAAAGTTGTAATCCTCTTCACCCATCACAAGATACTATGAACCATCCCCAGGAAGTTACCCCAACGAAAGCTCTCGCCATGATTAAGAAAGGGGCATTGCTTGTTGATGTCCGTCAACCGAAAGAAGTAGCAAAGAAATCATTTGATGTACCCAGTATCATGTTCATTCCTGCAGGCGAGTTAAACAAACGTTACCAGGAAATACCTGTAGACCGCAGGGTAGTTATTGCCTGTCACGTTGGCAGTCGTGGCTTAATGGCCACCCGTTTTCTTATAAACCAGGGCTACAGCAAAGCTGTCAATATGCAGCAGGGGATTGTCCGATGGGAAAAGGAAGGGTTTCCAGTCAAAAGTGAAGTGAAACAAACAACCGGATCATGGTTGATGCGGGTGTTAAAAAAAATCGCAAGTTAAGGCAACCTTGTTCTCCCGATGGTACCTTTGGCTCCATGATCGAGACAGTTCAGGGTATCTCCTCTATTATCCGTCAAGATAACAGCAAAAAAGAGGAGGAAACAAACCGATAGAAATCACTCATAAAGTGAGGTCCATGGATCAAGGAGTGCTACGCCGCTCTCTTTCATATCATCTGTATTACGAGTGACCACGGTTAATCCTTTGGTTATTGCTGTTGCAGCAATAAGAGCATCAATAACCGGCAGTGAATGCCCATTTTTTTCAGCTTCACCAAGAATTCTACCCCAGGTATGTGCAACATCAGCAGAAACATCCAGAACACGATCATTGAATCGATCGGTCAACTCTCTGTATAGCCACGCTTGCAACCGTTCTTTTTTCTTCCCTTCCGGCAGCTTCGAAATACCTTTTTCTATCTCTCCAAAAGTGATAACACTTATATAAAAAGCCTCTTCCTCATGATCGTCGACCCAACGTACTACATTCGATGATGGTGAAGGCTTAATCAGTTCTGAAATAACACAGGTATCCAGAAGAAACCCGAGCTTAAGCGTCACAGTTTCACCTCTTCTCTTCCCTCTCCTTTCACTCGAACAAGGTCGATTTCAATATCCCTCAGAGGCGAACTTTCAAAAAATTTTGAAAGTGATTCTTTTGGACTTGTTCTGGCCGTTGCCTTTAAAAAAGCAGCATAGGAAACTACCACTGCAGCAGGCTTACCATGCAGAGTAATGTTTTGGGGGCCATCACTGATAGCGTTCCTGACGACTTCGCTCAAATGATTTTTTGCTTCTTGAAGTTGCCATGTTCTCATTTCCCACTCTCCCGGATGTAGCAGTTTTATATTCTGGCTATTATAGACAGAATATAGTAAATTTTCAGAAAAAAGCTCTTCATCCTTTCACTCTTACGGACATACAATGCAATACCCGACGTTGTTTAATATGACTTCTCCCTTCATGGACTTGAAGATATGACTTTTCATTCTGTCCGCGAAAATATGGCAAGTTCACGTCTGATGAGGTGCAGCATGGCAGAACATCTGATGATTGCGAACAATACCAGGTGCTCTGTATATCAAAATATCTGCTGCAGTCGTTATCTTTGATGTCGACAGGTTCTTATAGCATTTTCGTCCCATCAATAATCTTCTCCTTATGACCATTCAGGAGTATGTCGAGGCTGTCAACAAGCGGTTCAAGGCCGGAATATCAACGGAGCACAGTTACCGGGGTGATCTGCAAAGCCTGCTGAAGGCGTTGGTACCCAATGTTGATGTGACCAATGAGCCACAGAGAATTGATTGCGGGGCTCCAGACTATATCCTGACCAGAAAAGGCATTCCGGTCGGCTACATCGAGGCCAAGGACATTGGCAAGTCTCTTGACAGCAAACATTATAATGAACAGTTTGAGCGTTACCGGAGCTCTCTGTCAAACCTGATCATTACCGATTATCTCGATTTCCGTCTCTATCTGGACGGTGTTTTTACCACAGCCATCGTTCTGGCGGAGATAGAGAAGGGAAAAATTGTTGCACGACCTGAAAACTTTGCGGCATTCATCGACCTGATTCAGGAATTCAGCCGGTATGCAGGGCAGACCATTACATCGGCATCGAAGCTGTCGAAGATGATGGCGGGAAAAGCCCGATTGCTGGCTGACGTGATTGAAAAAGCGCTGTCCAGCACAATCGGCGAGACGAACAGTGTGCTGCGCGAGGCTAACAACAGCTTGAAAGAGCAGCTGGAGGGATTCAGGGAAGTGCTCATTCACGACATTACCCCGAAACAGTTTGCTGATATCTATTCGCAAACTATTGCTTACGGTATGTTTGCAGCCCGTCTGCATGACCCGACGATTGAAGATTTTAACAGAAAAGAGGCTGCCGAGTTGATTCCCAGGACAAACCCGTTTCTCAGAAAACTGTTTCAGTACATTGCCGGCTACGATCTTGACAGCCGTATTGTCTGGATTGTTGATGCTTTGGCAGACCTGTTCAAGGCTACGGATGTTGCAGCACTGCTCAAGGATTTCGGAAAAGCCACACAGCAGCACGACCCCATCATCCATTTTTATGAGACGTTCCTTGCAGAATACGATCCGGCATTGCGCAAAAGCCGTGGCGTATGGTATACTCCGGAACCGGTGGTTAATTTTATTGTCCGTGCCGTTGATGATATGCTGAAAACGGAGTTTGGCCTGAAGGACGGCTTGGCTGATACCAGTAAAACGACGGTTGACATCAAGAGAGCAACAACGGACAAGCGCTCAAAAGATGGCTATACCACCCAGCAAATAGAGGTACATAAAGTGCAGATGCTCGATCCGGCAACCGGTACAGGCACCTTTCTGGCGGAGATTATCAAGCATATCCACAATCAGTTTGAAGGGCAGCAAGGAATCTGGAGCAACTATGTGGAAGCGCATCTTATTCCAAGGTTGAACGGCTTTGAAATCCTGATGGCGTCCTACGCCATGGCACACCTGAAGCTCGATTTGCTTCTTGCAGAAACCGGTTACAAACCGACAGTTGAACAACGGTTCCGGGTATTCCTGACCAATTCACTCGAAGAACATCATCGCGAAACCGGGACACTTTTTGCCAGTTGGCTTTCACAGGAGGCGAATGAAGCCAATTATATCAAACGGGATACGCCGGTCATGGTGGTTATGGGAAATCCGCCCTATAGCGGTCACTCGTCAAATAAAGGAGAGTGGATTGAAAAGCTTCTGGAAGATTATAAGCAGGAACCTGGCGGAGGCAAACTTCAGGAGAAAAATCCGAAATGGCTGAATGACGACTATGTGAAGTTCATACGTTATGGACAACACTTTGTCGAGAAAAATGGAGAAGGAGTTTTAGCCTTTATCAACAACCACAGCTTTCTGGATAATCCCACCTTCCGAGGGATGAGGTGGAATCTTCTATCCACCTTTGACAAGATTTACATTATTGACCTCCACGGTAACTCCAAAAAGAAAGAGGCTTGCCCTGATGGATCGGCTGACAAGAATGTGTTTGATATTCAGCAAGGGGTAAGTATCAACCTGTTCGTGAAAACCGGTAAAAAGAGGAAAGGTGAGCTGGCGGAATTGATGCATTATGACCTTTACGGGGAAAGAGTTTTTAAATACGATTTTCTCTGGAAGAATACTCTTGCAACGATTGGATTTACGGCTCTTGGCCTTTCTTCACCGCAATACCTGTTTATACAGAAAGATTTAAACGGGCAGCAAAAGTATAGCGAAGGATTTGCTGTGAATGAACTCTATACGATCAATTCAATGGGAATTGCAACAGCAAGAGACGAATTTACCATTAAACACAAGCCCGATGAAGTTCAGCGAACTATTGTGGAATTTCTTTCAATCGACTTTGAAAGTGCAAGAACAAGGTTTAAACTTGGGAAAGATGCAAGGGACTGGAAAGTTGAATTTGCAAAAACCGATCTACTGAAATCCGGCCCTGATTTCTCGAATATAGTACCAATCTGCTATCGCCCTTTTGATAACCGTTATACCTTTTATACCGGTAGATCAAAAGGATTTCTTTGTATGCCGAGACATGAGATAATGAGAAATTTATTAAATCATAATGTCGCGATATCTTTGATTAGAAGATCAAGAGCCAACTTTTTTATTACACCGTTTATCATTGATCATATTGTAGACAAGAGCATTTCATCTTCTCTCGACAATGCTAATATTTTTCCGTTATATCTTTATCCTGAATCAGAAAGACAGATAATTTTAGATGGAAAACAAGAAAGAACCCCTAACCTGAATAGAGCAATTGTCGATGAGATAGCTGTATTAATAGGCTTAACCTTCACTCCTGAAAAAGAAGATACGCCAGCTACTTTCGCTCCTATAGACCTGCTCGACTACATCTACGCTGTGCTGCACAGTCCAAACTATCGCGAAAAATACAAAGAGTTCCTGAAGATCGATTTCCCAAGAGTACCATATCCAAAAACCAGCGAAACATTCTGGCAACTCGCAGCTCTTGGCTGTGAACTGCGGCAGCTTCATCTTCTGGAAAGCCCTGCAGTAGACCAGCGTTTGACCAGTTATCCTGTCAGTGGAGATAACATTGTCAAGAAACTGAAATATCAGGATGGCAAGGTCTGCATCAACGAATCACAGTATTTTGATGGAGTTCCCTTGGTTGCATGGGAGTTCTACATTGGAGGATACCAGCCTGCACAAAAATGGCTGAAAGACCGAAACGGCAAGGCGCTCAGCTTTGAAGATGTGCGGCACTACCAGAGAATCATTGTGGCTTTATGTGAGACTGACCGGATTATGAAGGTGATTGATATTCTTGATGTTGAATAGGGGCAGGTTGTGAGAACCCAAACGGCTTAGTTGCCTTACATAAACCCAAGCATAGCATGTTTGATTATCGTCTGAAAGTATTTGATACCGTCGCACGCCGCCTGAGCTTTACCAAAGCTGCCGATGAACTTTGTATTACACAGCCTGCTGTTACCAAGCATATTAAACAGCTTGAAAACCATTTTAAACTGCCGCTTTTTGAACGGAAGGGAAACACAGTATCGCTTACTACTGCCGGCGAATTGCTCTTGAAGCATACAGAATCGTTGCAGGAGATCTCCCGGCGATTGGAGTATGAGATCAATCTGCTCCATGAATCCCATAAAGGAACCCTGAAGCTTGGAGCCAGCACCACTGTTTTCCAGTATGTGCTTCCCCCTCTTCTTGCCAGGTTTAACAGCAGTTACAAAGATGTCCAGTTACAGATGCTTCATGCAAATACAGAGCACATTGAACAGGCGCTTCTTAGAAAAGAGATAGAGCTGGGGGTCATTGAAGGTGATTCCAGACGTCGTGACATTCAATACACACCCTTTGCAAGGGATGAAATTGTTCTGGTCAGCTCTGCCAAAAATCCACTGGCAAAAAAAGATGAAATCAGAATAGATGAACTCAAAGCAATGCCTCTGCTGCTTCGCGAGCCCGGGTCTGGTACGCTGGAGGTGGTCATCAATGCGTTACAAAAAGCAGATATCAAGGTGTCAGGCTTAAACGTGGAAATGTATCTCGGCAGTTCTGAAGCAATAAAATCTTATCTGCTGCATTCGACCTGCATGGCTTTCATTTCAAGGCATGCCGTTTTAAAAGAAGTGGAATCGGGTTGCCTCAAGATTCTCACGATTAAACGCTTCTCTATACCACGACAATTTTTCTTCATTACACCTCCAGGTCCCGAGGGCGGCCTGTCGGGTTTATTTATGAAATTTACGCTCCTTAATTATAACTTATAGTATAGAATGCTATTTACTTTGTTTCCGAACCGGAATATTGTCAAAAAACTCCCGCAAAGTTAAGGTTTCCTTATCTGGCAAACAAAAGGAGATCACTCCCGCTCATGTATCAAGACGGCTTTAGAGTTATTCATTATAACTTTTAGTTATTTATTATAACTCTTTACCATTGGCATGGCAGGCTTATTTTTAACAAGTTACAAGTGGTTCAGATCATTGATCAATAAAAGGAGCACTTAATGGCTGTAAAGGTTAAAAATAAAGAGATGTCAATGCAGGGAGACATTAAACTGAAAGTAATTTTCCTGATTTTGATGTTGGCGAGTTGTTTCCCCTTCGTCAGTGCACCAATGGCTTTGGTTGCAGGAATTGCCTTTGGTATTACCGCTGGAAATCCCTGGGGTAAAAGTGTCTCGGTATGGACAAAACGGCTGTTGCAGATATCAGTAGTCGGGTTAGGGTTTGGCATGAATCTTCCTGAACTCATCACGACAGGCAAGGATGCCTTCCTTTATACAGCTATCAGCATAACCATTACCATGGTCGTTGGTCTTCTCCTTGGAAAATTATTTAAAACCGATAAAACAACATCACTGCTGATCTCTTTTGGAACAGCTATCTGCGGAGGAAGCGCCATTGCCGCTATGGCTCCAGTCATCAAAGCAGAAGCCGAAGAGACCGGAGTATCACTTGCCACCATATTTACCCTCAATTCCGCAGCACTGCTTCTCTTTCCACCTCTCGGACATCTATTGAATATGGGTCAGCGACAGTTTGGTCTTTGGGCGGCACTGGCTATCCACGACACCAGCAGCGTCGTAGGAGCAGCCGCAGCATTTGGTGCAACTGCACTGGCAATCGGCACTACAGTCAAGTTAACAAGAGCACTCTGGATAATGCCGTCGGCCCTCATAGCTGCATGGTTTACAAAATCGGAAGGCAAGGTCAAGGTTCCGCTTTTCATCATCGGCTTTGTCGCAGCAGCCGTCATCAGCACTCTTGTTCCGCAGTTCGGTACTGTCTGGCAGGGACTTAACGGCATTGCAAAACAGAGTCTTGTCGTAACTCTCTTTCTTATCGGCAGCGGCATGACCAGACACGTACTGGCCAAAACAGGGATAAGACCACTCGCTCAGGGAGTAAGCCTCTGGGTGATAGTTTCCGTAGTAAGCTGTACGGCCATTCTTCAAGGCTGGATCAAGTAACCATCTGATCTTCGGAACCATCTCAATGCCTCTGGCCGTGTCATACTGAGATATTTCCGAAGGATCTCTCTTTCATAAGGGCGATTTCTTTATAATTGAGGGGAAGCATTGCCGATGAAAAGCGTCCTGTACTCTGCTTCAGTTTTTTGATCGGGAGTTGTTACCTCAATTGTTTCAGGAATGGTCGGATAACAGCTCTTGAAATTTCTGACACATGCTGGCGATGAAAAATAGATCTCGTCAATAAAATCAAGGTCGATCGTTTCCCCTTGTTCCTTAGCTCCTTGATAATAAACACTCAACGGCGTCACCCTGTTGTTTAATGAAATCAATCCATTCGCCAGATAGTCATCGTTGCTGTTTGAACAGGGAAGCAGAATGCTTTCATGTTCAACACCTTTTTCCCGAAGCATGCTTAAAATATCCTCAGAGCGTTCAGCTTCAACATGCATATCCTCAATAACCCCATATTTCAGCAACTCAGCATGAGCAGCATGACTTGATGTATATATTTTATTCTTTGCGAGATAACGAACATCTTTGCCGTACTCATGCAGGTACCTGAAAAAAGAGGTCACGGTAAACCTGTTCGTGAATAAAATGACGGGATAGTCGCCGATAATCTTCAAACATTGGTTTACTTTTTCCATGTCAGCACCCTCAACCCGATGACATGGGAATGGCACCACGATATATTCTTCACTATTGTATATCATCTCATTATCCCCGGTAACAAGCACCTTCTTCTTCTTTGCGTACCAGTTATCATTGATGAACTGGTTGATATTAGCTCCCAGAATAAGCAGTGCGGGAGAATAGACCGCTTTTTCCCGTTTTCTTAACTCACCAAGCGTACCGGTAAAAATTTTCTGATTGTATCTGGTCGCATTCTGAACAATGGCAACTCTGGTATTGTCTTTCCATCCCTTGTTGACGACGGCATCAAGAACATCGTGAACCGAAGAGGCTACCATGTAATAGACAAGAGTATCAGCATCCGGAACCTGGATTTTGTTTATAGGATGTCCTGTACAAAAGGCAACAGAAGAGGATATTTTTCTCATGGTTAAAGGAATTTCACTATAGGCACTTGCTCCATGGGCGGCAGTAATCCCCGGGATGATTTCATATCCAATACTGTTTTTCCTTAATACCTCAATTTCTTCACCGCCACGACCGAAAACAAAAGGATCTCCCCCCTTTAACCGTGCGACTTTCTTACCCTGCAGGGCATGACGGACTATCTCTTCATTAATCTCATCCTGCTCAAAATGATGGCTGTCTTTTCTCTTGCCTGTATATATTTTCAGCCCATTAAACCGTTCGATCATTTCGCTGCTTACGAGATCATCATAGAGAATAACATCAGCCTCCCGCAAAACCCTTTCGCCCTTGAGAGTGAGCAATTCAGGATCGCCAGGACCGGCGCCGATGATATAAACATATCCTTTTCTGTGAGCTGCGGGAGCTTTTTCATGGGATGGTACTGCAGTTGTCATTATTACTTCCTTTTATTGAAACCCGTATGAAGGTCAATTGTTCTGAAGAATAGCTTTTATTTTATCTCGCCACTCAACGGATTTTTTAACGTTTTCTCCATTGGACGATATGGCGACTGTCATCTCATCCTGTTTAAAAACAGCAGGTGAAATGAAATCCGAAAGCTCTCTGTTATCCACCACATTCACCAGAATCCCGAATGTTTCAGCATCATTTTTTATCCTGCGGTTAACCTCAATATTGTTCGTGCATGCATAGACAAGAAAGAACCCGTTCAAGTCGCTTTTTTCATACTCCTTGTATATCTCAGTGAATCCTTTTCCTTTCAGCTCATCATGGATAACAGGAGAGAGGATGGTAATACTGGAGGTATACTTTTCAACGGTCAGTATTTTGTGCATGGCAATGTTGCCGCCTCCGATGAACAGAATCTTTTTATCATCTATCCTGATATTGATAGGTAGAAACACCTTCATAATAGGTCAGTTATCGTGATGATTGAAGAAGGGAGCTATAGTCTAAAGATAACCAGAGCCAAAACGGTCTCATAACCCTGATGCAACTCCCAGTTTATTCAGCTCAAGACACTTGCATATAAAAAAGTCCGCCTCATTCTGCGGACTGCTATCTTGGTGAATGTTATACCTGACATCAGAATCAGACTCTGACACTGACATCCTCGAACCCACACTTCACCCCTCCCTCTCTCAAACCCAAACTTCACCCCTCCCACTGTCATTTCGAAACGCAGTGAGAAATCTTTCCTTTCATCTCTCAGCTTCTTATTCTTGAGTTTTAACCGCTACAGCAACCTTGAGCAGCATCGTGAGCAGGAGAGCACCGATTGCCCAGATGCCCAGTGTAATGGTTATTTCTATCAGGGTGGGCGAGTATTCAACGATCTCTTCAAGAGGTGAAGGAACAAAGCCTCCAAGAATCAGGCCAACCCCCTTGTCGATCCAGATGGAAATCACCAGGCCGACGCACGCTGCGGGTAACCATGTTGATGATGCTCTCAATCCTGGTATCAATAGCACCACCACGGAACCGAGACCGGTTATCAGTGAAAACCACATCCACGGCACAAGATTGCTGTGTCCTTCAAGACCGAAAAATAGGTACTGCAGACTATGCATGTGAATCGGTATATTGCTGTAGAATGCTGTAAAAAACTCAGTGCCGATAAAGAAAATATTCGTTATCCCTGCGTAGGTTATCAGTATCGCAAGCTTTTCCCTCGCTTCGTTGCCTGCATCGAAACCTGTTGTTTTTTTCAGGATGAGTGTCAGTAGAATCAACAGAGATGTTCCTGCAGCAAAAGCGGATGCAAGAAAACGTGGAGCAAGCACAGCAGTCAGCCAGAGATGGCGGCCCGGCAGACCTGCATAAAGAAATGCTGTAACAGTATGGATGCTGACAGCCCAGGGAATTGAAAGATAAATGACCGGCTTGACCCAGGCAGGGGGGGGAATTCCTTTCCGTTCGGCACCCAATACTGTCCACCCGCTGACCAGATTTATAATGAAATAGCCGTTCAGAACCATGACATCCCAGAATACCATTGAATGAGGACTTGGATACAGCATAACATTGAGCACTCGATCCGGTCTTCCCATATCCGCCAGGATAAAAAGAAGACACATCAGGGTAGCCGAAACCGCCAGGAACTCCCCGATAATGACAATTTTTCCAAAAGCCTTGTAGTTATGGAGATAGTAGGGGAGCACCACCATTACCGCCGATGCGGCAACCCCTACCAGAAAGGTGAATTGTGCAATATAGAGTCCCCAGCTCACATCCCGGCCCATCCCGGTAACAGTGAGCCCGAACCACCTCTGCTGACTATAAGCTGATAGACCGGAGGCAATAACCAGAACCAGGAACGATATCCAGATCCAGTAGTTTCGGTTTCCTTTCAGAGCGTTCTCAATCATGGAAAATCGTTAGATAATGTAAAAAACAGACGGCTTTGTACCCAGTTCGGGCTTTCGCTGCATAGTCTCGTTATTTTCAATCAGTCGCCGGATGTCTGACTTCGGATCATTCAGATCACCGAAGGTCATCACCTGTTGCGGGCAGGCTTCGACGCATGCAGGAAGCAAACCTTTCACAAGTCTGTCAGAACAGAAATTGCACTTTTCCACAACGCCCTGCTCCCGTGTCGGGTAGGCGATGCTCGGATCCTTGATCGCCGTACGGGGATCCTGCCAGTTGAAGCTCCTTGATCCATAGGGGCATGCCGCCATGCAGAACCGGCACCCTATGCAACGGTGATAATCCATTGCTACAATCCCATCCCACCGCCTAAAGGTAGCTTCAGTGGGGCATACGCGAGTACAGGGTGATTCAGCGCAATGGTTGCAGAGTGCAAGATAGGATCGCCCGGCAATTTTTTCGCTCTGAAACTGCTGGCTCGCCGTTGGAAAGACCTTATTGTAGGAACTTTTCCAGATCCACTTGACTTCCTCCTTGCGGTTATTGAAATCAGGTACGTTATGCACGTGATGACACTGTGCAATGCACTCTTTGCATCCCTCTGTGCATTTGCGTGTATCAATCAGCATTCCCCAGCGGATTTTTCCGGGAACAGGCTTTTCATCCCAAGCGGGAAGGATTGTTTTTTCCAGGGAAAATTTCGGAATCAATCCGGATGCAGCTCCCAGGCAAGCAAGAATCCCTAATCCGGATTTCCTGATAAATGCTCTTCTCTCTTCGTTCATCATGGTGATTCCATGGCTGATATATGGCAATTCCAGCACTTTGGCTTGACATTGGCATACATGTGGCAGTTAAAGCAAAAAAGCTTGTTGTTCTTGTGGCATCCCAGACAGGTATTAAGACTCTTTTCCAGCTTGCTGCCATTGGGAGCAACAAAAATGCGATCTCCCTCACGCACCGATGAATTCCGCCATTCATTCAATACCCGCATGTGATTGGCGCGCATGAACTCTTTCGTAGCGATGCATTTCGTGCTGTCAACCAATACCGGCTGGTGCAGATTTTTAGCAGGCTGTTGTGACGGTTTTTCCGCCATACTGTCCTGCAGGAAAGCATAAAGAGATGCAAACAGCACAAGAGTCAGCCCGAGAAATATCATCGGCTTTTTTCTACTCATCATCTTCCTCCCCATCCTCAAAACCTGCCATTGGATTTTCCCTCAGGTCTTCCGTTCTCTTTTTCTCACCCTGCATAACCAGAGCATTTCCTACAAGTTCATGGAGACCGTATACCGAAACCCCCGGCACCCAGTAGTTCATCAGGGTTGGCAGACTGGCACGGTCAATAGCGCAAATGGTAACAAGTGAATTTACCTGATGTTTATCCTTGACATGCTTGACCGCGTTCGCTCTCGGCAATCCGCCCCGCATCCTGATGTCCATATACTCCTCGGTATTCAGACCGCTGCCTGAACCGCAGCAGAAAGTCTGCTCCCTGATGGTATTCTCAGGCATTTCATGAAATCTTTTGCACACATTTTGCAGCACATACCGGGGTTCGTCAAACATTCCCATTCCACGGGCGATATTGCAGGAATCATGAAACGTTGTCCGCAGGTGATCATTCCGGGTCGGATCGAGCTTCAGCTTTTTATGATGAATCAAATCCGCAGTGAACTCGGCAATATGCACCATCTTCGTTGACGCGGCATTAGTGAACTTCGTGCCTGTAATCGGAGAAACCGGTTGCTCAAGAAAATCCGCCGGACCATTCATCGTATCCATATACTGATGCACTACACGCCACATATGCCCGCACTCTCCGCCAAGGATCCATTTTACCCCAAGTCGCTTTGCTTCATGATACATTTTGGCATTCAGCTTTTTCATCATGTCATTTGAGGTGAACATGCCGAAATTCCCCCCTTCAGATGCATACGTACTTATAGTATAATCCAGCCCGATATGATGAAAAAGAAGCAGGTAGCCCATCATCGTATAAACTCCGGGGTCGCCGAACACATCACCGGAAGGCGTTATAAAAAGCACCTCAGCGCCCTTGCGGTTGAATGTCGGTTTCACCGTTACACCGGTAATATCCTCAATATCCTCAACCAGCGACTCAATATTCTGCACGAAAGTGTGCGGCTCAATGCCAAGATGGTTTCCGGTACGGTTGCAATTTGAAACTGGCTCCAGTATCCAGTTATTGTTGACGCCGATCAGGTTCAGCAGCTCACGTGCAAGCATTGTAATTTCGGCAGTATCAATACCGAAAGGGCAGAAAACCGAGCATCGGCGGCACTCAGTACACTGGTTGAAATACATGTGCCACTCCTTGATCACCTCCGTAGTCAGCTTTCTCGATCCCGAAAAACCCTTCAGGATTTTTTCGGCAAGAGGGAAATCATTACGATAGACAGAACGGATCAGTTCCGCCCTCACTACAGGCATATTTTTCGGATCGCCGGTACCAAGAAAAAAATGGCATTTATCAGCACATGCTCCGCAACGGACGCAGGTGTCCAGAAAAAGCTTTAAAGAACGGTATTTTTTCAGACGGCTCTTCAGTCCTTCGCTGATAGTTTTTTTCCAGCCGCTCGGCAGTTTCCAGTCCTGATCAGTTGCAGCCCATTTGCGTGGATTTGCAAATCCGAGACTTTCCAATACTTCAGGCTTGGCAGGAAAGCACCAGTTGCCCTCACGGAACTCGACAGGTATATCCCACCACTCTTTGTCGAGATAATTTCCTTTGAGGATAGTTGGCTTTTCGTCAAACTCTTTTTTGAGTTCGGATACTTTCGGAGCGTATTTCGACATAGTTATTGCTTTTCAACCGGCAATTTCGCCTTTTTCATCTTCTCGCGATAATCATCCTCATACTCAGCATAGCTCCGGAACTTTATGGCTGAATTCCATGGATTCCTATGACGTTTTGCACGACTGTTATTAGCCTGGTTGCGTGTGGGGCTTAAAAAGATTCCGCCCATATGCATGAGTTTGCTGAAAGGGAAATAAATTGCCAGCACGCAGATCAGAAATAAATGGACGTAAAACAGCGTGCCGATCTCTCCGGGAGGTTCAAAAGTGAAATTAACCAGATTCATCATCAGTGCCTTCACCGGCATGACATCCACCTTGGTTACATAGCGCATGCTGATTCCCAGCACGACTATGGCCATAATTAAAAAGAGAGGGAAAAAATCGGTCGGCAGCGATATCACCCTCATTCTGGCATCCCGAATTCGGCGGAGCAGAAGAAAGGTTACTGCGGCAAGCACAAGAGCATCAGTCATGTAGAATGCCGGAAGAGTCACATCAAGAAAGCGGTCTGCATCATCAAGATATTGGAGTGAATCCGGAACCATAATGAAAAAAAAACGGGCATGTCTGAGCACAATCACCAGGAGAGACCAGTGAAAAGCCAAACCGCCAAGCCATAACCACTTGTTTGAACCATAGGTCAGATTTGACCCTTTATGCAGCTCGGATCTGGTATTTCGAAACAGCGAACGGAAAAAAAACACTTCAGACAATACCCTCGCTGCAGCATAAAAGAAGCTCGAAGGGCTTTCCAGCTTATCCTGCCTTATCCAGTCCAGAGATTTTTCCTGGCCGCATGTCGTAGGAATACAGAAAGGTACAGGCCTTCTCAGCCAGTCAGCCATTCTGGACATAAAGCCACAGATCAGTACAGCCATTGCCGAATAGGGTATAACAATCCCGAACAGGTAACCTAGTCCGGCATAGCGAACCCCGATATAAGGAATCAACGCAAGAACTGCTACCATCAACAAAGGTATAAGCGCTTTTTTCATCCTTGAGCCCTCCTCATAAGCATGAATGCCTGCCGTTTGCTCTCTTCAACTTTCAGCTGATAAATTTTTTCACGATTCGCCATATAAAAATCAAAGGCAGTTAACAGAATCTGTTCAATACGGGCTTGAAATGCATCCCGATCCGCTTGCGTCAAAGCATGTCTGTTACTGGCTTTCGATGCTGTTTCATGAAAGATTGCTTTCAGTTCCGAAAAGAGCAGCAGCGCTTTCGAAGGAGGAAGCGGTTGAACAGCCAGAATTCGGGCAATCTGGTTTACAGCAGCCACGAAGCTTTTAGTGTTCTCTTCAATCCCGTCCAGTATTATTGACAACCCCTCCGAAAGTGATTCACCGATCGGAGTACCCCTGCCGATTTTTTCAGGAAAAATTGAAAGTCCCTTCTCGATCCACTGATCAAGAATCTTCTCCCTGTTTTTCTCTATCAGTTCTCCCCACGCAGTTCTCATATGGCACTATTATAACCAGCTGTTCACATGATGTTGCTCGACCAGTTCCACAAAACCTTCGTAATCGACAGTTGTTACTCCGTTGGTAATCACGCTTATCCCACGGGCACTGAGATCGGGCTGAAGGGCGAAAACAGGGTTTTTTTTCAGTATGGTTTCAATCATTGAGGCAAACCGGTTCCCGCCCTGAACAGCATAAACACCGTCTTCGATCAGAAGAATTGGATCGCCAGGCAAAGCAAACCTTATGCATGTCTCTAATGTATCGTTTCCAAATGGAGATTTATTGACAGTATGAAGCATGATAACACGTAATGTTTCAATGTTGTTAACAGGTCCGGCAACGTCACGTAATCAACGGGCATAAACAAGCTCTGATCAATGCTGAATAATAACATCCTGTTCTTTCATCAGAGCGCCGATTTTCTCAGAACTCAATACCTCAACATCGACAACAAGATCATCTTCCCTCAACCCTCTTTCTTCAAGCGAAAGCTGATCGACATACAGCTTTTCAACATCGTATCCATCCAGAGCCGAAAATGTTCTTGCAAAACCCTTGATACCAATTCCCGAGGTTTCCTGACCCTTTTTGAGAGCGTAGACTCCATCCCCGATAAATACAACCGAAATGTCCTGATCGTAGGTCGCCATGATCAAAATCATTTCCAACCCCTCATAAGTATAAATTGTGCCATGTGGCGCATGACGCAGCACATGCATGATTTTTTTAATGTTCATATCCTGCACAAAATCCATAAGTCACCTCTTAGTCTCCAAAGGTTACAAGTCTGTCGTTTCGGGTGGCAATGTCAGTGAAAGTTCCGAGTCCGGTTATAACCCCGCCCTCAATCAAAACGTCTTCGTTGATGCTGCGTCGTTTTGAAGCTACAATACAGGCAAAAATCTTGACGCCGTACTTTTGACTGAAAACCGTCCAGCGGCTCGAAATGTTTCTGTCATCCTGTGGGGGATCCATGAGTTTTGAAACATTCAGGACGCCGTCATTGTAGAGAAAGACCGCATCTATCCTATGTCCCCTTTTGATTGCTGCTTCAGCAAAATTATAGGCCGTATCAGATGCCTGATGATTGTACGGTCCCTCTTTGAGCAGAATTCCAATGTTCACTGTCAGTCTAAATGATTATCCAGTTTTGAAAAAAAAGATGATCATGAACTTTTCAGGCCTTCATAACCAACGCCTTCATGGTTTCATACAAATCATACCATAGTCTGGAGTAACCAGCGAAAGGCTGTTCTATATATTGTGACAAATAAAGAGCATCAGCAGCAACTCCGAGATTGCCGCTTTTCAGGGCCTTCAACGCTTTTTCACCCGAATCTGCGGCATCATTTCCGGTAAGCTGTGCCTGCCGCCAGTAGTTAACCGCTTCCTCGCGAAAAACGAAATTTTTCGGTAGTGCCTTTGCCTTTTCGAGAGACAATACTTCGGTGTTGCGTGGCCCGAACGTTACAGACCAACCGGTTTTAGCCCAGTTCCTTGAAATTTCAATCGCTTGCTGAAGAGTGATAATCAAATCATCTATCATAGAGCTCTTGCCTCCATCATTTTCGAAGTTGTAATTTCTGCCCGTTACAGACCATCTCCAATTCCCATCTGAATGTAACCGGAAGGGCACACCAGTGAACAGATGTGACATCCGACGCATTTGGAATAATTGGTATAGACCACTTCACCGGGCGGGTTCTCCTTGAACCGTGTGACGGCTTCCTGAGGACAGAACGAAACACACTGTTTACAGTCAAAACAAAGCCCGCAGCTCATGCATCGCTCTGATTCTGCCCGGATCTGTTCTTCGGTCAACGGGACAAGAAGTTCATCGTGGTTCCCGACTACATTAAGCGGCTTTTTGGTCTCTCTTTTTGCCTGCTCTGAATGAAAAAAGTATAAAACATCCTGTTTTTTAACTTTTGTCACTTCACGATAACCCTGTTCAGGAAGTGCCTCACCCTTCAAAAAAGCATCAATCGAGTGTGCTGCCTTGCGCCCATGACCAACAGCTGTAGTGATAAGGTCAACTTTTATTGCATCCCCCCCTCCGAAAACCTTTTCCCTGCCCGGCAGTCGGAAATAGCGATCGACCTTTAGCCATTGACTGGCATTTGTAATGCTTTCAAACCCCTGCATGTCAGTTGTCTGTCCGATGGCGGCAACAACCATATCACACGCAATTTCAAAGGTTACATCAGTGTTCTTGTAGCGTAGAAAAGGAATAGGGGAGTTCCATCCACCCTCGCCTTTTTCTTTCTTCATCATTTTTGTGCAAACCAGACCGCTGACGCCATTATCACCTTTCAAAACCTCAAGCGTTCCTGTCATGTAATGCATACTTGTTCCTTCCCTGAAAGCATCGTCAAACTCTTCAGGAAAACAGGCCATCTCTTCTCTCGGAACACCTGAAATCAGGATAGCCTCAGACCCGAGACGCAGTGCCAGCCTCGCCACATCCATGGCAACGTTCCCATCGCCGATAACAACAACCTTTTTGCCGACAGAAACCGAATCACCTTTGATTTCATACTTTTTTAAAAAATCAATGGCGTTTGTTGCTCCAGGCGTATCAGCAAAACCGGGAATCGGCAGTCCTCTGCCAACCTGAGCCCCCATCCCTACAAAAACAGCATCATACTCTTTTTCAAGCTCTTCAAGAGTAACGTCGGTCCCGACACGTACCCCCATCTTTGTCTCAACTCCAAGATCAATGATACGCTGAATCTCAGCTTCGAGGATGGAGCGATCCACTCGGTAGCCCATGATGCCGTAAAGAACCATGCCGCCTAATTTTTCATTGGCATCGAAGATGGTTACGGCATGACCTTTCCGACGCAACTGATACGCTGCAGACAATCCTGCCGGACCACCTCCAATAACGGCCACTCTCTTACCTGTATTACTGCCCGGCCCGGGAAGTTGCAGATTGGCTTCAATTCCGTAATTGCCGATTGCCTGTTCCACCGCATTGATCGCGACACTTTCATCATGGTACTGCCGATTGCATGCACTTTGGCAAGGATGGGGGCAAATTCTCCCCATAACCGCAGGAAAAGGGTTGGCATCAACAAGAGTCTCCCAGGCTGCTTTCCATGCGTCAGGGGACTTGTCAATGCCGGACAGCAAACGGTGATATCCTCTGATATCCTCACCTGCCGGACATTCTGCCGTACATGGCGGTACCTGTCTGATATAAACAGGGCATTTGTGACTCTGATCTCCGAATGCGACAATTTTATCAACTCCCGTCTGTTCACTGAATTCAGGAAATTGGTAATGAGTCGCAAAATCAAGGATTGGATTGGATTCTACTATCATGAATATCTCCTTTAACTAAAAGCGGACATGAGCGGACTGATTGAACGTGGTTCTTGCATGACGATAACTGTCAATCATGTCTTCATCAAAAGTAAGGTTTGTCTCTTCAAAAAAGCGCTTCCAGCCAATCCGGTTAATCCACTCACCGATACGTTCCCAGGGGCGTCCACCTGCTTTATAGGCACAAAGAATCTGGCCGATGACCTCAGTGACTTCAGGCCATCGTGGCGGGTTGTTCGGTAGATTATGCGCAACAATGCTCATGGTTGAAGGTTTCGAACGGGCATTGCTGTTTTTACCCCCGACCCAGATTGCAAACTTTGAATGTTCAGGATGATTGATTTCCATTGCCGGGCAGGCTCCGAAACATGCACCGCAGCAGATGCATTTCGCCTCGTCCACCATAAGTGATCGTTTACCGTTAACAACAGTCGGCCTGATGGCTGCAACAGGGCAACGGGAAACGGCTTTCGGCAATTCGCACACAAGCGAAAGGTGGTCATGATTAATTCGCGGAGGACGGGTGTGTTTGACAACAATGGCAATATCGGCCTGGCCTCCACAGTTGATAGAACAGCACGAAGTCGACAGCCTTACCTTGTTCGGCATCTGCATCTCCTTGAACTCATTGTAGACACTGTCCATGATTGACTTGACAACACCGGATGCGTCAGTAGCAGGTATATCACAATGAAGCCACCCCTGAGTGTGAGACACAGAAGAGATGCACATCCCTGTTCCTCCTACAGGAAACCCCATTGCTTCCAGATCCGTGATCATCATCTCGATATTTTCCTCATGTGGAGTCAGGAACTCAACGTTATTGCGAACGGTGAAACGGAAAAATCCGTCACTGTACTTATCGGCTACATCGCAAAGTCTTCTGACCATATCCACCGTATCCTGACGGGGTGTTCCTGCACGTACCGTATAAATGACATCACCGCTTTCGGCAACATGCTTCAGTACGCCGGGTTTGGGGATCTCATGATATTTCCACTTTCCGTAGTTTTTCAGTACGACAGGATGAAGTGCATCCTCATAGGTGTGAGGCCCCGACTCGACGGTTTTCCACTTAATTTCAGGACTGCTCATAAAATAGTTCCTTCATTATGGAGGCAGTGTTCTGCCTGTTTGCAAGTAGTTAAATCTCAGCGGCTGATCGCAGGATACGACCAGACAAAACCCTCAGTATTTAGCCTTGAAGTAAGGATTGTCGCGCGGTCTCGTCACCATATTGATGTCTGCTTTATGGCCGATACCCTCAAGAAACAGCTTCAGGCCGACACGCTCAATGGTTTCACCAATTCTTTCGTGATCCAGACCATTATCGTCCCACCAGTCAATAATTTCCTCAACCAGTTCAATGAACGCATCAATATCCTCATCACTTTCCATCTTCATGTAAGGCACAATCAGCGATCCCATATTGACACCGACCTTAAGGGTGTTTTTGCCGCCCATCAACAGGGAAATTCCTCTCTCTTTACCGGGCGACAGCGCTTTCGGCATGGCATTCAGGCAATGCATGCAGCGAACGCAATCCCTGCTCTCAATAACCATCTCGCCGTTAATGAGCGATATCGCTCTGGTCGGACAAAGATTGATCACCTGATTAACCAGCGCATCCATACCTCTCTCCTCTACCCATGCCTTGACCTCATGCTCCTCAATCTGAATGGAATCCTTCCATGTGCCGACAACCGCCAGATCCGAACGCATGATAGCGTTCGTGCAGTCATTGGGGCATCCCGAAAACTTCAGCTTGATTTTATAGTTCCATTCAGGACGGTGAAGAGCGCCGATAAAGTTTTTCAACACCTTCATATGAACCTTCAGATTGTCGTAACAGGCATTTTCACAACGCCCCGGTCCTATACAGGAGACTGCAGTTCTCATTCCCGCACCTGCGCCTCCAAGATCCCATCCTGCCTTGTTGAGCTCATCAAAACACTGCTGAACATTTTTTTCTTCGATCCCCTGAAGCATGATGTCACCGGTCTGACCATGAAGGGCAATAATTCCGCTGCCGTACTTTTCCCAGATATCGCAAAGCTCCCGCATCATTGCGGTGTTATAGTGGAGCCCGGGAGCTGGTTGAATTCGCATGGTATGAAATTCAGCCGCTTCAGGAATCTTGTCTTTTATCATCGAATAGCGGGTTATGACCCCTGCGCCATAACCATCGACCGTGACAAGACCACCTTTCCAGTACCCCATTTTTGTATTATAGGAGTATTCGAGCTGATCCATTACGCCACGCAGCATGGGCTTTTCCGTTCTTTCCGCAAGCTCCTTGAACCCCGAAATAAAGCTTGGCCAGGGGCCTTTTTCCAACTCATCAAGCATTGGAGTCGGATTCAGAAATTTGTCATTACCGTTTGCCCCGCCATCCTTGTTATGATCTACTCCCTCTGAAGCAGCATCTTTAGCGCCTTCCATTATGCCTCCTTTGATTCACAGTAACTTGTTTTTTAGGAAACAGCTTTTTTGTCCTTAAACGCAACCTGTAGGTTTCGGCAGTCCTGCAACTTTACAGGCCTGCAAAGCCGGACCCTTCGGGAAAAGCTTGTAGAGGAACTCAGAAGCATCTTTTTTATCCATCCCTTTTTCATTGGCGATAGCTTTAGTCAGTATTTTGACTGCTGGAGCTATCTGGTATTCTTCATAATAACCCCTTAGGAAATTCACAAGATTCCAATGCTCTTCAGTCATATCAATCTCTTCAACTTCGGCCAACTTCTTTGCGACATCCTCAGTCCACTCCCCAAGATTAAGGAGATAACCGTTTTCATCGGTAGCATAACTGGTACCATTAACTTCAATAGACATACTTCGCTCCTTTAATGATTTTTGTATAAATGGAAAAACCGGCAATCAATGACGAAATTGCAAATAAAAAAACCTCTGAAATCTATCAGCAAGAAATGAGATGTTAAGTCAGACACGGTATACTATACTGATTCAATAATGATAACCTATAAAGAGGGGAGCGTTAACTAAACAACGGTTAAACGACATAACTATATAGTTAATGGTTTGTTTGGAAATATTCAAATTCTCCATGAACATTTTTTTGTTTTTTCCCGGTTCACAAGAGATAAAATCATACTGCAGCAACACGTCCTTTGGTTTTTATATCGGATGCCAGTGAAACAAACGTCTCTGCCCACTCTGGATTTCCGATTGCATGTATGTGTCCATAGGATGCAAACAGGTTTCGGTATAGCAGTCCATCATGTTTTCCGGTTATTCCCGTTCCCCTGATCACATCAAACTGGTATGTACACTCTGCTCCCTGCATGACAGGCTTCGAATAATGAAACTCGTGAGCCTTAACCGGCACACCTTTTCTGAACCAGGGAGAGTCAGTACGACTTTTCAGATCAAGATATCCATGTCCTGCCGGATTACTCTGAAACGCTATATCAAAGGGCAGGAGTCCGGCTAGCGAATATGTTTTACCTCCATATGCAACCCTTCTGCAAAGGTAGATTAGACCACCACATTCAGCATAAGCAGGCATCCCTGACTCCACTTTTTCATGAACATCAGTGAGTAGTCCCTTGTTGGTGCTCAAGAGTTCCAGAAAAAATTCAGGAAATCCACCGCCAAGATATAGCCCATCGATGTCAGGCAAAGACGATGCATGAAGCGAATCAATAAAAACGAGATCAGCACCGTTGTTTCTCAGTGCGCACAGGTTTTCGGGATAGTAAAAACAGAATGCCGCATCTCTGAACACTCCGATTCTTACTTTCGCGTAAGTTGTGGTTTCACAAGTATCAATTTTAATTCTCTGCAGTGATGGCGCCTCATTAAAAAGCGATCTGATTGTATTCATATCACAATAATGAGCAATCCTTTCTCCGGCATTTCGAACAAATTTTTCAGCATCAGCTGTTTCGCCTACCGTTGTTAATCCAAGGTGCCTTTCCGGAATAACAAGCTCTTTGTCCATAGGAATGGAGCCCACTACAGGTACATTGCAAAATTTTTCAATCGCCCTTTTCTGCTTTTCCTCTTGACGTGGGCTTCTTACCTGATTTAAAATAACCCCGGCTATGTTGACCTTCGGCGGCATCGCCTGCATTCCCATTACAAGCGCGGCAATTCCCCTGTTTGTTTGCCTGCTGTCAACGACAAGCAATACTGGCGTCTCCAAAATCCCGGCAACTCCTGCACTGCTGTCGGAACCATCAAGATCAATGCCGTCATGCAGACCATGGTTCCCTTCAATAAGAGAGAGTCTGCTGTTATCGCGGCAGCTGTTTCTCAAAAAAGAGTCACAGCAAGCCTCAATGCCCATAAGGTAAGGATCAAGATTAAAGCACTCTTTGCCGCTTGCAAGGCTGAGCCACATCGGATCAATGAAGTCGGGTCCTTTCTTGAAACTCTGGACAGATAAACCTTTTCTGACAAAATGAGACAAAATGCCAACGCTGACCATCGTTTTACCGGAGCTTTTCTGTGGCGACGATATCATCAACCGGGGCAATTGTACCGAATCCATGGTTTCTATTCTTACCCGACTTCCTTTCCAGCCATGACAAGGGTTGGAGGTGCACCAAGATGACGGCCTGCAAGAAGAACATTCCAGTAGAGCCATTCAAAACCAAGTTTACCATACCAGTTCATCTTGGTTTCCTTAAGAAGACTGAATGGCCCGAATTTAGGCGCAGGAAACATGCCATGCAATGGTTCTATTTTATAGTTGAAGTCGATGAGTGAGGATGTTCCCTTTGAATAAACGATGAAACAGGTTGAATGGCCATCGTATATCTCCTCAGGTTTGACTCCATGTATTTCAGACATGATGTTGAAAACCACTACATCTGCTTCATAATGGGCAACCGAGCCTGCCTTGGATGTGGGAACGTTTGTAGCATCGCCAATCACGTAGATACTGTCGTACTTTAGAGCCTTAAGGGTGTTATGGTGAGTTGGTACATAGCCTATCCCGTCGTCCATACCTGAATCACTGATCACCTTGTCACCGATGGTTGATGGTACGATGACCAACGTATCAAATGACACCTTATCCCCCTTTACCGATTCTATATATTTCTCTTTTCCATTGACGGCATTGAGCTCGAAACCGGTCGTTATTTTAATGTTCTTGCTTTTGGCAGACTCAATGAAAACCGCAGAAGCTTTAGGTTTCGTAAAAGCACCAGGCAGAGGAGTAACTAATTCGATCTCGGTTTTGTTTCTGATGCCTCTATTCTTGAAGTACCAGTCAGCCAGAAAGACAAACTCGATAGGTGCTACCGGGCACTTGAAGGGAAGTTCGGCAATATTCATGACCAGTTTACCTCCAACAAACTCTTTCAGTTTCTTCTGAAGCATTTCAGCTGCTTCGATAGTATAAAAAGAGAAGGCATTCTTGCCCCATGCATCCATGAGGCCGTCATTCTCTTCAGGCACTATCTTGCATCCGGTGCTGATAACGAGAAAATCGTACGAAAATTTATGGTTCTTGGTTTTTACTTCCTTCTTGTCCGGGTCAATATGAGTGATTTCATCAATCACAAAATTAACATCAGGAAGGATATATTTTTTCCTTGATCGGACAAGTGTATTTGACTTTTGGATCCCGAAAGGAACAAAAAGCATTCCTGGTTGATAGATATGCCGGTCATCACGATCGATCACTGTGATTTCCCAATCTTTAGGTAAGTGTCTCCTGAGGTTATTCGAGATGATTGTTCCGCCAGTACCACCACCTAACACGACTATTTTTTTTGCCATTATCTTGCCTCCGTTGTTACGAATTATTAAGATGAAATACACTCAGGGAAAAAAGAAACCTGATAACAACGCAACGGCTATCGCTGTTACAAACGTCATCGAGTAAAGATGCTGGGTTTCAGCAAGGTGTTAAATCTCTCTTGGGAAACAATCTTGTCGAACGTAACAATAACCATCGTGTCATCGATGGTACAAGCTAACTCCTTCGGGTATCAAGAGACGGGTCTTATTCCGGCATCAGCGCACATATATTTCACTCTTCTTTAGATCCCTATATGGCTATATGTCTCTACAATTGTTAATTATACATAACATCATCTTGAAATACAAGCAATTCTTATTATCGACCGTCACTCCTCAGAATAGCATATTCGTTGATTTAACTTATTTTATTATTTATATATAACTGCATTTTTATCTGATATTGCTCTCCTGGAATTTTCACTTCCGCATACCATATTTATGGTATTTATAGGGTATGCGCTTGGATATGATTAAGAGATAAGGGTTTATTGACAATTGTTAATCAGACATGGAGTTGTTGCGAGAGAATGGTGATCTGGTTGAGGGGTGAGTGTTGTTTTAGAAACTTAGAACGTTAAAAAGTATGCAGGTACAAGAGCCTTATACAGCGCCTGTGAGCAAAGTTGGGATGATGGGCCAGAAGCAGCCGAATTATTATGTGTTGCGTCTGAAAGCGGTTGCTGGCGATCTTACAGCATTGCAACTCTCATGTATAGCAAGGGTTGCTGAACAATACGGACGAGGGTTTGTTCATCTTTCAACACGTCAGGGAGTTGAAATCCATTACGTACATCGCGACAATCTGGAAAATGCGGAACTTGAACTCCGGCAGGCAGGGGTTGAGTTAGGCTCCTGTGGCCCTCGGGTTCGAGTCATTGTTGCGTGTCCGGGAGGTGAGACATGCCGTTGGGGAGTGTTTGACACCAAGAAGATTGCAAGGGAGCTTGATGCAGAATATTTCAAAAAGGAAACACATTCGAAATTCAAGATGTCGGTAACGGGTTGTGCAAACAACTGCACAAAGGCGAATGAAAACGATATCGGTGTCAGGGGAGCCATAGAACCGAAATGGGTTCCGTCGGCTTGCAGAGATTGCGGTTTATGCATACCGATCTGTCCGGTCAATGCAATTGAACGTAATACAAATCAAGATGAATATAGTTATACCTCCGATCAGGAGAAATGCATCAACTGCAGTGCCTGTACCTCATTCTGTACCGACAAGGCATGGGTTGTGGGCAGGAAAGGATATACTCTTTTTATCGGCGGAACCATGGGGAGAATTCCCCGTTTTGCCTCTATTTTGAAAAGATTGGTGGAAAGTGAAGAAGAATTGTTTCTTTTAATAGAAAAATCCGTATCAGTGTATAGAGATCATGCACATAAAAAGGAGCGTTTCGGGCATATGATCGACCGGATTGGGCTGGAAAAGATAAAGGATGAAATTCTTGGTATATGAGCAGGGAAAAGGTTGAAAAACTGAGTTTGGAACTATCCGGCAAAACACCTGCAGAGATCATCTGCCGTGCTGTTGAGCTTTTTGGTGAAGCATCAACGGCACTTGCATCCAGTTTTGGTGCCGAAGATCAGGTCATTACCGATATTCTTCAGCATGAAAAGCTCCAGGTTCCTGTTTTTACTCTGGATACAGGTCGATTGCCGCAGGAAACGTACGATGTTCTTGATGCAACGAGGAAGCACTACGGTATGCAGATAGAGGTGCTTTTTCCTGAGACATCTGCTGTTCAGGCACTGGTGACCAGTTATGGGGCAAACCTTTTTTATGAAAGTGTTGAACTTCGTCGGGAGTGCTGCCGCATTCGAAAGGTACTGCCGCTTACCAGCAAACTTTCGACACTGAAAGCATGGATATGCGGCCTCCGCCGGGAGCAGTCGGTCACCAGAACTGCCGTTGCCCCTGTTGAGTGGGATGCGGCATTCGGACTCTACAAAATAAATCCCCTTGCCGAAGTATCGGAAGCCTGGGTATGGGACTATGTCAAAACCAACTCAGTTCCGTATAATGCTCTTCATGACCGTGGCTATCCGAGCATAGGCTGTGCACCTTGCACCAGAGCAGTCAAACCCGGAGAGGATATCAGAGCGGGACGCTGGTGGTGGGAAATTGCCGAACATCGCGAGTGCGGCCTCCACCGTGAACATAAGTAACTATATCAAGAAAGAATGGATCATCTCGATAAGCTCGAAGCTCAAAGTGTCTATATCCTCAGGGAAGCCTACCGTGAATTTAAAAGCCTCTGCATGCTCTGGTCAATCGGCAAGGACAGCACTGTCATGCTGTGGCTTGCCCGTAAAGCTTTTTTCGGCCATGTCCCTATCCCGCTTGTACATATCGATACGCATTACAAAATTCCTGAAATGATTTCGTATCGCGACCGTATAGCTCTGGAATGGAATCTTAACATGATGTACGGCGAAAACCGCGAGGCGCTTGAGAGCAAGCTCACCTTTCCTGACGGAAATACCGATCGCATCACCTGCTGCAAATACCTGAAAAGCGAAGCGCTGAAACACACTCTTTCCGGTGAGTGGCCTCGTTACCGCATGGATCACGACCTGAAGCACTATGTGCCCGATGAGGGCAGTGAACCCTATACCGGCGTAATCGTTGGCGTCAGGGCTGATGAAGAGGGGAGCCGGTCGAAAGAGCGCTATTTCTCGCCCCGCGACAAGGATAACGTCTGGGATGTAGGCGACCAGCCACCCGAGTTCTGGAACCAGTTCAAGACTGATTTTTCCCCCGGAACCCATGTTCGCATTCACCCTCTGCTCGACTGGACCGAGCTGAACATCTGGGAATATATCGAAAGAGAAAAAATCCCTGTAGTGGCGCTCTATTTTAATCAGGGCAGCGGCACAAGGTACCGCTCACTCGGTTGTTATCCATGCACCAATCCAGTCGATTCAGGTTCACGAACGGTATCTGAAATCATCGACGAGCTTAAAAGCGGCAGGCTCTCCAATATTGCAGAGAGGTCAGGACGTGCTCAGGATAGTGAGGATGGCGGGCTTGAAACCCTGCGCCGCGACGGATATATGTAGCGTGGGCAGGTGATAATGAAGGATCAGTAAATATTATTTTCGCATTGGTATGATGAATGGACGAGCACAAATGAATATAGTTATTGTCGGTCATGTTGATCACGGCAAAAGCACGGTGATTGGCCGACTGCTTGCAGATACGGGTACACTTCCAAAGGGCAGGCTTGAATCAGTAAGAGAGAACTGCCGGAGGAACTCAAAGCCTTTCGAGTATGCCTTTCTTCTTGATGCGCTAAAAGATGAGCAGTCACAGGGGATCACCATTGACATGGCTCGCTGTTTTTTTAAGACAGCCGCGCGCGACTATATCATTATCGATGCTCCCGGTCATATTGAGTTTTTAAAAAACATGATAACCGGCGCATCAAGAGCTGAATCAGCACTGCTTGTTATTGACGTAGATGAAGGCATCAGGGAAAACTCAAAGCGGCATGGCCAGATGGTTTCAATGCTTGGTGTGAAACAGGTCACAGTGCTGGTCAACAAAATGGATCTTGTCGATTTCAGCGAAGAGGTTTTTGAAAGGCTGAAAGCCGACTATTCGGAGTTTCTTGCCCAGATCAAGGTGAAGCCCGTAAGCTTTATTCCTGTCAGTGCCCGCGAAGGCGACAACATCGCTACGCTTTCAGAACGTATGCCCTGGTACAAGGGAGCTACTGTGCTTGAACAACTCGACGGATTCACCAGCGACAAGCAGCTCCAGGACAAGCCGTTTCGTTTTCCTGTACAGGATATCTACAAGTTTACCCGTCAGAACGATGACCGGAGAATTGCAGCAGGTACGGTTGCTGCCGGTTCGGTGAGTGTTGGTGATGAGGTGCTGTTTCTCCCTTCAGGGAAGCAGTCGGCCATACAATCCGTAGAGTCGTTCAACACTGCTCCTAAACAAGTCGCCTTAACAGGCGAGGCTCTTGGGTTTACCCTTACCACCCAGATCTATATACGTCCCGGTGAACTCATGGTGAAACCCTGTGAACCGTTACCTGAAGTGGGCACTCGTTTCAGGGTGAATATTTTCTGGGTTGGCAGAGCGCCGATGATCATGGAGAAGGAGTATAAGCTTAAGATTGGTTCTGCACGCGCCTCGGTGAAGCTTGCAGAAATCTGCAATACGCTTGATGCATCCGATCTGAGTTACAGTAAACATAAACATCAGCTCGATTGCCGCGATGTAGGGGAGTGCATTCTCGAAACATCCCGTCCCATTGCATTTGATACAGCAGCCGCAAGTGAGACAACCGGGCGTTTTGTTATCGTTGACAATTATGAAATTGCCGGTGGGGGTATTGTCATTGAGAACCTTTCAACTGACGAAACCCTGCTGCAGCGTCATATCCGCGAGCGGGAGAACAACTGGGAAAAAGGGTTGATCAAATCGGAAGAAAGGGAACTTGCAAACCGGCATCGGGCTAAATTCATTGTCTTTACCGGAGTTCCCGGCACAGGCAAACGATCAGTGGCCAAAGCTCTTGAACAAGGCTTGTTTAACAACCGCCTGAACGCTTATTATCTTGGCGTTGCCAATATTGACCGTGGCCTGGATGCTGACTTGGGATACCATGTCGATAACGCAGGAGAGAGACTGAGAAGAATCGGAGAGCTGGCCCGTATTCTCACTGATGCCGGGCTTATTTTCATCACTACTATTGATGATGCTGATGATTATGATATCGAAATCTTGAAGCAGTTGAACGCGCCCAGCGACATTCTTGTCGTCAACATGGGTGAAAACGGCTTCTCCCGATACCATTCCGATCTTCAGCTCCCTGCCGGAGGAAGCATTGCCGCCGCAGTAAAGGAGGTGGCCGATATGCTGAAAACAAAGGAAATCATCATCGAGTATGAGATATGAGACAGGAAGAAGATTCCCGGCCTATTGATTTTTGAACCTGACCGGGAACCGCAGCATGATTATGTTTTTCAGTTATCAAAAAATTCGATCTGCAGGTTTTCATCAGGTTGCTCGGTGACATTGAACCGGCCTTTTTTGATAATCGAAAGGCCCTTTTTATCACCGGCGGGTATGATGCTCTGCTCAACGTCATCGGCATCTTTTTTCGGGCAGTTCTGGTTGAAGAAAAGGTTCAGGACTGAGCCCGTATTCTCAAACTGAAGAAGAAAGCCATTATGATTGACAAAAACCAGATCGTCATAGGCATAAGTTACTTCATGACCAAGCTCTTCGAGAAGCTGCATGACTGTTCCAAGTGGTCGTATTGTTGTTTCCATAGTTTCATTGCTCCTGTTTTATACATGATGAGTTGTCGATATGGGGACATGAATTCAGATCTTCTATTCCGAACCCTTCTACGATATTTTCAGCACCCTGAACCGGCTTCAGATTGATAAGATTCTTCAGTACCTCTGCATCAAATCCCTGAATGCAACGGTTGCCGATTTTCATAAGGGGTCTCTTTATCAGTAAAGGCTCCTTGATCATTGCCTCCAGAGCCTCATCTTTTGTGAATTCAAGAGGGTTTACAAGCCCCGATTTTATTGCCGGTGCAGCTGGATTAAAACAGTCAGCAATTTTTTTTTCTCCGAGATAGTGATCAAGCTCCTCTTTTGTCCACGGGTGTTCGAGAAGGCTGACTGATTCAACCGCATGCCCTGCAAGCTCAAGAATCTTTTTTTGCCGGATATTGTTCTGGCATCCCGGTTTTTCGTAAAAGAGTATCGTTTCCATGATTGTCAGACCTCAGGTTCATATTCCATCATTCATCCTTATATTAAGGAAAAATTTTTATTAATCTAAATTATTAAGTTATATTTTTACTTCTATGATATAAATTAAGGCGAATTAACATATTCTCAACAATAATTAATTAAAACTATGGCAGAAAATAACCTGCAGGCCTGGGAAAAAGTTCTTGAATATTCCTCAGTTCCGCTCCATGGAACAATGTCAAGAAAAATCCGAAAGGGTGTTAAGTTACAGATCAATGAGGGGAAGATCTATGAAGATGCAGTTCTCTTTATCAGTGATCTTTTTTTGAGGGTGACTGAGGAGTCAAAGGATGGTGCCAGTATCAACACCTATTATGACATGAAAGCTGTTTCATGTATCCGCACCTACAGCAGTAAAGAGCAGTAACCGGTGTACGTTTTCGGCTGAGAGAGAGGCAGAGATCGTTATTCTGCCCTCTCTTGCTCATTTCTGTTCGAACTCCATCTATCAGGAAGTCATGTTTTTTTCCCGTTCAACCGTAGGTACAAAGTTGGGTTGCCGGCCCAGTTTTGGTTGTCCGAGAATCTCCCTTGCATGGTCGAGTGCGTCATCAATATTACCGAAAATGTTTTCTTCACCGATCTCATCGTATAACCCGTACTGCTGAAGAGCGAAGAGCGGCTGGGCATGCACGCCCGACAAGATCAGCCTTGTTTCTGCTTTTATACAGTCCTTGAGAAGTTCTTTCATCAGATTCAGGCCGGTGGCATCAATCGAGAGCACGTTGCGCATTCTGATGATGCGTATTTTAGGTGCCTTTTCAACAATGTGCATGGCTTCTCTGAACTTGCTTGCTGCGCCAAAGAAAAATGGACCGTTAAATTCAAAGACCTCTACACCATCAGGTACTTTCCTTGTCACAATAGTGTTGGGATCCTCTTCTTCATCACTGTCTTTCAGATCCTTTGTAATGACGCCGACATTGGAGAGTTGGGCCATCCGCTGCATGAAAAGAACGACGGAAAGCAGCATGCCGATCTCTATGGCAAGTGTCAAATCAAAGACAACGGTGAGGCTGAATGTCGTCAGAAGCACAACAACATCGCTTCTAGGGCTTTTCAGGAGTTCTCGGAACACCTTGATTTCGCTCATGTTCCAGGCAACAATAATAAGGATGGCCGCCAGAGCCGGCATCGGAATGAGCTTTGCCCACTTGCCGAACAGCAGCATGATCAAAAGAAGCGTTACGGCGTGAATCATTCCGGCTACAGGTGTTCTCCCGCCGTTTTTGACATTGGTCGCCGTTCTTGCGATAGCGCCTGTGACGGGTAAACCACCGAAAAGAGGGGTAATGATATTGGCAGCTCCCTGGGCTATCAGTTCCATATTCGATTTGTGCCTGCTTCCTATCATGCCATCAGCCACAACTGCCGACAGCAGTGCTTCTATTGCACCAAGCAAGGCAATGGTGGTTGCCGGCATGATGAGTTGCCTGATGGTAGCAAAATCAAAAAAAGGAAGCGATGGTACAGGAATCATGGATGGAATTTCTCCAAAACGGGATTCAATAGTTGCAACATGCAGGTGAAAGTATTGTACGGTCAGCGTTGTAGCAATGATGGCAACAAGTGAACCGGGGATTTTTCGGGAAATTTTCGGCCAGAAGAGTATAATCAGAAGGGCAAGCATACCGATCATCAAACTCAAAAGGTCAAGCGTTGGAAGGTTGCGGCCATAAGCAGTCCACTTACTGATAAAATCAGCGGGGACATGTGCAATGTTAAGACCGAGAAAATCTTTAATCTGGCTTGAAAAAATAATGACGGCAATACCGCTTGTGAACCCCACAATAACCGGATAGGGAATAAACTTGATCAGTGAACCGAACTGGGCGAATCCCATGATCATGAGGATAATGCCTGACATGATGGTTGCCAGCATCAAGCCGTTAATACCGTATTGCTGGACAATTCCATAAAGAATCACAATAAAGGCACCGGTAGGTCCCCCTATCTGAACCCTGCTTCCTCCAAGAAAAGAGACAAGAAATCCTCCGACAACGGCGCTGATAAGGCCTTTTTCAGGGGATACGCCAGATGCTATTGCAAAAGCTATCGCCAATGGTAAAGCAACAATGCCAACCATGACACCCGCAACGACATCCTTCATTATCCGGTCAGGGGTGAGCTCCGGTAAAATTGAAAATAACTTTGGTCTGAACATGATGAGAATCGGAAAAAAAATGAACAGGGCAGCCCTTGGCGGGCATGGATTTCTATATATAGATTTTCTCACTATATATCAATGGTATAAACTTCATGTAAAAGTATTTTTTTGTCAGTGCTCTCCGATGATTTCTTCAATTACTCATATAAAACGACCTGGCCGTTGTGTATTTTATGAAGGGCCGGAACATAACAGCATATTCAACGACAATGCGGATAATATCGTATTCATATAAACAGGTGAGACCTCAAAAGGTGTTCATGTTATTGCTCTTTATGGTGCTGGCATCGCGGGTTGTTGCAGCGGAAGCTCCCGGTAACTGGATTTACGAAAAGATAACTGTGGATAAAGATCAGACAGAACTCTCTGCCGCAACAGTACGGAGCAGAAACTCGATAAATTTATTATCACCCTATGCCGGTGTAAATCATGGATTGATAATGATAAGAAAGCTTAAAGGCGGAGATCCGGAAGTTCTGTTTGCTGTTGATAAAGGTCAGTTTTACACGGGAGATAAAATACGGGTAAAGATTGATGGTGGAGATGCACTCTGGATTTCGGTGGACAGGCCGGGTGACCGCAGGACTGACTTGTTATTCATTCATGAACCCCAGAATTTTATCAGACAAATCACAAACGCAAAAGAACTGAAAATCGCAGCTCAATTGTCACAAAACGGTGAAAAAATTTTTGATTTTAACGTCGGTGGACTGGATAGGGCAAAAGTCGGGTTGTAATTCCTTAAATGCATATAAAATATTGCATTACAGACCAAATAACATGACAGTGTGGTGAAAACGCCATTCAGCTTTAACACCATAACGGATTTTCTCATTTCCCAGCCCTTGACCATTGATGTTGAAATTGATGATCACTATTCCGGTTGTTTTTCGGTAAAGGGAATTGAACTTGAGGCTACAGTACTTTATGCCGGTATCTCAGATTTTGCACGACTCTCCGTTGAACTTTCTCCCGCCGGAATGCTTATCTATCTGAACATGTTTCTTGTCTGGATGCGGGAATCATCTCTGATTGAGCATTTTTGTGTTATCGAGAGATTTCTTGATAATGCGCTTGTGTTGCTTTTTTCGAAACGATTTGGATCTGAGGACCCTTTTGTCGATGCCCTGCATGTAGCCCGATGGATGGGGGATCATGATGCAATGAAATTCTGCCCTGATATTGGTATCGCAAGCGGTACCGTTATGGTTGGTTATACGGGGACACCAAAGGAGTATTCCACCTCTGTTTTTGGTCCTCCTTTGATTCTTTCCGCAGGATGTGCGAGGCTCAATCCTCGGGGTGATGTCGCTTCAATGATTACATTTCCTGCCGGTGAGTGGAGAGAACGCTCATTTGATGATGTGTTTCAGCCGATCGAGTATAGTCACCCTGAAAAAGGAAAGACGACACAGCCGCAGACATGGATTCTGGGCGATCCAAGAGAGGTTGATTTTCCCGGAACAGGCAGGATAGCCTTAAGGGACATAGCCAATGTTATTCACTCGATGCCGTCAGTATCGGCAGAAAAAAAAGCCAGAGAGTGGGTTGATCTCATCAGGGCAAAGGGGTTTTATAAAAAAAACGATTAAATCTGTTATGGTGTTGGATTATTGCATAACCATGATTACTATTTTTTTGGAACCATAACTCGGCCATTTTGAAGAAAATAAAAGGAGAAACAACGTTTATGTCCACAACGAATGAGAATCTGAAAGATGCTTTTGCCGGTGAGAGTCAGGCAAACCAGAAGTACCTTGCTTTTGCAAAAGAAGCCGAAAAAGCCGGGTTCAGTAATATAGCGAAGCTATTCCGCACAACAGCCCAGGCGGAATCAATTCATGCTGAAGGGCATTTTGCGGCGCTTGGGGGAATAGGTTCAACTGCAGATAATTTGCAGGCTGCCATTGGCGGTGAAACCTTTGAGCATACAGAAATGTATCCACCGATGCTTGAACAGGCTGAAACGGATAATCATCCTGCAAAAAAGATGTTTTCTTTTGCGCTCAAGGCTGAGCGGCAGCATGCGGAACTCTATAAACAGGCATTGGAAGCTGTTCGCACCGGCAAGGACATTACGGCTTCCGAAGTCTGGCTTTGTCCTTTCTGCGGTCATATTGAGCTTGGTACGCCACCGGCAATTTGTCCGATTTGCTGCGCAACAGCTTCGCAGTTCGTTCAGGTTTGATAGTTTCGCAATTGTTTGAGGGAGGCGGTTCATTGAGCCGCCTTTTTTACAGCTATTTTTCTTGTTTGTTCTTCTATTCCGCGATATGATTTTTTGTCGCGAGCAGGATTACTGCTGCAACAAGGTCAATCGGTATCCACATCTCCTTCGCAAGATTTATTTCCATAATCGGATTAAACAGTATCGCAAACAGCGTATAGACAAGGGGCAGCAAAAGCATTTTCTTGCTGAAATTCCTGTACGCTCCCCAGGCAAATGTTCCGGCAGCGACGATTCGCAGCAGGCTAAAAAATTCAGAAGGGAGCGGGAATATGGCGAGGAAGAGAAGCAGTGCCGTAATATAGATGACTTGAACAGGCATAACAGCTCGATAGATAAATTATTGTAAGGAATTCAGAAAAGAACAGTAAGAAAAAATATGCTGAAAAGCTGAAGATAGCAGTAACGATCTCCCCTTGTCAAATGCAATAAACTGTTATTTTTTAAGGAAAGGATTCTTTTTCTTCCAGTGACCAGGTGCTCTCTCTATGCATGAATTTGATTTTCTTGGCGAACTGGTGCTTATCGGGGCACTGGCAGTTGCTATCATTCTGGTTTTTCAGCGTCTGAAAATTCCGCCGGTCATCGGTTTGATTTTTACAGGCATTCTTCTTGGTCCGTCAGGTATTGCTGCGGTCTATGACCAGAAGCTGATTTCAACGCTTGCCGAGCTTGGTGTGATTCTGCTTTTGTTTACCATAGGGCTGGAATTTTCACTTGATGACCTTAAAAAACTTAAAAAAATTGTTCTGGTGGGCGGGATTGTCCAGATTCTTTTGACTGGTCTGGCAATCAGCTTTTTTTCCTACTGGTTCATGCTCGTCATAGATCGTGGCATTTCTTTTACAGCCGCAGCGTTTCTTGGATTTACCTTTTCAGTCAGCAGCACGGCGATCTGTCTGAAAATTTTAACAGACCGTGATGAGCTCGCTTTACCGCACGGACGAATTGCTTTGGGGATTCTTATTTTTCAGGACATAGCAATTGTCCCCTTGATGATCGGCATTGATCTATTGAATCCCGAAGCTACCCGCTCTTTCGTTATTCTGGCTGACAAAGTCGGCATCATCGTGTTGTTTGCTGCAGGTATTTTTATAGGTTTCAGGCTTCTCATGCCGCGAATGGTTCGTCTGATAGCATCACTTCATGCAAGAGAGGTTCTTGTTATCGGGGCTCTTGTCATTTGTTTCGGCGCTGCCTACCTGACCTCTCTGGCCGGTCTTTCGCTTGCTCTCGGTTCATTTGTTGCCGGTATGATTATCGCAAGTACCGATGAAAGTCATCAGATAAGTGTGACCATCGATCCATTTCGTGAGGCATTCAGCAGTATCTTTTTTATATCCGTAGGGCTTCTGCTCGATGTTAAGATGATTAATCTGCCGTTTTTTGTCTCAATAGCTTTATTGGTGTTGCTGGTCAAGGGGTTGATTGTTGCAGCTGTTTCTCTTTTTCTTGGCAACTCACTGAGGGTCAGCATGATGGCTGGTATGGCGCTTGCCCAGATCGGAGAGTTCTCCTTTGTGCTGGCAGAGACTGGATTAAAGAATAATCTTATCAATCAAGAGGTCTTTCAGGCAATGCTTGCTGTCAGTGTGGTAACCATGATCGTCACTCCGGCTATGATTGCTGCTGCTCCCAGGTTTGCCGATCAGGTTGTGCCGGCGCTAGGGTTTATTCCGCTTGTATCGAGGGATTCTTCTGCTCCTCCTGTTCGGCCTCCCGACAGTACAATTATTTGCGCGGGAGAGATTCACGCCGCTATTATCGGGTTCGGTCTCAATGGTCAGAATGTGGCTGCAGTGCTTCATGCAACCAATATCTCTTATGCGGTGCTCGAAATTGACAGGGATATGGTTAAAACCATGAAAAAAAAGGGGGAACCGATTTATTACGGCGACTGTACTGATAAAAAAGCTCTGATAAGGGCAGGAATAGATCATGCTCGTGCAGTTGTGCTGGGTATTTCGGATGCTACTGCAATCGGGAAAAGTATCAGGATGATTCGGGAGATCAATAATAAGGCGTTCATAATTGTCAGGGCAAGAACTCTTGATGATGTGGCCGACCTTTACAAGGTTGGAGCGGATGTTGTTGTTACAGAAAAATTTGAAACCTCTATCCAGATTTTCTCGCTTCTGCTTAACCACTTTACGGTTGAACCTGAACTTATTCTTGAACAGCAGGAAATTATCAGGCGAGAATGTGAACAAATATTTACGAACGCTCCTGCATCCCGAAAATAACCACGGTAAAGCTGTTTGCTTACTGCTCGAAAAGCTTCCCGGCCGCATTTTCTGATCATGGTCAATATTTTTTGTATATATTTATAAAATATAAGACCATATCTCTATTCACCCACATCCGGTATGCGTTATGGCTCACCTTGCATCACTTCCCACACAGAAATTTACCCATTATCGTCAGGAACTTCTTGAGCTTCAGACATCACAGGACAATGCAGCTGTAAAACGTGCAGCCTACGAACTCTCTTTAATGGAGAAGAGCTGCTTTATTGAATTGAATGGTATTGTTCATCATTATCATGATTCCGGCCCGAAAGATGCTGCCCAGACCGTGTTACTGATTCATGGCTGGGATTGCTGGTGGATGTGGTGGCACCATGTGATACGGTACCTCAATGACAAGGGGATTCGGACGATCGCTTACGACATGCGCGGGCATGGATGGTCTGACAATGATCCGAAAAACCACTATCATATTGATTTTTTTGCACATGACCTGAATGAGCTTGTCATGAAACTCGGGCTCGGACAATTTCATATAGCGGCATTCTCTTTCGGTCCTTTTGTTGCACTTGATTATGCGCGCGCTCATTCTGAACTGATCCGATCAATGACTTTTTTTAATTTCGGATATCTGCCGAACAGTCATTTTACCCAGGCAGTTGCAACAGGCACCATTACTTTTGTTTTTAACAATCTTTTACGCAAACTGACGTGGTGGCTTCCTGCCTATATATTTGCCCGGCTCGTTCTCGCGAAGAATACGGTTATGCTTCATGATATTCTTATAGGATTTAAAAGTCTCGGACTCTGTGCACCGGAAGCTATCGATCAGACAACCCGGCAGATAACCTCTTTTGAGATTACTGAGTCAGTGCCGGATATGGTCAGGGCTGTGGATATACCGATTCTTTTTGTGGCTGGGGAGGGGGATGCTATCATGACCAGTGAGAATACAAAAAAACTGAATGAGTTTGCCAGGAACGGTCGCTTTGTCAGTATACCTGACTGCGGACACCTGATTACGGTTGAATTGCCCGAAACCACTTCGGAGTTGATCCTGGATCAGGTAACTGATTGTGGAGAAGTTTAATCAGCGCTTTCGCGTACTGCCCGGATAAAAGCTTTCATTTTTACGGGATCTTTTATACCAGGAGTGCTTTCAACACCTGATGCGGTATCAACGCCGTACGGATGGATGCTGCGAATTGCCTCGCCAACGTTTGTTTCGTTCAGTCCGCCAGCCAGAATGGCGTAGTATGAACTGCCAAGTTCATTGAAGATCCGCGAGGCAAGAGATGCTTTGATAATTTTTCCCGTTCCGCCAGGCATACCGGGCCGGTAGGCATCAAAGAGGAAGGTATTGATGCCGCTCTCTTTTGCGAATTCCATGACCTCTTCTGCTGCAAAATTTTCTGCAGGACGAAAGACTTTGATTACTTTTGCATTTTTAATGGATCGAGCCTTTTCAGGGGTGTAGTGATCGTTGTGGAGTTGTGCAATGTGCAGATTGCAGAAGCGGCAGATGGCATTGATTTCTGTCGGCGATTGATCGACGAAAATGCCTGCAGTCTGGATAAACGGCGGCAACATTTTTATGATTGCCTTCGCCAGTTCGGGATCGATCATGCGAGGGCTTATGCTGCTGAAATTAAAACCCAGTGCATCGGCTCCTGCATGGCTTGCCTCGAGAGCATCCTGAAGCCGGGTTATTCCGCAGATTTTAATTTTTGTCATTGCCTGGCGGTTTCAGTTTAACAAATTCCTTTTGAATGCATTTCTGCAGGACACACAGAACATTCAGTTAATTGAGTGGAAGATACGGGTTGCGTGGTGTAACGGCAAGCTTATAAAGAGAGTATGCGAGGCACGCGGGGGGATGATGAAAATATTGAACTCCCGTAGGTAAGGTATGTCGGTAAGTGGTTGTGATTTTCTCTTATTGTGCGTATATTCGGCACCGGTTATGATTCAGATCAGCCGTGATAGAACGTGTAATGGGGCGTCGCCAAGTGGTAAGGCATCGGCCTTTGGAGCCGACATCCGCAGGTTCGAATCCTGCCGCCCCAGCAAACAAAAAAGGCAACCCGGACAGGTTGCCTTTTTTGTTTGCAGTAAACATCCGCAATCAATAGCGGTAATGTTCGGGTTTGTAGGGTCCATCGAGAGGAATACCCAGGTATTCAGACTGCTCTTCCGTAAGCCTTGTGAGCTTCACTCCGAGCTGTTCAAGGTGCAGTCTTGCGACCTCTTCATCGAGTTCTTTCGGCAGCCGGTAGACACCGATCTCATACTGTTTGGTCCAGAGTTCGATTTGTGCAAGCGTCTGGTTGGTAAACGAGTTGCTCATGACAAATGAAGGGTGGCCGGTTGCGCATCCCAGGTTGACAAGGCGTCCTTCAGCCAGAAGATAGATGGAGTTGCCGTTTTCAAAGGTGTATTTATCGACCTGTGGCTTGATATTCAGTTTTTTTGCTCCAGCAAAGTTATTGAGCTGTTCAACCTGAATCTCGTTGTCGAAGTGACCGATGTTGCAGACAATAGCTTCGTCTTTCATCTGCTTCATATGCTCAAGGGTGATGACATCTTTGTTGCCGGTTGTGGTAACAAAGATATTTCCTTCCTTGACAGCTTCATCCATGGTGGATACTTCGTATCCCTCCATCGCTGCCTGCAGTGCGCAGATAGGATCGATTTCTGTGACGATCACACGAGCGCCATATGCGCGCATAGACCTGGCAGAGCCTTTACCGACATCGCCATAACCAAGTACGACAACAACTTTGCCGGCAACCATCACATCGGTTGCCCGCTTGATGCCGTCAGCAAGTGACTCACGGCATCCGTAGAGGTTATCAAACTTTGATTTGGTTACTGAGTCGTTGACGTTGATGGCTGGGAAAAGCAGTTCACCTTTTTCCAGCATCTGATAGAGACGGTGAACACCGGTAGTTGTCTCTTCCGAAACACCCTTCATTTCTGCAGCCACCTTATGCCAGCGCTGGTTGTCCTCTTCAAAGACCTCCCTGAGCTGCTGGTAAAGTGCTTTTTCTTCAGCATTGCCGGGAGCTTTTTCGAGCAGTTCCGGGTTGTTTTCAATTTTGTAACCAAGGATGATCAGAAGGGTTGCGTCACCGCCGTCATCGACGATGAGGTTCGGTCCTTTTCCTCCTTCAAACTCAAGAATCTGGCGTGTACACCACCAGTATTCTTCAAGGGTTTCGCCTTTCCATGCAAAAACCGGAACACCGGTTTTTGCGATGGCCGCAGCAGCATGGTCCTGAGTGGAAAAAATGTTGCAGCTTGCCCAGCGTACCTCTGCTCCAAGGTCCACGAGGGTTTCAATAAGCACGGCTGTCTGGATGGTCATATGGAGAGAGCCGGCAATACGGGCACCCTTCAAAGGGCTCTTGCCTGCATATTTTTTTCTCGTAGCCATAAGGCCAGGCATCTCTTTCTCAGCGATCTCAATTTCCTTGCGTCCCCATTCAGCAAGAGAGATATCCGCTACTTTATAATCAAGCACCTCGGCAACAGTCATAACGTTTTTTGTATTTAATAGGTTGAGATAGTTCAGGCCAGATTGAGGGCTTTTTTCAGCTCTTCAACCTTTTCAGTTTTTTCCCAAGGGAAGATATCACGACCGAAATGACCATAGGCAGCAGTATCCTGATACTTCCAGCCCTGGGGTTTGTCGAGGCTGAACCGTTGAATGATAGCTGCAGGGCGGAGATCGAAGATCACTTCTGCTTTTTCCTGAATCTGGGCATCGTTGAGGCCGTGTTTTGCCGTGTCGTGGGTATTGATGTAGATCGACACCGGACGTGCGACACCAATGGCATATGAGACCTGAACCGTGCATTTCTCTGCAAGTCCGGCTGCTACGATGTTCTTTGCAACGTGACGTGATGCATAAGCTGCACTGCGGTCAACCTTCGAAGGATCTTTGCCGCTGAATGCGCCGCCGCCATGAGGAGCTGCTCCGCCATAGGTATCGACAATGATTTTGCGTCCGGTCAGGCCGGTATCGCCATGTGGTCCGCCGATGACAAAGCGTCCGGTCGGGTTGATATGAAACTTTGTGTTTGCATCTATCAGGGAAGCAGGGATGACAACCTTGATGACATGTTCAATGATGTCATGTTTAATGACCTCCTGCCATGCAGCTTCGCTGACGCCTTCCGGTTCCGGATCGTGCTGGGTTGACACTACAACAGCATCAACGCGGATTACTTTTTCGTTTTCATATTCAAGGGTTACCTGGCTTTTTGCATCAGGGCGAAGGTAGGTCATGATGTTGCCTTTCTTGCGGATTTCGGCAAGTACCTTGACAAGCTGCTGAGCAAACTGGATTGCTGCAGGCATCAACTCAGGAGTTTCTGTGCATGCATAGCCGAACATCATACCCTGGTCTCCAGCGCCGACACGGTCAAACTCGTCAGCAATTTCTTCCTTGCGGTCAACACCGCGGTTGATATCAGGCGACTGACTGTGCAATGCTGAAAGAACGCCGCATGAGTTGGCTTCAAACATGTATTCGCCTTTGGTGTAGCCGATTTCACTGACAACCTTACGGGCTATTGTCTGGATATCAACAGTGCCTTTTGTGGTAACTTCACCGCCGACAATAACCTGGCCTGTTGTGACAAAGGTTTCGCAGGCAACGCGTGAACTGGAGTCCTGACGAAGAAAATCATCAAGAACTGCATCGGAAATCTGATCTGCAACTTTGTCAGGGTGTCCTTCTGATACGGATTCTGAGGTAAAAAAATACCTTTTCTGTGACATATTTCAATAAGTTTTTAATTATACAAATACAGTGACATCAAGAAAAAACTGTATTAACGGAGTGTTTTTCGGTGAGGAGATTTCATGAAGAAACGACTGGACACGGAAAAACTTCCGACAAGCTCAGGGCACAACCCTTCTGACAGCTTGCGGCACCGTGTCCATAGGTAATGGGGATGCCAAAAAAATACAGATAAAATGTAAGGAATAGTCCTCTCCTATGCAAATAAATCTCTTATCCTAACCGTATTTCAGAGTAATCACCAATATTTATTTTATGAGGTGAGCCTGTAACAGAGGCATTGTTCCCTACGATGGAGTGTTCGAGTGAGATATGCTCGACACGCGCATCGCTTCCGATGATGGAATCCTTGATAATGGCATTTATTATAATGGCCTGTTCGCCTATAGTTGTATTGGGGCCGATAATGGCATCCTCAAGAATGGCGCTGTCGGCAATAAAGACCGGGTTATTGATAATGCATCCTTTATATATGTTATTTTTCAAAATGTTTACTTTAAGAAGAATTTCATTGGTGGAGAGCAGGGTTTCCGACTTACCGCAGTCATACCAGCCTTGAACAGGAAACGTAGTGAATGTTTCTCCAGCATCTATCATGAGCTGCAGGGCATCGGTAAGCTGGTATTCCCCTTTTGTTTTTATCTCATTATCAATCAGGTTGTCAATACTGGCAAAGAGCGATTCGGCCTGTTTAAGAAAGTAGAGTCCGACAATGGCCAGGTTGCTGACATGGGTGTCAGGTTTTTCGACTAACTTCAGAATTTTTTCATCACGGGTTACTGCGACTCCGAATCTTCTGGGATCCTCAACCTCTTTTACTCCAAGAGTGGAAAACGGGCTTTTCAGTACAGCTTCAAGATCGACATCAAAAATAGTATCGCCGAGAATAATAAACAGTGGTTCTTTCTCCGTGACGTAGGGTTTGCACATCCGGATAGCATGAGCAAGTCCGAGCTGCTCCTTTTGAATGACAAAGGTGAATTTTATGGTATAGTGTTTCAGAAGCCACTTTTCAATCATGTCGCCCATATAGCCTACGATGACAATGGCCTCATCGATGCCTGAGGCGATCAGTTTGTCCATAATATGACCGATAATGGGTTTTCCGGCCACGTTAAGCAATACCTTTGGATTTGAAAGGGTGTGGGGACGTAAACGACTGCCTACCCCCGCAACAGGAATGATGGCTTTCATGTTTACCCGTGGTTTTGGTTTTGAAAGTAACTTTTGTATCTCTTCTTTTTATGTTACTAAAAAGAGTTATAAAACTAAAGAGACCAATAGCGGGAATAGAGTAATTAAATACCGGATTCAGTTGTATTTTATAATCCGGGCCTGCATACCCTGCCAATTGTGAAAAAGTTGCCAGTGACCGTTATGACGCAAGCCCTGCAGGGGCGAAATATTTGCAGCACAAGGCGTTAGCCAAGGGAAATGAGATAAAAACATGAGTTATGGCAGGACGGTTCAAAGGAGTTTTTAAGCAGTCGGGTGTTATTCCTGTTCTTGACAACAGGCTGGTGCTTATTACCTCCAGAAAATCTGAACGATGGATCATTCCCAAGGGATATGTCGAAAAAGGGTTGTCACCTTCAGAATCAGCCGCAAAAGAGGCTTATGAAGAAGCCGGCTTGATAGGAGTAGTCCATCATAAAGAAGCTGGTCAGTACCGGTACCGCAAGTTCGGTAAATCGTTTTTAGTTCAGGTTTATCCGCTTTTTATCGAAACCATGCTTGATGAGTGGGATGAAATGCATGATCGTCGCAGAAAGCTCGTTACACCAGCGGAGGCTATTGAAATGGTATGCCATGATGATCTCAGGCATATCATTAAGGATTTTTTTCTCAGCCATCGTTAATGTATCATTCTCTATCCCGTTTTTCTGAAGGCGGTTGAGCCTGCTTTGCCGATGTGTCGTTATATCAAATTTTTTTTTGGTAGTTATTGTTCTTGTGGTATATTGGGAGCCTTCTAATGGTATTAGAAGACGGGGTGTGGCGCAGTTGGTAGCGTGCCTGCTTTGGGAGCAGGAGGCCCCGAGTTCGAGTCTCGGCACCCCGACAGAGAGAGGAGAAGTTCTGACGATTGATGCTGTGCCCGTAGCTCAATGGATAGAGCATCAGCCTTCTAAGCTGAGGGTTACTGGTTCGAGTCCAGTCGGGCGCACAAAGATAAGTCCGTAGTTTTTCTATGGTGATTGTAGCTCAGTTGGTTAGAGCGCCAGGTTGTGGCCCTGGAGGCCGGGGGTTCGAGTCCCCTCATTCACCCATGTTTTTTGGCCCCATCGACTAGCGGTTAGGTCACCACCCTTTCAAGGTGGCGGGACGGGTTCGAATCCCGTTGGGGTCACTCTGTTACTTGTAGGTTTAAAGCTCTGTTCGTTGCCGGTTCAGGGCTTTTTTTAATTCATGAATGCAGATTTTCCGTCTCTTATGAAAATATCTGTCAACTGGCTCAAAGATTTTCTTCCTTCCTTCTGTTCCGATACTCATTCACTTGTTGAAAAACTGACCTTTCTCGGGTTTGAAGTTGAAGAGGTCCATGAGACCTCTCTTCCTGATGATCTTGTTGTTGTCGGCAGAATTGAAGAGGTTCAGCCTCATCCCAATGCTGAACGATTGACCATCTGCCGGGTTAACGTCGGACGCGAAGAACTTCTTCAGATTGTGTGCGGTGCACCGAATGTTAAAAAAGGGATGATTGTTCCTGTTGCGACAGAGAAAGCAAAGCTTTCTCTGTCTGATGGCCAGATCATTACTATCAAGGCTTCAAAAATACGCGGTGAACGCTCTTTCGGAATGATTTGTGCGGCTGATGAACTTGGCTTATCCGGAGATCATTCAGGCGTGATGGAGCTCGACCCGACATGCACAATCGGAGAATCATTTGCCCGCTATCTTGATGGTGATGTAATACTTGACGTCGCCGTTACACCCAACCGCCCTGATGTTCTCTCTCATCTCGGCGTGGCAAGGGAGCTGGCAGGAGACGAAAAAATACACTATCCGAAGCAGACGGCAGTTGCATTCTCTACAACCGGTACACTTGTTGAGGTTAAAGATGCCGTGGCTTGCCCTTATTATACCGGTGTGGTTATCCGCGGCATAAAAGTTGCTGAATCACCCGAATGGCTTCGCCGGAAGCTTGAAAGTATCGATGTAAGGCCGAAGAATAACATCGTTGATGTTACAAATTATATTCTTCATGCCCTTGGACAGCCGCTTCATGCATTCGATCTGAGCAAGCTTGCAGGAGAGAGTGTGGTTGTCCGAAGCGATATTCAGGCAGAGTTTACGGCAATCAATCAGCAGATTTGCCATGTTGAACCTGGAATGCCGGTTATCTGTGACAGCGAAAAACCCGCAGCCCTTGCCGGGGTCATGGGCGGTCTTGATTCAGCAGTCAGTGACACCACTACCGATATTTTACTTGAGGCGGCATATTTCGATCCATCCATGATCAGGAAATCAGCCAAAAAAGCTGGTATTGCTTCTGATGCCTCTTATCGATTTGAAAGGGGAGTTGATCCGGGAAACGTCAGAAGGGCCGCCGAATGCGCTGTAGCTCTTATTCTTGAGCTTGCCGGCGGATCTATTGATGATGCCGGCGAGTGTGGTGGTGCACCTTCTGATGTGCATCAGGTAGTCCTGAGACCTGAAAGGGTGAATGTTCTTCTCGGCAGTTCCATACGAGCCGATGATATGGCAGAGATGCTCCAGCGCATCGGTTTTATTGTCCACGCAGCCAGCGAAGAGTCGATAACTTTTAAGGTTCCTTCATACAGGGTTGATGTTTCCGGAGAAATAGATCTGGTCGAAGAGATTGCCCGTCTTTATGGATACGACAATATTCAGCCATCCCGTCAATTGACGACAACCTATCCTGAGTCCCGCAAGTTTCCGGAGTTTTTTCACGACTTTCTCCGTTCCATTATGGTCGGTTTGAATTTCAGGGAAATTCTCACCAACCCTTTGATGAAAAGAGACGAGGCTGCCTTGTTCAGTGACAGGCTTGTTGGTGTTCTTAACCCGATCAGTGAAGGGCTTGAGGTTCTTCGTCCCGGGCTGATCCCTGGATTTCTCAAGGTTATCAGTCATAATATCAGGCACGGTAACAGGGATTTAAAGTTTTTTGAGGTGGCAAGGGGATTCCGAATAGTGCCGGAAGATGAGCGAGTTAGTGAGTCGCTGCTTGATGGCTACAAGGAGCAGGAGTATCTGGTGATAGCCATGACGGGCAGCCGTTTCCCCAGAATATGGAACCTGCCGCCGGAAAAGGCTGATTTTTATGATGTTATGGGTGCTGTTGAGATGCTTTTGGAGAAGCTGAATTTGCTTGATAAATCAGTGGTGAATATTTATAATGAAAAAACTGTCACTGTTGATGTGCGACTGACAGAAAAGGGAAAGAACCGCTCATTCAGGGTGGGGGAGGTTAAACAGGTTGATACCGGTCTTTTGGATATTTTTGATATTCGGCAGGACGTCTATATCGCTGAAATAGATGCGGCAGTCCTGGAATGCTGTTTCAATCCGGATGTTACCTATGTGCCCCCGTCCAGATTTCCAGTTGTTCAGAGGGATTTATCGCTTATTCTTTCCCCATCTGTCACCGTTCAGTCACTTGTGGAGCTTGTGCGTTCAAGTGACTCTTTGATCAGGGATGTGAGTGTGTTTGATCTTTTCGACCACACCGGAAAAGACGGTGGAGAGCGCAGGGTGGCACTCTCACTTGAAATTGCTGATCATACGGGAACATTGCAGGATGAAAGAATCAGTGATATTCTTTCGAAAGTCGGCAGTAATGCCGAGAGTAAGCTTGGTGCGGTAATTCGACAGGTCTGATACTCTTTGTTCTATGCAGGATTTTGATGGACAGAACATCAAGGTTGATGTCAACCTTCTTGAGGAAAATATTGAGATTCTCATGGATCGGTGGATCGAGTGCCGGAAAGAGAATGATTTATTGCGATCTGAACTGTCAAGTCTGCAGAATATCTTAAGGTCATGTAAACTGCCGGGAAGTGTCGGTTCCACTGTTATGGATGCTGATGGCAATTCTGGAGGAGTGTTTACCTATGCAGAGCAAATGCAGGTGAAGCATAAGTTGGTCATGATTTTGCAGAAAATAGAAATGGAGCTCAGAAACAATCAGATCTTGTAAGTAATGAGATGGAAAAAATTGATGTAAATGTTTATGGCGACAGTTATCCTTTAAGGGTAGAAAGACGCGAATTGACTGAAAAGGCAGCTCGGGATGTTGATAAAGTGATGCGGCTTTTTGCTGAAAAAGCTCCAACGTTTGAGTCTTCGAAGCTGGCAGTTCTTACAGCAATTTCGTTTGCAGAAAAAAAGATCGAACTTGAAGAGGAAATGGCTTCACTGAAGCAGAACATTGCCAGACTCAATGTTTTTTTAAGGCAAAATCTGTCATAAACCTTTACATTAAAAGAGAAGAAATATCCGCACCAGCCGATTGATGTGACTTGTAAGTAAAAGAACTAACAATAAAGAATAGGGAACCGAACTCTTCTTTTTGATTGCAGGCCTTGTTGAATTTCTGACGCTGTCCGCTCAGTATTCAAGAACATTGGAAACATTGTTCCCTTGGAAGCAAAAAATCTGAAGGAGGCACCCACCGTGTATAACGGGTTCTTGAATCTTACACTCATCACAAAGTATGGTGCGGTTTTTTTTTGTTTTAAACGGTGCTTCTTATTTAGGATAAAAGCATGAAAATGGAGGTAGTTTAATGGGTATAGTAATAAACCTGTTTTTAATTGTTTTTGCTTCGATAGTTTTTTTTGGGGTGGGTTTTTTTGTCGGACGTTTTTTTCTTGAACGGATCGGAACGACCAAAGTGCTTGAAGCTGAAGAACGGGCGGTGCAGATAGTTCAGGAAGCTCAAAAAGAGGCTAACGAGTACAAGGAACTTAAAGTCAGCGAAGTTAACCAGGAGTGGAAAAAGAAGCGCAGGGAGTTTGATCAGGAAGTTGTTATAAAAAACAACAAATACAACCAACTCCAGAAGCAGACTCAGCAGAAGGAAGCTCAGCTGAAAAAACAGAGTCAGGATATCAGGGATGTCGAACGGAAACTTCAGGATCAGCGGAAGGAGATTGACCAGACTACTGAGCAGGTCAAGCTTCGTTCAGCAGAGCTTGAACGCATTATTTTAGAGCAGAATCAGCGTCTTGAAAGCATCAGTAACCTTCAGGCCGAAGAGGCCAGGGAGATGCTGATTAACAATATGGTTGCCAAAGCCCGTGAAGAAGCGACTGAAACCATTCATCAGATTCATGAAGAAGCTGAGCAGAAGGCGAGCCGTCTTGCCGAAAAAACGCTCTTGACTGCAATTCAGCGGATCTCTTTTGAGCAGGCTACTGAAAACGCACTCTCTGTAGTTCATATCCAGAGCGATGAACTCAAAGGTCGTATTATCGGACGTGAGGGACGCAATATTAAAGCCTTTGAAAACGCGACTGGGGTTGACATTATTGTAGATGACACCCCTGAGGTTGTTATTCTTTCATGTTTTGATCCTCTGCGTCGTGAGCTTGCCAAGCTCACCCTCCAGAAACTTCTTGTTGACGGAATCATTCATCCTGTGGCTATTGAGAAAGCCTATGAAGATGCCAGAAAGGAGATTGATGATGTCATTATCAGTGCTGGAGAAGAAGCACTGTCCGCACTCCAGATTCCTGACATGCCTTCCGAGGTTGTCGCACTTATCGGTAAGATGAAATTTTACACGGTCTATGGCCAGAATCTGCTGCAGCACAGTCGAGAGGTTGCCATGCTTTCAGGTCTTATGGCTGCCGAACTCAAGCTTGATGCCCGTCTTGCCAAGCGTGCCGGTCTTTTGCATGACATAGGACTTGTCCTGCCGGAAAGTGATCAACCTCATGCAATAACTGGAATGACGTTTATGAAAAAATTCAACGAATCTCCCTTGGTGCTCAATTCCATTGCTGCCCACCATGGTGATGTTGGTAAAGAGTCTCCAATAGCGGATCTCATTGATGCGGCCAATGTTATTTCGCTCTCACGTCCTGGTGCCCGTGGCGCGGTAACCTCTGATGGCAATGTAAAACGTCTTGAAAGTCTCGAAGAGATTGCCAAGGGATTTCCCGGTGTTCTGAAAACCTATGCTTTGCAGGCAGGAAGAGAGATCAGGGTGATTGTTGAAGGCGATAACGTCAGCGATTCACAGGCAGATGTTCTCGCCCATGATATCGCCCGTAAAATCGAATCGGAAGCGCAATATCCCGGCCAGATCAAAGTGTCTATAGTTCGCGAAAAACGCTCTATAGCCTACGCAAAATAAGATTGGTCAATACTGGAAGGGAAAGCTCAAAGCTTTCCCTTCGTTGATGGAATCCCCGAGCCGGTTATCGAAACAGCAGCCTTCATTGCATAGGCAAAAGACTTGAACAGAGCTTCTATTTTGTGATGCGTATTCTCTCCCTCAAGGATCGACAGGTGGATATTTGCTTTCATGCTTTCTGAAAGTGAAACAAAAAAATGCTTCACCATCTCTGTTGAAAACCCTTGTATGACCGCTCGTTTGAACTTCGCATTGAAAACACAATAACTTCTTCCGCCAAGATCAACTGCGCAACGAGCCAGCGCTTCATCCATCGGGATTAGAGACCATCCATAGCGCTGGATTCCCCTTTTATTGCCTAGTGCATCAGTAACAGCTTTCCCAAGAACAATGGCAATGTCTTCAATGGTATGATGATCATCCACATCAAGATCGCCTCTGCATTCGAGTGTCAGATCAAATCCTGAATGTTTGGTGAAATTGGTCAGCATGTGATCAAAAAACACCACTCCGGACTTGATTGAGCTTATCCCAGTGCCGTCAAGAGAGAGTGTTGCACTGATTTCTGTCTCTTTAGTGGTTCTCGTTACCGTCACGGTACGGTTAGCGGTGTTTATTGTTTCTTTCATGAAGTGATCATCGTATGAATTTATTAATAAAAAACAGCAAAAGGCTGAGCAGAAGAGAGAGCAGTATTGATGAGCCTATTGGAAAATAAAACCGGAAGTTACTTTTCTCTATCTTGATATCAAGAGGAAGATTTCCGAACCAGTTGAACCAGCGTGATGATGCTTCACTTTCAAAAATCATAAGAAGCAGGCCGAATCCAACGATTATCAGACCTCCGACAACAATTATTTTACCTGCATCTGAAAACACGATTTGGATATTTTTTAAAAGTTGCTAACTTATGGCCATTATCATATGAAGATACGATATTTGCAAATTTATTAAAGCGGCTGGAAATGCATGTTTTTATTGTCATTGTTGGTTTACTTGCATCGATGCTGCTTATAGGTTCTATTTTGCTTCAGAGCCCTAAAAGCGGCAGCGGGCTAACCGGTGGAATGGCTGGCCTTGGTACTGTACAGACACTTGGCGTAAGAAGGACTGGCGATTTTTTAAGCAGGACAACAGGCGTTCTTGCTGCAATTGTCATGTTGCTTTGTTTTATCGCACAGTTTACTCTGCCAGGCAAAAAGACAGCAGCAACTTCGCCTGAAAGCGTTCTTCAGAAAAATGTCCCTGCAGCGCCTGCAGCTCCGGTAAAAACATTGCCTGCAGCACCCTCTCTTCCTGCACTGCCGGCAAAATAGAATTATATGCGCCCGTGGCTCAATGGTAGAGCAATTGACTCTTAATCAATGGGTTGGAGGTTCGAGTCCTCCCGGGCGCACCATATAACATAAGGACTTACAGGTTTACGTCTGTAGGTCTTTATTATTTAAACCATCCTTCGACCCTCTTCAACAATCATCTCGCATTAAGCGTATCACTTTCCAATTACCAGGGATTCTGTTCAATAATGGTGATGGTAACGGTCAGTTTTTCGATGTGTTAACAGTATATTACATGAGCTTGACTAATGGGGAAAGAAAATTCTTGATATATGTTCGGAATATCAGGATTTGCGGGTGCTGTGTGTTGAAGAGAGAGAGTTCTGATGTGTATTCAGGGATTGGTGAGTGATACTATTGTTCAAAACGGAGGAGCATCATGAGAAAAGAGCCAGTCGTAAGGCGACCGAAAAAATTGCCGGAAGCTGATGTTGTCAAGCAAAAGCCGGTCATCTCTTTTCCTGTGATTGGAATTGGTGCTTCAGCTGGAGGGCTTGAAGCAATTGATCTTTTTTTGCAAAATGTCCCCTCCCTGTCCGGTATGGCTTTTGTTATTGTTCAGCATCTGGATCCGACACACAAGGGGATAATGGTTGAACTGCTTCAGCGGGTTACTTCGATGCCTGTCATGCAGGTAACTGACCGACTCAAAATCGAACCTGATCACGTTTATATAATACCTCCGAATCAGGATATGACGATTCTGCATGGTGTATTGCATTTACTTGACATGGTGAAGCCTCGAGGATTGCGGTTACCCATTGATTTCTTTTTCCGTTCTTTGGCAGATGATTTTCAGGAACACTCCATCGGTGTAATTCTCTCGGGTATGGGCTTTGACGGAACACTTGGTTTGCGTTCCATAAAGGAAAAAGGCGGCGGAGTTTTTGTACAGGATCCGGCATCAGCCAAGTTTGACGGTATGCCCAGAAGTGCCATTGATGAAGGATTGGCTGATGTTGTAGCGCCAGTTGAGGAGCTTCCTGCAAAGATTATCTCTTATCTTCGTCATATTCCCATTACAGCCAAATCACCCATGACGCTTGAGGACAGGTCGCTGAGTGCCCTGGAGAAAGTTGTTATTCTTTTGCGTACTCATACCGGCCACGATTTTTCTTTCTATAAAAAAAATACAATTTACAGGCGTATCGAACGGCGTATGGGCATTCACAAGATTGAAAAGATTACAGACTATGTTCGCTTTCTTCAGGAGAATCCACACGAGACGGAACTGCTTTTCAAGGAGTTGCTGATCGGTGTGACCAGTTTTTTTCGTGATCCACTTGCCTGGGAAGCCTTGAAAACACTTGCAATTTCTTCCATTATTGCTTCGCGCTCTTCCGGCGGTGTGCTGCGGGCATGGGTGGCCGGATGTTCAACCGGCGAGGAGGCCTATTCACTTGCTATTGTTTTCAGAGAAGTCCTTGCTTCCATGAACCCTGCAGGTAAATTCAAACTCCAGATATTTGCAACCGACCTTGATAAAGATGCGATTGAAAAGGCTCGATCAGGAATATATCCGCCAAATATCACCGCGGATGTTTCGGCTGAACGCCTTAAAAGCTACTTTGAAAAAGATGACCGAGGCTACAGAATAACAAGAGAGATCCGCGAGTCAATAGTCTTTGCGCCGCAGAATGTGATTATGGATCCTCCTTTTACCAAGCTTGATATTCTTGTTTGTCGCAACCTGTTGATTTATATGGAGCAGGAACTCCAGAAAAAACTTCTGCCATTGTTTCATTACGCACTTAATCCCGGCGGTATTCTTTTTCTTGGAAGTGCCGAAACGATCGGATCTAATACCCATCTCTTTGAACCACTTGACAGCAAGACACGTCTTTTCAGGCAGCTTCATCAAGGTGTTCGGGCAGAGCCCATTGATTTCCCATCATCATTTACCCATACCATGCTGAAGGTGAAGGATACTTCGGAAATTCTGAAGGCATCAACAATTTCCGATCTGAACATGAAGTCGATAACTGATCAGTATTTGCTGCAGCATTTTTCGCCGGCTGCGGTGTTGACGAACGATAAAGGGGATATCATCTACATCAGCGGTAGAACCGGCAAATACCTGGAACCCTCGGCAGGAAAAGCAAACATGAATGTCATTGCCATGGCTCGTGAAGGGTTGCGTTACGATCTCAATGTCCTTCTTGGCAATGTCATCCGACAGCAAGGGACGTTAACCAAAAAAGGTCTGGTTGTTGGAACAAACGGAGGAACACAGATTGTTGATGTAACGGTTAAACTTCTTGACAAGCCCGAAGCTCTGAAAGGTTTGGTCATGATTGTTTTTTCTGACGTTGTAAAAGGGGTGACAGCTTCAGACACACATGGTACTGCTTCACATGATGTCAGTAACAGCAGGGTTGCATCGCTGATCGATGAGCTCAATCAGGCCAAGGATGAAATAGTCACCATTCGGGAAGAGATGCAGACCTCTCAGGAGGAACTTAAGTCTACGAATGAAGAAATGCAGTCGGCTAATGAGGAGATGCAGAGTACTAACGAGGAGCTTACCACCTCAAAAGAGGAGATGCAATCGCTGAACGAGGAGTTGCAGACAGTGAATCAGGAGCTGCAGTCCAAAGTGACCGACCTGTCGCAGGTAAACAATGACATGAAAAACCTGTTGAACAGCACTGATATTGCAACACTTTTTCTTGATGATGAGCTTAACATACGCAGGTTTACTAACAGAACTGCTGCTATAATCAAACTTATCCCCAGTGATATTGGTCGTCCGATCACCGATATAGTTACCGATCTGCACTATCCTGATCTTGCAGACAATGCGCGTCAAGTGCTGCATACTCTTATTTTTACTGAAAAGGAGGTTTCTGCAACTGATGGTCGCTGGTTTATGGTGAAGATCATGCCATACCGTACACAGGAAAATCGCATTGTTGGTCTGGTGATCACTTTTCATGATATTACTATTGCGAAAAAATTGGAACAGAGTCTTCGTGAAAAGGAAGAGAGTTTCCGGCTTTTGTTTGAAGTCATGCCTGTAGGAACTATTCTTCAGAATCCGGATGGAAAAATAGTGATGGCAAATCCGGAAGCAGTGCGGATGATAGGGATTCCATTGAAAGGAATGCAGGGCCAAACTCTCTCTGAACTTCAATGGAAACTTGTAAGGAAAGATGGGTCAGATTCTCCTGTGGAAGAATATCCGGATTTGGTTGCGTTGCGCACAGGGAAATCTGTCAGCGGCATTGTCATGGGCATGGTCCATTCTTCAGAGAAGAAGCGTTTTTGGATTAAGGCGAGCGCTGTTCCACTATTACGGGAAGGGGAGAAACAACCATATCAGGTCTATTTGATGTTTTTAGAAATTGCCGAACCGGGATTATGACTGGTTAATGTCGACTGATGCTAAGGCATATCATCAATTTGATCCAGAAACAACTCTCTTCATTGTTGTATTTCCGTAATTTTTAAAAAAAGGTAGTTATTGTCTTGATGAGAATTATCGACCGCTATATCCTTAAATCGCATTTCGGTCCCTTCTTGTTTGCTTTTATCACTATAGTTTTTGTTCTTATTCTGCAGTTTTTTGCCACTTTCGCCGATCGTTTTATAGGTAAGGGTATTGAATTTTCAGCCATTGTTGAACTTATTGTTCTGCAGTCAGCATGGATGGTTGGACTTGCTGCACCCATGGCAGTTCTCATTGCGGTTGTCATGGTATTCGGATCTCTGACCACTACTTCTGAAATGACTGTTTTAAGAGCATCAGGGATCTCTCTCTTTCGGGTCATGATTCCAGTTCTCTGTGCAGGTCTTTTTCTTTCAGTGCTTGTTGAGCGGTTCAATAATATCGTGTTGCCTGAAGCAAATTTTTATGCAAAATCGCTGATGGTTGATATTGCAAAAGCGAAACCGGCGTTTGGATTAACTGAAAATGCTTTTTCAACGCTTGTTGATGGCTATTCCATCTATGTTCGTAAGTCAGATGACCGCTCAAAAGAAATAAGAGGTATTGTCATTTATGATACCTCAAAGAAAGACTACAGCACTATGGTCACTGCCGAAAAGGGGAGTATTGATTTTACCGCAGATTATCAGTATTTGGTCATGACGCTTTTTAACGGCGAGATTCATGAAATCAGTCAGCCCGATCACAAGTCCTATCGTAATATAAGCTTCAAGAAGCATCGTTTTATTTTTGAGTCAACTGGTTTTGGTTTCTCACGCACCACCGGGGATCGGGTGCGTTCCGGAGATGGCGATCTTTCTGCGAAAGAACTTCTTGTTATCGTTGATGAATTCAGGAGAAGGATATCAGGTTCTGCAAAAAAAATTTGCATCCCGATTGAAAACATGGAACATCATATTGCGGAAAGCCGGACTGATGGTTCTCCAAACCGTCTCACACACTCCGATGTTCCAAAGAGACCAATTGGGGTTGCTGATGCTGCAGTGTATCTTGATCGCCAGATTGATCAGCTGAACGGTGAACTTAAAAACATGGAATCCAACAGAGAGATGTACAATAAATATATGGCGGCATATCATAAAAAATACTCTCTCTCTCTTGCATGTTTTATTTTTGTCCTTGTAGGCGCACCCCTTGGCGTCTTGGCGAGGCGAGGTGGTTTCGGAGTCGGAGCGTCCATGTCGTTGCTTTTTTTTGTGCTCTATTGGATGCTTATGATTTCCGGAGAAAAAATTGCCGAACGGGGTATTCTTGATCCCATAATCTCCATGTGGCTGGCCAATGCCGTGATGGCCTGTATCGGCATTGGTCTTGTGTTCAGTCTGAACGGTTCGGTATTTAATACTTCACGGTAGTCGAAATCACAAAAAAAAGTATCAGAGGCAATTTTTCTCTGAAACTGATGTTTTATACCCGCAGCAGAGCTCTTTTTTTACACCATGCTCATCAAGACAGACAAAGGTGATATGCGTGCTGAAAGCAAGAATCCGTTCGCCGGTTTCAATGCTTTTTTTATAGACATGAACGGTATATTCGATTGAAGTATGACCAATTCTGGTTTTTTCAGTCACAAAACAAAGAATCGATCCGCCCCTGATGCTTTTTTTAAACTCAACCTTGTCCATTCCCACTGTGACAAAGTTGCAGCCTGGATAATCCAGCGATACCGTTATGTAGCTGACCTCGTCGATCCATTTCAAAAGGTTGCCGCCGAAGAGAAAGCCATAGTGGTTAAGGTGTTCAGGTAAAACAAGTTTATAGGTTTCCATAGGGAGAGTTGAAAGTTTTTTGAAATGATGAAGGTTGTGATTATTCCGTTTTTGATCTGCACTTCCTGGTCTTTATAAAAGATTGTAAAATTAATATAATTGATGGTTAGCTGCATTGCGTTTTATTTCATCTCCTTTGAAGGCCTCACAAGAACTACCTTTTCCCGTTCGACGAGAACCTGACCCGCAGAATGTTGTCTGCTGTGCCGGACATATTTTTTAAGAGTGTATATCACAGGCACAAGTTCTGAATGTTTTGCGGCAGAATACCAGGCGGCAATTTCTGCGGCTTTGTTGATCTCATCCCGATGATTCTGTGTTGCCCCTTTCAGGACGCAGTGAGAGCCTGATGCACCGCGGGCATGGAGCCAGATGTCATTGGGGCGGGCATACGTAAAGGTGAGCAGGTCATTGTTTGCTGCGTTTTTGCCTATGAGCAGAGTGACTGATGGAGAGAGTTGTACAATTCTGAATGGTAATGCGGAGCGGTGATTTTTCGATTGCAGAACGCCGGATTTGCTCGGCAGGTCGGTAAGGCTTGCAACAAACCGAAGTGCTTCTTTGGACGTTCTTATTGTATCGGTGGCTGCAAGACGCGCTTCAATTGCTGTTTTTTCTTGCTCAAGTCTGGCATGTCTTTCCAGCATTATTGTAAGTTTTCCTCTGGTTTTTGAAGCTTTTAAAAAATACTCTTCGGCATTTTTTTTATGCAGTGTTAACGCTTCTTTCAGAGGGATGGTTTTGTCCGGTGTGCCAGGCTCGAAAATGTCCGGTACCGTGATGTATTTTCGATCCGTTCTTGGCAGGTAGAGAGATGCCATGAGCAGATGACCGGACCTTTCATAGTTTCGGGCAAACTCCTCGAGCATTTCCGGGTTGAAGCTGTCAATTGCTTTTTGTTTTTTCCCGACTTCCCGCAGCAGTTTGGAACGAACCTCTTTCATCTTCTCTTTTGTATCAAGAAACTGCTGCATTGAAATGCTGTAATCGGTCACTCCTTCAAGAACGGCATCAAACAAGCGTGTCTGCGGGAGGGACGTGGGCAACAGCGAAAATTCCGGTTCGCCATGCTCATTTTCCGAGACCGCTCCTCTGGGGTCGAGCAGTTCATAAAAAAGTGACTGAAAAGCGGTGAAAAGTTTTTCAGGGTTAGTCTCACCCGTCGTCCGTTGTATCATTTCCCGAACAAGGGTGCGATCAAAACCGGGAAGAATGGCAGACAGTTTATCGGGCACGCTCTCTTCATTTCGTGAGCTGAATTGCTCAAGAAAAAGGGTTGTATTCATAGCAAGAACTTCAAGCTCTCTTAGAACTCCTGGTGCATTATTACCGGAAGCATAGGATTGACCGGCAAGGGAGTTTTTCAGCTTGAACGCATCAATAATCCGGTTCTCCCTGACGAGAAAGACATTTGTCTTCGAGGTGAATAACTGCAGGACAATGGTAGAGGCATCGCCGAGATGAAGACGTATTTCCCTGTCATAAGGAGAGATGTCAATGCTTGAAACCTGCTGCTTCTTGATCACGCTCATCAGGTTTGCTGCATTGCGAGCTTTTTTGTGTACCCCTTCTCGCAGAAAGAACGAGAGCAGGGGAGTATGGGTGACAACCACAATCTGCAGATGTCGGCCATCAATATCAATAAAACTTATTGTCAGCTCATTTTTACGCTGTGAAAAGATCTCATTCACATGTCCCCCCGCAAGCCGTTCATGCAGCTCCATTGCTGCATGGTAGAGTGTGAAATAATTGCGTATCATGATTGAGGAATGAGTTGCATGAGCCCGATCTTTTTCTCTATTTTAAGCATACCTTGGTTCTCTTTTTCATAATGTATTAAAAAATGAGGCTATGCCGGATGCAGCGACAACGGGAAGCAGCTTGCCTGGTGCTGAAAAAAGTGGTGGTTCAGAGCCGGCAAAGCGGTTAGGCTGGCATGAATACTTCATGAGTGTTGCCCATCTTATCTCCCGAAGGGCGACCTGTACCCGTGGTCATATTGGCGCGGTTATTGTCAAGGATCACAGCATTCTTTCAACGGGATACAACGGTGCACCTGCCGGTCTGCCTCACTGTAACGACAGCAACTGCCGTATATACTGCAGTACCCACCCGGATGGGACAGTCGAAGAGAACTGTGTGAACACTATTCATGCGGAAATCAACGCCATTGCCCAGGCGGCAAAGCATGGTGTGGCCATCAGGGATTCTGATATCTATATCACGGCCAGCCCCTGTATTCACTGCCTTAAAGTGCTGATCAATGTGGGGATAAAAACAATCTATTACGATAAACCTTATAAAATAGAGAATATTAATGAACTGCTGCGACTTTCCGGCATCAGGCTGGTTCAGGTCAACATGCTCAACATAGAGAAAGCGTGACGATGCACAGGAGTGATGATATCCTCTTTATGCGGCGTTGTCTGGAACTTGCCTTGAAGGGTGGCGGCAGTGTGAGCCCTAATCCCATGGTAGGTTCGGTTATTGTCTATAATGGAGAAATTATCGGCGAAGGCTATCATGAGAGGTTTGGCGGCCCTCATGCTGAAGTGCACGCTCTTGCTTCAGTGGCGGATAAATCTTTGCTTCGTCATGCTACCCTCTATGTTAATCTTGAGCCCTGTTCCCATTTCGGAAAAACTCCTCCATGCTGTGATCTTGTTATTGAAAAGGGAATTGTCCGTGTTGTCATCGGTTGCCGCGATCCACATCCTGCTGTTGCGGGACAAGGAACAGCAAGGCTTGTTGCTGCAGGTATCGAGGTTACTCAAGGAGTACTTGAAGCAGAATGCATGAGAATCAATGAGGCATTTATTAAATATCATACCGCAGGGCTCCCTCTGGTTGCTCTTAAACTCGCTCAAACCCTTGATGGAAAAATTGCAACATCGATCGGTGCATCCCGCTGGATTACAGGCAAACAGGCAAGAGGAGAGGTTCATCGTCTCAGGAGTCTCTATGACGCAGTCATTGTTGGAGAAGCAACTGTTCGTGTCGATGATGCTCTTCTTACAGTAAGGCATTGTGCTGGTCGAAATCCCCTCAGGGTTGTTCTTGATCGTCAGTTGCACCTTCCTTTGGATGCAAAGATTTTTGGTGCTGAGGCATCAACAATGCTCTTTGCATCATCCTCAAGTTCAGGATTGCCGAAAGTGGCGATGTTAAAAGAAAGAGGGGTGACGGTTTTGTTTGTCGATGAGCATGCAGGAGAGCTCGACCTCAAACAGGTGCTTCTCGAACTGCATGACAGGCAGATTCTTTCAGTGATGGTTGAAGGGGGAAGTCGGTTGTCGGCTTCATTTATTCGGCGAAAGCTTGTTGACAAACTCTATATATTTATTGCTCCCAAGCTTTTCGGCGGTGACGCTCTGAGCGCTTTTGCACCTCTTGGCATCACTATGCCGGATCACTCTGTGAATCTGCGATTTGAGCAATCCCGGTTTTTCGGTCATGATGTGCTGCTGGAGGCCTATGTCGAGGCTTGATCAGGAGTCAACGCAGCATGGAATTTCAGGAACAAGACGACATAACTTTTGCCTATGACGGCTTATCATAAAAAAAAAGAGGTCATTGCTCTTCAACATGTAACGGCTTATTGCGGAACTACCTGTGTTTTCAGGGATCTCTCACTTACGGTGCAGGAGGGGTGCAGTACAGCTATTCTCGGACCAAACGGCTCCGGCAAAACTACGCTGATGAAGCTTCTCTCCCGCGACATTTATCCTGTTGCCGAACCGGACAGTCATATACTGATTTTTGGCAGGGAGAGCTGGAATGTCTGGGAGCTTCGCACCAGGCTTGGCATTGTCTCCCATGATCTTCAGCATGATTATCTTCGAGGGGCGCGCGGAATCAATGTGATTTTATCCGGCATTTATGCCAGTATTGATATCTGGCAGAATCAGCACTTCAGTAGTGAAGACAAGCAGAATGCTGAGGCAGTCATGGAAAAACTTGGCATTGGCGAGCTTCAACATCGTTCTTTCGGTGCCATGTCAACGGGACAGCAACGACGTTTTCTGCTCGGCAGGGCCCTGATTAACAATCCAGATGCACTTTTACTCGACGAACCAACAACAGGGCTTGATCTCAGCGCGACATTTCATTACCTTGAAACGCTTCGCTCATTGATGCGATTGGGGAAAACAGTCATGCTGGTTACCCATCATCTTCATGAGATTTCCCCGGAAATTCAAAGAGTTATACTTTTAAAAGAGGGTCGGATTGTCGGCGATGGAAACAAAGCCGATGTTCTGACTTCCGACTCTCTCTCCTCTTTATTTGATTATCCTCTACAGGTGGTTACAGTAAAAGGTTATTATCAGGTTTTGCCGGCTGAATGACTTTTTCTCTTTTGAAAACCGAATCCAGCGAGTGCCAGGGCTTCCTGGAGGAGCTTGAAACGTTGAGCACTGTTGTAATGTTTGATAGTTACATTCAAAATAATATCTCTCTGAGCTGCAGAGGCATGAAACTGGAAAAACAACATATACTCTAAAAACGGTGAGCACTTCTGAATCAGTGAATAAGTCTTTGTACTGTTTTATGGTTCTGTTTGTAATTATGTATTCCGGTCCCGTATTGGCCTTGGAAAAGGACGAAAAATCACCCGTACACGCCTCTGACAGTTCAGGTATTTCAATGGTTCCTGATGGTTTCATTTTGAGGAAAATTCAAAAAGGTGAGACTCTCTCTAAAATCTGCAATGCCGATTCAAGCTGCCGGGCTATTGTCATTAAGGTTAATCGCTTTGATAATCGGCACTTCCCTGTAGGCAAAAAAGTTCTTGTTCCAGTCGATATTCCCAAGGCAAAGAACTATGTTCCAGTTCCGAAAACCCTTGCCGACAGTCGTGGTGAACGTGAAGTCAGGATTTTTCTGAACCTGCAGTATTTTGGTGCTTATGAGAACGGTGAACTACTTTTCTGGGGTCCGGTCTCTTCAGGTAAAAAAGCAAAGCGCACTCCACCCGGCAAGTTTTTTGTCAACTACAAAGAGCGCACCAAGCATTCACTCAAGTATGATAATGCGCCCATGCCGTATTCTATAAATTATCATGATGGCTTCTTTATGCACCAGCAGTCGCTCCCTGGATATCCAGCTTCACATGGTTGTGTAAGGCTGTTGCCGGATGATGCAAAAAAACTTTTTTTCTGGTCGCGTCTTCGCGATCCTGTGACCCTTGTTCCATAATCTTGAATTATAGCATAAGAGAGAAACTCCTGAAATCCGTTTGGTCTTGTTTTGCTCTTGATGAATCAGGCATTTTCATTACATGAATTTTTATTAACGTTTAACCGGTAATTAGTTATGGCACATCTAACGTTCAAAGGCACTCCTGTTGAAAGCGTTGGGACTCTTCCTGTAAAAGGCTCTGAAGCTCCTTTTTTCTGCCTTGTGAAAACTGATCTTTCCGAGGCTGGCCCTGCCGACTTTGCAGGGAAAAAGCTGGTTCTAAATATTTTTCCGAGCCTCGATACATCGGTTTGCGCTGCATCCGTAAGGCACTTTAACCAGGCGGCAGCATCGCTCGACAATACTGTTGTGCTCTGTATTTCTGCTGATCTGCCCTTTGCCCATCGCCGTTTCTGTGAAACTGAAGGATTGAAAAATGTTGTATCGCTTTCAGTTTTCCGCTCTCCGGAATTCGGGAGGGACTTTGGTGTCACTCTTGCTACCGGCCCTCTCAAGGGACTTCTTTCACGTGCTGTGGTTATTATTGATGCTGACGGGATAGTCCGCTACACTGAGCAGGTTGCCGAAATTGTTCAGGAACCGGACTACAGTGCAGCTCTCAAGGTTCTTGGATAAAACACTCCATGGCCTTACAGGCTGCTGTAAGGCCGGCAGTTTTGCTCGCTGACGGTAAGGGTGATATATTACAGGAGAATAAGGATTTTAATGCTTCACATGAAGCCACTTTTTTATTAAGAGAAAAGCTGTGCGATGTTTACCGGAATTATCAAGGATGTAGGCAAGGTCACGGGAGTTACAAAGAGAAATAGCGGTTTACGGTTAAGGGTACAGTACGGCAATTCGGAAGTGTTCAGCGGTTTAACGATAGATGAAAGTGTGAGCCTCAACGGGGTATGCCAGACCGTTGTTGCCGTTGGTGATGGATGGTTTGAAGTGGAGAGTGTTGAAGAGACGCTCTCCAAAACAACGCTTGGCTCCATTCATAACGGTTCCCGGGTTAATCTCGAACGGGCTGTTCGTCCTGTCGACCGTCTCGGCGGGCATTTTGTACTTGGTCATGTTGATTGTGCTGCCGTTGTGCAGGAAATCCGTGAATTGGACTCAAGCAGGGAACTATGGATAGCTTTTCCTCAGGCTTTCACTCCATTCATAGTCTCTGCTGGTTCGATAACTATTGACGGTATAAGCCTCACCGTTGCAAAACTTGATGCATTGCTCTTTGCCGTAGCAATTATTCCCTATACCTTTGCTCACACTACTCTTCACTCATTGCACTCGGGAAGCCGGGTAAATCTCGAATTTGACATTCTTGGTAAATATGTTGCCCGCCAGCTGGGAGCGCATTCCTCTTCACCAGCAGCAGCTGTTTCACGTATAGATGAGGTATGGCTTCAGGAAAAAGGATTTTAAATGGTTGATATCCCTGACATGCAGTCTGATCTGTTCGGTTGTTATTCCTCTCCGGATGCAGCCAATTTCTTTCAGCCTCTTGCCGAACGGGTTCGTCCCCGATCTCTTGACGATATGTCAGGGCAGGATCATCTTGTCGGTCCAGATGGGCCGCTTCGAAAGTTTCTGGCAGGCGATCAAATGCCCTCGATGATATTCTGGGGCCCTCCCGGATCGGGCAAAACAACTCTTGCTGAAATTTGTGCATCCTCACTAAGCTATCGATTCGAACAGCTTTCAGCGATAGATTCCGGGGTCAAAGATGTCCGCAAGGCGCTTGAAAATGCAGAGAAATCAAGGCGATCAGGGCACAGAACCCTGCTCTTTATCGATGAAATTCACCGTTTTAACAAGACCCAGCAGGACACGCTGCTGCACGCTATCGAACAAGGACTTATTGTACTTATTGGAGCAACCACTGAAAATCCCTCTTTTGAGGTGAACGCAGCACTCTTGAGCAGGATGCAGGTCTATATTCTCAATCCTCTTGAGCCAAAGGAAATCGAAGCGGTGATTCGCCGTGCTCTGAAAGAAGACACTCTTTTCCGGCCACTTTCAATCGAGATAGCCGACCTTGATTTTCTTCTCCGGTTTTCCGGAGGTGATGCCCGAAAGGCGCTGAATGCTGTTGAAGCAGCTGTCTCTCTCATGCCCGAAGGTGCTGATATGGTGTTGAACAGGGAAGTGCTCTCTCGTGCACTGCAGCATAGCGCTCCCATCTACGATAAGGGAGGAGAAAACCACTACGATATCATTTCCGCCTTTATAAAATCCATGCGAGGCTCAGATCCCGATGCAGCACTTTTCTGGCTTGCCCGGATGCTTCAGGGAGGTGAAGACCCTAAATTTATAGCGCGACGCATGGTTATTTTTGCAAGCGAAGATATCGGCAATGCCGATCCTTATGCCATAACTCTTGCCATATCCGTGTTCCAAGCTGTCGAAATGATCGGTCTTCCGGAGGCAAGAATCAATCTGGCTCATGGCGTCACCTATCTTGCATCTGCCCCGAAATCAAATGCAAGCTATCAGGGCATCAGTGACGCAATGAATGAAGCAAAAGCCATGCAGCAGCTAAGGGTTCCGCTTCACCTGCGCAATGCACCGACAAAACTTATGAAAGCTGAAAAATACGGTGAAGGATATCGATACCCCCATAGTTATCCGGGGCATTTTGTCCAGCAGCAATATTTCCCTGATGGCCTGGCCCCGAAGGCATATTACCGACCCGGAGATGAAGGCCGCGAAAAATATATCAGAGAACGTCTCGCACTCTTATGGAATGAACGTTACCACTCATAATTGTTACGGAACCGATCACTTTTTTATATTCCGACTATTTCTTTTGCAGTATGGCACAGTCAGGTTTTTTTTCATCAAGACAGACTATTGTATGAACAGGTTCAGGCAGATAAAGTTATGTATAGTGCCGTTTCTTTTACTGACTGCATTTTCGCACATCCAGGCTGCCACACTGCCAGCAAACGCCTCGATGACGCTTGACGATGCCGTCCATATCGGGCTCGAAAGAAGCAGGATGCTTGAAATCGCAAGGCTTGATCGTGATATGACCTCACAGAAAATCCGTGAAACATGGGCCCAGGTGCTTCCACAGATCTCATCTGATTTTACCTACACCCGCTCGTTGAAGCCCTCAGTCCTTTTTTTTCCCGATATTTTTAACGGAGGTACCTCAAACTCATTTATTCCGCTTGTCATCAGTGCCGACAATGCAGCAACCGCCACCATTAATGTTCGTCAGGCACTCTTTAACGGTTCAGCATTTGCCGGAATCAAGGCTGCCGGCATTCTCCGCAAAATGAGTAATGAGGCCTATCGCAACGCTGAAGCAGCCGTTATTGCCGACATCAAAATGTCCTATTTCGACGCACTGATCTCAAGAGATCAGTTAAAGCTTATTGAGCAGAGTATTGAGCGCTGGCAGCAATCAAGAAAAGATACCAGGGCAATGTTCCGCCAGGGTGTAGCCGCTGATATCGACACCCTTAAAGCCTACCTTTCCGTTGAAAATCTCCGACCCGATCTCATTCAGGCCGAAAACCGTGTGGCAACAACCATGACAAAGCTGAAAAATGTCATTGGCATACCTCTCGACAGCACTGTTATTCTTTCCGGAAAACTGGAACTCTCTTCTGCCACCTATCCCCAGGATATTGCTGCAGCTTACCGTGAAGCATTGGATTCAAGGCCCGATCTTCGTCAGTTAGACCTTCAGGTAAAGGCAGAGGGCGAAAAAGTCAGTGCTGCCCGGGCAGAGCGTTATCCTGTAATCAGTGCTTTCGGCCAGTTTGAATCGCAAACTGCATTTAACGATAATGTAAAAACATCCGAGTCCCGCTGGCCGGTTTCAACGGCCGTCGGCCTGGAGGTTTCGCTGCCGATATTTACAGGATACCGCACCAGTGCGCAGGTTGCGCAGGCCAGGATAACACAGATGCAGACAAGGACAAGGGTTGAAGATCTGAAGGATGCTATAAGGGCAGAAGTCGAAGTCCGACTGTTAAACTTCAGGGAATCACAGAAAAGAATTGATGTTCAGTCCAAAACCATCAGTGTTGCAGAACGCAGCTACAAAATATCGCTGCTTCGTTTCAAGGAAGGCATTGGCACACGCCTTGAACTGACCGATGCCGAACTTCAGCTCAACAAAGCCAAAACCAACTACCTCCAGGCAGTTTACGACTATCTCGTAGCATCTGTCCAGCTTGACAAGGCCCTCGGTCGATCTGAAACATCTGTATCCGCAAAATGATAACGCGGTAATGGTTACACAAACAATCCGACTGATCTTTTTCAGCAATGAATCTCTGTCAGGAAGCTCGACGGGCAAAATATATCAGACTCGAAACCCTTGTTTGCCCCATTCCCCCTTTGACAGCTTCAACCGAACCTCTAACCAGGATATGTAAAATCCGCATCACATTAAACCGTTGGTTTTGTCTTTTGTGGAGAAGTGCTTCGCTATGCACAATATTATAAAGCAGATCAGGGAAGTAGGACTGTCGCTTGAAAACCGTCAGGTTATGGGATGCAAGCAGATTTTCAAGCGTTCCCGGCCAAAAATGGTAGAGATGTCGCGGCGCATCATAGGCTACCCAGTTCTCCCCATAGAGTTCTGCATCAAAACTTGCCGGATTTGGCAAAGCAATAACAAGCACTCCGTCCGGCTTCAGCCGATTTGCCACATGGTTGAGAGTCGCCTGGATGGTGTGAATATGTTCAAGGGAATGCCACAGGACAATACGGTCAAATGTTTTTCTTCCAAGGGTTTCGTCAGCCAGTGAAGAAAAGATATTCAGCCCCGAAGAGTTCCGTGCAAAATCTGCAGCTTCGGCATCAGGTTCAACCCCGGCCAGGTTATTGACCGGTACTCCCGATCTGCAGTGAAAATAGTTCAGGAGATCTCCTGTTGAACACCCGATTTCAAGGACAGTACAATGTTCTCTTGGCTTTGAAAGCCCTTGCAGGATGATTTCCGCCCGATAACGCAGAAGCAGAGAGCGTGCAGCAAGGTAGGTTCTGGCACGCAATGTAGTGCTGTTTTGTCTTTGCCAATACGGATCATACTCACCGTTGCGGTAATGCCGGGCTATTTCAGCACTGTCGGGACGCGGATTGAGCATAATAAGTCCTGACGCGCAGGAGCGAACCAGATTCCATTGTACTCTTACGGAACTGTCAAACCGGTCGGGAACCTGGAGATAAGGGGTAAATTCCCTGGAGTTGCTTATAGGGCAGGGAACTGTTTCCATTCCGCCTTAGAGAATGTTGCTCTTGTCACTGCGTAAGGTCAGCGAACGCCTTTTTCAGGTTTTGATAGGTGGAGTTCATATCATTGCTGAGAACTTTGGCATCTGCAAGGACCGGCATAAAATTCGTATCCCCTTCCCAGCGGGGAACGATATGGAAATGAATATGGGTATCAACGCTTCCACCGGCAACCCTGCCGAGATTTGCCCCGACATTGAATCCCTGCGGTCTCAGGGTAAGTTTCAGTGCCTTGATAGAGAGGTCTGTCAGCTCCATGACCTCAAGTTTCGTCTGCTGGTCGAGATCGGAAAAGTCAGGAGTCTGCAGATAGGGGATCACCATAAGGTGTCCGCAGTTATAGGGGTAGAGGTTCATAATGACAAAGCATGTTTTCCCCCTGTAGAGGACAAACCGCTTCTCATCCTCTTCAGGAGGAAGATCGGCAAAAACTGATTTCCCGGCCTCACCGGCAGGCTTTTCGTCCTTAAAAGACTGCATGTACACTTCACGCCACGGTGAGTACATTCTATGCATGGAGATGGTGTCCTGATTGCATTTATGTTGGTACCAAAGATGGGAATCGAACCCACACGAGTTATTCACTCACTGGATTTTGAGTCCAGCGCGTCTACCAGTTCCGCCACTTTGGCATTCAGTAAGAGGCGTGCGAGAGAAGGGACTCGAACCCTCACGCCTCACGGCACTAGTTCCTAAGACTAGCGTGTATACCAATTTCACCACTCTCGCATTACGGAACAAGAATATACGTGGTTTTAATTTTAATAAAAACTATATTTCGAGATACTTTTTCGGTGTATTACGCTAAAATCTTCATTTTTGTTTATCGTTTTAAGCCCATGCAGTTTGACCTACACCGTTTTGCAGACTTTATTTCATGGGTAATCAGTCCGGTTGTGGTAGCACCGGCAGCTTATTATGCAATCGTGATGCAGGGTTACGGCAGTGATGTGAACAGTATGTCTTACCTGATGGTTCTTTTTTTTTCAAGCACTCTTGCCCCCATTTTTCTGATTTCCGGCCTGAAAAAAATAGGGAGAATTACTGATTTCAATATTTCTTCCCGCGAACAGCGATTTCTTCCTTTGCTGGTACTGGTTGCTGTCAATGCACTTGGTTACGAGTTTATGAAGCATCTTCATCCGCCGAAACTGTTAACCGGCATTCTGTTTTTCAATTCCGTTAATATGATTTTTATTCTTCTGATTACCCTTCAGTGGAAGATCAGCATCCATCTCTTCACCTTTGCTTCATCTGTTGCATTGCTTTGTATCCAGTTTGGTTCAGTTGCCTTATGCCTGCTGCTGTTTGTACCGTTGCTCATGTGGTCACGAATTTTTCTGAAAGCACATAACTTCATGCAAACTCTTATAGGCGGAATTATTGGTTTTTGCGTGATGTATTCCGAGTTAAAATGGTGGACAGGATTGTGATCAGGAAAAAATATGCTGTAATTGTCACAACCTATGGAGAAGTTGAAAAGCTTACAGTGAGAAATCTTTGGCCGAGTTCTCGAAGAATTCTCAAGGTCGTCACCCGTCAGATTGTAAAAATCCCTACAGCAATGATCTATTTTATTGCTGATTATCGCTCGACAAAGCACTATATCAATTGGAAGCTCAATCGATACTCTTCATCACTCCTTGCAATCAATCGCTCTCAGACAAAGAGGCTGTCAGATTGTATTGCTGAAAGCGGGAGTCCGTTTCTTTCTCAAGCCGACGTCAAGGTTATCGATGCCTATTATTTCGTGCCGCCTTATCTGGACGATATGCTTCAACAGTTGCAGCATGACTATGACGGGATTGTTGTGGTCCCAATGATTCCTGTTGAATCCTCATTTTCCTGCGGTGTGGCATGCCAGATGGTTATCGATGTCTATGGCGACGCGGTCTTTGCAAAGGTTAAGGTGTTAAGCAAACTCTGGAAGGATCATCGTCTTCACCGCATCTATATTGACTATCTTTTCGGGCAGGTATCGCCGGTCATGCTCAGTCTAAAAAAAGGCAAAATAGGCCTTGTGCTTGTTATTCATGGTACACTGGTCAAAGATCGTAAAGGAAATCCTCCGAAAGTATTTACCGGACTTGAAGAGACCATTGCATTTTTCGATTGTTTGAAGCGCAAAATCATGGATGACCCACGGAATATATTCAGTGATGTGCGCCAGGGCTGCATGAATCATTCCACAGGAGGGGAGTGGATGACGGACACTATTGAAAAAGCACTTCTGGAGTTTAAGCATGAGGGGTATGAAGGTGTTGTCATGTTCCCCTACGGTTTTTTTGCCGATAACAGCGAAACTGAATATGATGCCTGCAAAAAGCTTGAGGCTGCCGGATTTCCACATTCCCAGTATGTCCGATGTATCAACGACTCTCCGGCATTCGGTCAATGGCTTGCTGACAAGGTGCTTGAAGAGCTTCAGGCACTTAGTGATCTCCAGAATGCCTTCGAAACTCTTGATCATAAACCGTAACACATGTCACCCTTGTCACCATTGCATGCTGTAGATCACAAACAGAGAGAACAACTGGAGGCTGCACTTCATCATGAGCCCGACAATTTCGTCAAACTCTATGAACTGGCTTTGATCTCTATTGACCAGCAGAAGAACGAAGAGGCACTTGAACTGCTCGATCGGTGTATTCATCTGAGGCGTCGCGACTCAGCAGCCCTCTATGCGCGGGGGGTTACGAATCTGGCGACGGGCAACTACCGCAAAGCCGGTTGCGACCTTTTGAAAACCATCATACTCGACCCCGGTTGCATGCAGGCTTACAAACACCTTGGTTTTGTACAGTTTACGCTCGGTAAAGAGGAAATGGCTCTGAAAACCCTGAAAAAGGGTCTTGAAATTGACCCGGCACATACCGGTATATACTGCGTTCTGGGTGATGCCTATCTTGATCTTGGAGAAGCAGACAAAGCAAAGGAAGCATTTGAAAAAGCACTCGATCTTGAACCAGACAACCCTGAACCTCATTGCAAGATGGCCATGTACTATCTTTCGCGAGGAGATATGAAAGGATTGAAAAGGGAGTATGAAATCTTAATAAACCTCGATGCCGCTTTGGCTGAGCAAATCAGAAGCCTCTTTTTTTAGACTGCCATGAAGCTATTCAAAGATTCAGACGCCAAAAAACAGTTTATGAAAACCGGTCTGCCCATTATGCTCGGTATTGCATGGGCTCCGATCCTATGGATGATTTTTATAGCCATTCTCGGTCAGGTATTATTTACTCTGACAGGCTCATGGCCGCTTGTGCAAGGGGTCATTCTGCTTATGGTGCTGCTTGCGGCTTATTTATTATTAAAGGGTTTTATGCACATCAGCACAAAATTTTATAATAACAATCAGTAAGAGCCTGATAAAATTACGTTGTTCTGGAAATAGCCTCCATTTTGGGATACATTGCAACCAGCTGAAAAAATGGTGCTATGGTTGATAAAAAAAGCTGGTTTTTTTCTGGGCCCAACGGAATTTTTTTTTATATTTGCGCACCTGCTTTGAAGATCAGTACAGAATTGAAAATTTTTCTCTTGTTGTCAGGAAAGGGATTAACTCAAATTGGCACTACATGGATCAGACGCTGAGTAACTTTGGCAATGTTTTTGCTTTCCTTGCCCTCGGTATCGTTTTCGTTGCCGGAGGTTACCTCACCGCTCGTCTTTTACGTCCGCAAAGACCTAACCCGGCCAAAAACTCAACCTACGAATGCGGCGAGGAAGCTGTAGGCAGTGCCTGGGTAAAGTTCAATATCAGGTTTTATGTCGTCGCTCTTATCTTTATTATTTTTGACGTTGAAGTTGTTTTTCTCTACCCATGGGCAACAGTGTTCAAGCATCTTGGAGTGTTTGCTCTTGTAGAGGCTCTTATTTTTGCTGGTATTCTCGTGCTCGGTCTTGCTTATGCATGGGTTAAAGGTGATTTGGATTGGGTTAGGCCAACTCCCAATATTCCAACGATGCCTGAAATGCCTTCAGGAAAATCAGCCTCCCAGAGGGGTTGAATACTATTCACCATATTTATTTTCATTATGGGTTTACTTGATGCCGGGATAACAAAGCATAATGTACTGGTAACATCGGTTGACAATGTTCTGAACTGGGCCCGTTTATCATCACTCTGGCCAATGGGCTTCGGTCTTGCCTGCTGTGCTATCGAAATGATGGCCACCAATGCTTCTAACTACGATCTCGAACGCTTCGGTATTTTTCCCCGCTCCTCTCCCCGTCAGTCCGATCTTATGATTGTCGCCGGTACTGTTACTATGAAAATGGCCGAACGGGTTATCCGTCTCTATGAGCAGATGCCTGAACCCCGTTATGTTCTCTCAATGGGCAGCTGTTCCAACTGTGGCGGCCCCTACTGGGAGCATGGATACCATGTACTCAAGGGAGTTGATCGAGTTATTCCTGTAGATGTCTACGTTCCCGGCTGTCCGCCAAGACCCGAATCTCTGATCGGTGGTCTCATGAAGGTTCAGGAGCTGATCCGTATGGAGCAGATCGGTATTTCCAGAGCGGATGCACTGAAGAAACTAGCTGAAAAAAGTGTCGATCCTCAGGTTGTTATAGAGCAGGAGCGTAAAGCTGCCACTGCATAATTATATAAAAAGAGATACTTAGAGATGGAAGAAGGAAAGGTTTTATCGCAGTCAATACAGCAGAGCGCTGCAGCTTATGTGATTATACACGATAAATTTGGTGAAGCCGTCTCTCCTTTTGATGCTAACGAAACCATGCCGTTTTTCGAGGTTATCGACACATCGTTATGGCCTGAGATCGCACTTTTCATGCGCGATCATCCAAAGCTCCAGTTCAATTATATGGCATGCCTTTCTGGTGTTGATTATCAGGCAGAAGAGAAGGTAGGTATCGTCTGTAATATCGAATCCCTCGGTCAATGCCATCATAAGCTCTCGGTCAAGGTCAAGTGTTCCCGACACGGCGGATCTATTCCAAGTGTTGCCTGTGTATGGCATACCGCAAATTGGCATGAAAGGGAAGCCTACGATATGTTCGGCATGCTCTTTACCGGACACCCGGATATGAGAAGAATTCTCTGCCCTGATGACTGGGAGGGCTATCCTCTCCTTAAGGACTATAAGGTTCAGGAGAGCTATCATGGAATCAAGGTGCCCTACTAACAGTGTTTTCAATAGTCAAAGCAGCACACGTATGCAGGAATTAGATAGAGCTGGAATGGGTTCAGTAAGGGTTACTCGAAAAGGCAACAACGTCGTTGTGCTTGAAAAGGACCTTGCTACCGAGCAGATGATACTCGCCATGGGCCCTCAGCACCCCTCGACCCATGGCGTTCTCAAACTTGAGTGTCTTACCGATGGTGAGGTTATTACCGAAGCTGTACCTTATCTCGGTTACTTGCATCGGTGTTTTGAGAAGTGTTGTGAAAATGTTGATTACCCGGCCATTGTGCCTTATACCGACCGTCTCGACTATCTGGCAGGTATGAACAGCGAATTTGCATACGCCATAGCAGTTGAAAAACTTCTTGATGTCGAAATTCCGCGCCGTGTAGAATTCATCAGGGTTATTGTTGCTGAGATGAACAGGATAGCCTCTCATCTTGTTGCTATCGGCACCTATGGAATTGACCTTGGCGCTTTTACCCCGTTTCTTTTCTGCTTCCGTGACCGTGAAATTATTCTCAGCCTCCTTGAATGGGCCTCCGGCGCTCGAATGCTCTATAACTATATATGGGTTGGCGGACTTGCTTATGATATCCCTTCTGATTTCAACAGGAGAGTCAAAGAGTTCGTTAATTATTTCAGGCCGAAAACCGTTGAACTCTACAAGCTGCTCACCGAAAACGAGATTTTTGTCAAACGTACCCGCGGGATAGGCATCATGCCGGCCGATGTTGCCATTAACTACGGCTGGTCCGGTCCAATGCTTCGCGGTTCCGGGGTCAAATGGGATTTAAGACGCAACGATCCATATTCGATCTATCCAGAGCTGGACTTTGCAGTGCCGGTGCCTGACGGCAAAGTATCCGATGTCGGCGACTGTTTGTCACGCCATCTTGTCCGTGCCCTTGAAATGGAGGAAAGCCTGAAGATTATCGAGCAGTGTATCGACAAAATGCCTTCGGCTGAAGGCTTCAATCCGAGATCTGCTGTTCCAAAGCGTGTTCGTCCAAAAGCCGGTGAAGTCTATGGTCGTGCAGAAAATCCGCGTGGTGAACTTGGTTTTTATATCCAGAGTGATGGAAAATCCACCAAACCCCTTCGCTGCAAAGCACGTTCCTCCTGTTTTGTTAATCTTTCAGCAATGAAAGACCTTTCAAAAGGTCAGTTGATCCCCGATCTTGTCGCCATTATCGGCAGCATCGATATCGTTCTTGGGGAGGTTGACAGATGATTTTAACACCTTTGCCGCACATCAGCATGCCTTTACTTATGGGTAACAGCCTCAATGCATGGTCCGAAGCCCTTGTCGGATTCAATCCAATGGGTTTGCCGCTCGGTCTGGTTATCCTGGCCGCTATTCCCCTTGTTTTCATTGCACTCTATTCGCTGACCTACGGCGTCTACGGTGAACGCAAAATTTCGGCCTTCATGCAGGATCGTCTTGGCCCTATGGAAGTTGGAAAATGGGGTATTCTACAGACAATTGCCGATATTCTGAAGCTTTTGCAAAAAGAGGACATTGTTCCAACGTCAGCCGATAAGTTTCTCTTTGTTATTGGTCCCGGCGTTCTCTTTGTCGGTTCCTTTCTCGCTTATGCAGTGTTGCCTTTCAGTTCAGCCTTTATCGGAGCAAGTCTCAATGTCGGTCTGTTTTTTGCCATCGGCATTGTTGCTATTGAAGTTGTTGGTATTCTCGCCGCCGGTTGGGGTTCAAACAACAAGTGGTCGCTCTACGGTGCTGTCCGCAGCGTTGCTCAAATAGTCAGTTATGAAATACCGGCAGCCATAGCACTTCTTTGCGGCGCAATGATGGCCGGAACGCTTGATATGCAGAAGATCACCATGCTTCAGTCCGGCTCCTATGGATTTGCACACTTCTTTCTTTTTCAGTCACCGATAGCCTGGCTTCCTTTTCTTATCTATTTTATTGCCTCTCTTGCAGAAGTGAACCGAGCCCCATTCGATATTCCCGAGGCTGAATCCGAGCTGGTAGCAGGTTATTTCACCGAATACACAGGTATGAAGTTCGCCGTTATTTTCCTTGCTGAATACGGCAGCATGTTCATGGTTTCCGCTATTATTTCGATAGTTTTCCTTGGAGGCTGGAATTCGCCGCTTCCCGATATTGGATCGTTTGCCCTCAATGCATGGACAAACGGGCCTTTATGGGGTGTATTCTGGATCATCATGAAAGGGTTCTTCTTTATTTTTGTGCAGATGTGGCTGCGCTGGACGCTTCCTCGTTTAAGGGTCGACCAGCTGATGTACCTCTGCTGGAAAGTGTTAACCCCTTTTGCCTTTGTCAGCTTTGTGCTTACGGCCATCTGGGTGATATATGTCCCTTGAGAGAGTTCAACAGTCAATTAGAGGAAAGTCATGACCTATAGATTATGAGTGAGTATTTCAGGAATATAAAAACCGGAGCAGTCACCATTGCGACCGGCATGGGAATCACCCTGAAGCATTTTTTCAATGCTGTTCATCGCAAAGGCGATGCCGGAGTTGATGATGTCGACTATTTCCGTCAGGTTGATGGTCTTGTTACCCTGCAGTATCCGCGGGAGGTTATTCCTACACCTCAAAACGGCCGCTATCGCCTTTACAACAATATCGAGGATTGCATCGGATGTGGCCAGTGTGAAAGGGCATGCCCCATCTCCTGCATAGCCATTGAGACTATCAAAGTTGCACCGGATGATCTGGCACTCTGCGGAAAAACCTCCGACGGCCAGCAGAAAAAATTCTGGGTTCCGGTTTTTGATATCGATGTGGCAAAATGCATGACCTGCGGCATGTGCACAACTGTCTGCCCGACAGAGTGTCTTGTGCATACCCCCGTCAGCGATTTTTCGGAATTTGATCGCAGTAACATGCTCTATCATTTCGGAAACCTCACCCGTCTTGAAGCCCAGGCCAAGCGCAGCAAGCTGGCCGAAATTCAGGCAAAGGCACAGGCTGAAAAGGAAAGAAAGGCTGCAGAAGCTGTGCAGGCAGTTAAAAAGGACGGAGAATAAGCGAACAACTTAATACGCTATAATTATTATGAGTAACCTGACATATACTCTCATTTTTTATATCTTTGCAGCCATTACGGTTTTTTCTGCCGCATTTGTTGTGTTTTCGCGCAATGTCATCTATTCCGCCTTTGCGCTGCTCTTTACTTTTTTCGGCGTAGCAGCTCTTTATGTATTTCTGAGTGCTGATTTCATTGCAGTTACACAGGTTGTGGTTTATGTCGGCGGTATCCTTGTTCTGCTCCTTTTCGGTGTCATGTTTACCAAAAGCATCATGAACACCGAGTTGAAAAGCGATGTTCTGCATATCATTCCCGGCACTCTTATTCTCGCCGGTATACTCTCTGCTTTACTCTATACCTTTTATACCACACATACCTGGAAGCCTTCCGAAATTGAATTGCACGGCAGTATTGTCGAGCGGATTGGCTATGAAACCATGTCGCATTATGTGCTTCCTTTTGAGATGGTCTCCATACTGCTGCTTGCAGCACTTATAGGAGCCGCATTTCTTGCACGCTTCGATAAGTCCGACAATAAAAACTTATAAGTATTAAATAATATGCAACATTTGATTCCCATAGGTCTTAATCACTATCTCACCATATCGGCTTTTCTTCTCGCGTTCGGACTTTTTGCAGTCATGACCCGCAAGAACGCTATTGTTGTGCTTATGGGTGTAGAACTTATCCTTAATGCTGCAAACATCAATTTCCTGGCTTTTTCAAAGTATAACGGAGGAATTGGAGGAGTGATGTTCTCACTTTTTGTTATTGTCATTGCAGCAGCAGAAGCAGCTATTGCCCTCGCTATCGTGATCAATATTTTCAAAATATTCAAAAGCGTCGATATCTCCAGTGTGGATACCATGAAAGAGTAGCGGGCGTATAAAGCATTATAGTTTTTAAATTTATTTCGTGTAAACATCACCAGGAACATGCACAGTTTAATTCAGTTATCAATAGTCGTACTGCTGCTGCCGCTGCTCTCGTTTGTCATTCTTATCTTTTTTAATCGCAGGCTTCCGCGAAGAGGCGATTTTGTCGGGGTGGGAATACTTGGAACAGCATTTGCCATATCGGCCTATATCTTCTGGACGGTTATTGTACAGACTTATGATCCGGCATTCAGGGTTGCATGGGATTTTACCTGGATTGATCTTGGCAAAGTACCCGGAATTGGGCATTTGCAGATAAAGATGGGCATCGTCATCGACAACCTCACAGCCATCATGCTGGCAATGGTTACCCTGATAAGCCTTCTTGTTCATCTCTATTCAACCGGATATATGGCCGGTGACAAAAATTACGGACGCTATTTTGCCTTTCTTGGAATTTTCACCTTCTCCATGCTCGGCATTGTGCTTTCCGACAACCTTTTCTCTATCTATATTTTCTGGGAACTGGTCGGACTATCATCATACCTGCTTATCGGTTTCTTTTTTGAAAAAGACAGTGCAGCCGATGCACAGAAAAAGGCATTTCTTGCCAATCGAGTCGGCGACATCGGCATGTGGCTCGGTATTCTGATACTCTACTCCCAGTTCCACACCTTCAGCTTCGAGCAGATCTATGCCAACCTGGCAGCCGGAAAGTTCGCTATGTCCAATGCATGGCTCACAGCCGCAGGCCTCCTTCTCTTTATGGGCTGCGTCGGTAAATCAGCTCAGTTCCCTCTGCATATCTGGCTTCCGGATGCCATGGAAGGTCCGACTCCGGTTTCAGCCCTTATCCATGCAGCCACTATGGTTGCAGCAGGTGTGTACTTCGTCGCCCGTATTTTTGTCCTCCTGACACCTGATGCGCTCCACGTAATAGCTTTTATCGGCGCATTCACCGCTTTCATGGCTGCAACGATAGCCATTACTCAAAACGACATAAAAAGAGTTCTGGCATACTCTACCGTTTCCCAGCTCGGATACATGGTGCTTGGCCTCGGTGTAGGAGCTTACTCAGCTGCACTTTTCCATCTTGTTACGCACGCATTTTTTAAAGCATGTCTTTTCCTTGGTTCAGGTGCTATTATTCATGCCATGCACCATGAACAGGACATGCGCTGGATGGGTGGACTTCGCAGGCACATGCCCTGGACTTTTGCAACGTTTACCCTCGCCACCCTTGCACTGGCCGGTTTGCCGCTTACCAGCGGATTTATGAGTAAAGATGCCATTCTTGCCGGCGCGATCGGCTTTGCCAATGTTGAAGGAGGCGGCATCTATTATCTTATTCCGGTTCTTGGATTCTTTTCCGCAATGCTTACCGCATTCTATATGGGTCGTCAGATCTGGCTTGTCTTTTTTGGCGAAAGCCGTACCCATCTCAAGCCGGCAGACAACCATCATCATGGCCTCGATGCTCACTCAGCTCACGACGATCATCATGATGACCATGAAGTTCATGAAGTTTCGTGGAACATGAGAGCCCCTCTTGTAATTCTGGCAGTACTCTCCGTCTTTATTGTCTACTCTCCTAACCCACTCGATGGAGCCGAGGGGTGGTTTATGAAGATGATCAAGACACCGGCTACGGTAGTCGGTCCAGCAAACCACAACTGTACTGCGCTTCATGCTGAAACCCCTTCACCGCTGATGGCAGAAGCGTTTCCTGCAGTCGAAACACATGGTGCAACTGATGCTCATGCCGTAACCGGAGGTGAACATGCCGCAGCAACAGGTGAACATGCCTTTGCCGACCCGCGTCAGGCCGAAATTGCCCATGCAGCTCACGCGGCCCATTTTCCGGCAATCTATATTTCAAGCATCATGGTGGTGTTTGGAATCAGCCTGGCAGGCATAGTGTTTGTCTTTAGAATAATCGACCCGGATAAAACAGCCGAGGCCATCAGACCACTCTACCTCTTTTCACTGAATAAGTGGTACTGGGACGAAATCTACCAGTCAACATTCATAAAGGGATCTGTGCTCCTTTCAAAAATACTCTCATGGTTCGACACCAATGTTATTGACGGCATCGTTAACGGCGTAGCAGTTCTTGTCAGGAATCTGGCATTCGCCAACAACAGCTTTGATAAATATGTCGTTGATGGGCTGGTGAACTTTACTGCATTCTCTGTAAACACTACGGGTGCTGTTTTACGTAAACTGCAGACTGGTAAGGTTCAAACCTATGTTGCCTTGCTGCTTGTTGTTCTTTTCGGTTATTTTGTCTTTTATTTTACACGACTGATCTATTAAGAAGGATTTACTTTTAATCTGAAAACTTACAGATACGGAACATGCTGAGTTTAATTGTTTTTCTGCCTATTCTTGCCGGTCTGGTTATTCTTGCCGTGCCTTCATCGCAAAAGCAGATAATCAGAATTGTTTCATTGCTTGCGGCTCTTGCCCAGGGAGTGCTGGCAGTTCTGATCTGGAGAGCTTACGATCCCTCACTGCCTGGAATAACTGCATCGCCGGGAGGGAGTCCCCTCGGTTCGTTCCAGTTTGTTGAAAAGCTGCCGTGGATCAGTCTTAAACTTGGCGGCTTCGGTTCGCTGAACATCGAGTACTTCCTCGGTGTTGACGGAATCTCTGTGACCATGGTCATTCTGACCGCCCTTATTTCAGCAATAGGCGTTCTTTCCAGCTGGACCATCCAGAAACAGGTGAAAGGATATTTTATTCTCTACAACCTGCTTGCTTCGGCCATGATGGGCTGTTTTGTAGCGCTCGATTTCTTCCTTTTCTATGTTTTCTGGGAGCTTATGCTCCTTCCGATGTATTTCCTTATCGGTATCTGGGGAGGTCCGAACCGCGAATATGCCGCCATCAAGTTCTTCCTCTACACTCTGTTCGGCTCAGTTTTCATGCTGCTGGTCATGATCGGACTTTACTTCAGTGTTATTGACCCCGTTACCGGAAACCACACCTTCAGTCTTGTGGCAATGGCAAATCAGGCAAACTATATCAAAAGTGCCATTCTTGGGCCTGATAACGTCATGTGGCGGTTCATAGCATTTGCTGTTCTCTTTGTCGGTTTTGCCATAAAGGTTCCTATGTTCCCTTTCCATACCTGGTTGCCCGATGCTCACGTTGAAGCCCCGACGCCGATCTCGGTTATTCTTGCAGGTGTGCTGTTGAAGCTTGGTACCTATGGTATGATGCGTATCAACTTCCCGCTTTTCCCTGAAGTTTTCCATGCCTCAATGTACGTTATTGGCATTTTCGGTGCCATCAACATTATCTATGGAGCATTCTGTGCTCTTGCACAGCAGGATCTTAAAAAGATGGTTGCATACTCCTCCATCAGTCACATGGGTTATGTTCTCCTCGGTCTTGCCGCCGGCAACAGCGAGGGTATGGTCGGAGCACTCTACCAGATGTTCAACCATGGAACCATCACAGCGATGCTCTTCCTTCTTGTCGGCGTCATCTACGACCGTGCTCATACCAGACAGATCGACAAGTTCGGTGGACTCTCATCTTATATGCCTGTCTATGCGGCCATTGTCACCGTTGCATGGTTTGCTTCACTTGGTCTTCCTGGTTTGAGCGGCTTTATCTCCGAGGCCTTTGTCTTTGTCGGGGCTTTCAGTTCAGTAACGACTCGTTACATCGCCATGGTTTCAGTGCTCGGCATTGTGTTCGGTGCAGCCTACCTGCTTTGGTCGCTGCAGCGGATGTTCCTTGGAAAACGTAAACCCGATGCGGCTTACGATCTTGAGGTCGGTGCTGACGGTCACGAACACATTCATTTCCACGACTGGAAAGGTAAAATTGATCTTGATGCACGCGAACTCACCATGCTTGTACCACTTGTTGTGATTACCATTTTCCTCGGTATCTATCCGATGCCGATTCTTGGCATGATAACAACAAGCGTTAACCGACTTGTAGAAGTACTCACACCCCTGGCGATCAGGTAGAGGTAAATTATTAGGTTTGAATGAGGTAAAAGAATAAACGAAGAGAATTATGTTTGAGCTGCCATCAGGTGCTGAAATTCAAAGTATCATTGCGACTTTAAACGCAAACATTGGATTTTTTATACCTGAAATTTATCTGTCTCTGCTTTTTATGCTTCTGATCGTTATTGATCTTGTTGCAAAAGGCAGGAAAAACAATCTGCTCTCCATATCAACCCTTATAGGGCTTGCGGGCAGCATCTTCTTTATTTACCAGCAGCACCATCTGCCTGCAGGAGAAATCTTCTTCGGGATGTATGTGCTCGACGAATTTGCACTCTTTTTTAAATACTTTTTTGTACTTGCAGGCATGCTTGCCGTTGTCATTACCATGGCTGATGAGCAGTTTGAGAGTGAAGTGAAAAGTATGGGGGAATATTATGCCCTCATCATCGCGATGGTGATCGGTATGATCATGATGGCATCGTCAGCCGATCTGATGATGATTTTCCTTTCGATGGAGCTTGTCAGCTTTTCGGCCTTTATTCTTACCGGCTATTTCAAACGCAACCCCCGTTCGTCCGAAGCCGCATTGAAATATCTTGTCTATGGCGCTGTATCATCAGGCCTCATGGTGTACGGTTTTTCGCTCATCTACGGCCTTACCGCCCAGACCAATCTTATCAGCATATCTTCTGAGTTTTCAATACACGGCTACGATCCTTTGTTGATGATTCTTGCAACACTTCTTATTCTTGCCGGTTTCGGGTACAAAATAGGGGCCGTACCCTTTCATTTCTGGGCGCCCGATGTCTACGAAGGTGCACCAACCCCGATCACAGCCTATCTCTCCGTTGCATCAAAAGCTGCGGGCTTTGCGCTTCTCATGCGCTTTTTCTACATAGCAGTGCCGCATGGCGGACCGGTTTATGAGGATATCCTCGGCATCAACTGGGTGTCTCTCCTCATCCTTCTCTCCGTTGCATCCATGATCTACGGCAACGTCGTCGCGCTCTGGCAGAAAAACGTCAAACGTCTCCTTGCCTACTCCTCCATAGCTCATGCAGGCTACATACTGCTCGGCATCATCGTGATGGATGCATTCGGCACGCAGGCAACCCTCTTCTACCTGCTCTCATATTTCCTCATGAATTTCGGAGCTTTCTATGTTGTTATTCTCATTGCCAACAAAACCGGCAGTGAAAATCTCGAAGACTACCGAGGACTTGGCAAACAAATGCCTCTTGCAGGGGCAGCATTGACAGTCTTTTTGATCTCGCTTGTAGGTCTTCCTCCAACCATCGGTTTTATCGGCAAGCTCATGATTTTTTCAGCATTGCTTGCCAAAGGCTCAATTTATCTCTGGCTGGCACTTATCGGTATCATGACCAGTGTGATATCGCTCTATTATTACATGCTGATTCCTCTCAACATGTATCTTCGCGAATCTCCGGGCTCCGAAGAAAAGAGCATGAATCCAGGCTTGATAGCAAATATTATTATGGCAGTCATGATGTTCCTGACCATATACTTCGGACTCTTTTTCCAGCCCCTTTCAGACTTCGCCAAATATTCATCACCAATGTTCGGCCTGAAACTCAACTGACTCACAGTATCAGGCACTCTACCCTGTATTCCTCCCGCATGTGTCATCCCGGCCAAAGGGAGGGATCTCTACCCGCAACCATAGAAGAGTAAAAATGATACCCCGGATTATCCGGCATCGGAAACGGTTTTTTTATGGTATTTTTAATTAACAATTATTATGTTTATAATTAATTACTTCACAGGAAGACACTAATTGTTTTATTTCGGTATATCCCGTTTTTATCCTAAATTATTTAGCATAATTTGTGTTCTGATAATCTGATATTTATAAAACGGAGGTAAAATGCAAAGCAATCAGTCCTTTGCCGATGTATTCAGGGCCGGGGGAGTAAGCCGCAGGGATTTTCTGAAGTTCTGCTCTCTTACCTCTGTCTATCTCGGTCTCTCTCCCTCAATGGTGCCAAGCATTGTTGAGGCTATGGAAAAAAAATCGAGAACGCCTGTAATATGGCTCCATGGTCAGGAGTGTACCTGTTGTTCAGAATCGTTTATCCGCTCTTCACACCCCACCATTGAAGATATTATCTTCAATCTTATCTCGCTTGATTACGATGACGTTCTCAGTGCAACTGCTGGCCATCAGCTTGAGGATGTTCGTCGCAAGACCATGAAGGATTATAAGGGTAAATACATTCTTGCTGTTGAAGGCAACGCGTCCACAAAAGACGATGGCGTCTATTGCATGGTAGGCGGCGATTCATTCCTCAACACCTTGAAAGAGACAGCGGCTGATGCTGCGGCAGTTATTGCCTGGGGTGCCTGCGCTTCATTCGGCTGCGTACAGAATGCCGATCCCAATCCATCCGGTGCCGTTCCCATATCCGATATTATCAAAGACAAGCCCATTGTCAAAGTTCCAGGTTGTCCACCTATTTCCGAGGTCATGACCGGAGTTGTTACACACTTCCATACCTTCGGTACCCTTCCTGAACTTGACCGTTTTGGTCGTCCCAAAGCATTCTACAACACAAGGATTCATGATAAATGCTATCGCCGTGCATTCTTTGAAGCAGGGATGTTTGTCAGAAGCTTTGATGATGAAGCCACAAGAAAAGGGTGGTGTCTCTACAAGATGGGATGCAAAGGCCCGACCACATATAATTCGTGTTCAAAGATACAGTGGAACGCGGGAACAAGCTTCCCGATCGGTTCCGGTCATCCCTGTATCGGTTGTTCTGAGCCGAATTTCTGGGATAAGGGTCCCTTCTACACCAGGCTTGCCGAAGTGCCATTCCTCGGCAGTGACAGTAATGCCGACAAGATCGGTGTGATTGCCGTTGGCGCAGCAGCAGCTGGTGCAGCCGCTCATGCAGCAGTTACCGCAGTCAAAAAGGCAAAAGCAGGCAGTGAAGATAACGACAAAGCTTAATCCAGGAGTAGCACATGGCTAAAAAAATAGTTGTTGATCCGATACCCCGTATTGAGGGGCATCTAAGAATAGAAGCAAAGCTGAATGACAGTAATGTCATTGAAGATGCCTACAGCAGCGGTACAATGTGGCGTGGTATTGAGGTGATTCTCAAAGGGCGCGATCCGCGTGATGCATGGGCATTTACCGAACGTATCTGCGGTGTCTGTACCACGGTGCATGCTCTTGCTTCAGTCCGCTGTGTTGAGGATGCTCTTGGAATTGACATTCCTCTTAATGCCCGGATCATCCGGAACCTGATGAACGCTACCCAGGTGACACAGGATCACCTTGTGCACTTTTACCATCTTCATGCACTTGACTGGGTTGATGTTGTCAGCGCCCTTAAAGCCGACCCGAAACAGACTTCCGTTATAGCACAGAGCATCTCCCCATGGCCGAAATCGTCCGTTGGGTATTTCAAGGATCTTCAGCAGCGTCTTGTTGGCTTTGTCGAAAGCGGTCAGCTTGGCATTTTCTCCAACGGTTACTGGGGCCATGCAGCCTACAAGCTTCCGCCGGAAGTTAATCTTATTGCTGTTGCGCACTATCTTGAAGCGCTCGATTTTCAGAAAGAGATCGTGAAGATCCAGACTATTTTTGGAGGCAAGAACCCTCACCCAAACTACCTGGTTGGAGGTATGGCCTGCGCTATCGATCCCAATAAAGATACAGCTATCAATATTGAGCGCCTGTCGATGATTAAAAAAATTATCGACGACACTGCAACCTTTATCGATCAGGTCTACATTCCTGATCTGCTTGCCATTGCAGGATACTACAAGGGGTGGCTGCATGGTGGCGGACTTGGTAACTACCTCAGCTACGGAGATTTTCCGGAAACGTCTCTTGCCGATTTCAAAACACTGCTCTGGCCGAGAGGCGCTATTCTCAACAAGGATCTCAAGACCGTTATCGATGTCGATCCGAGGGATGCCGCTCAGGTTACTGAAGAGGTCAGTCACAGCTGGTACACCTACTCAAAAGGTGACGGAAAGGGCCTGCACCCATGGCAGGGAGAGACCACTCCGAAATATACAGGTCCAAAGCCACCGTTTGAACATCTTGATACGGATAAAAAGTACAGCTGGCTCAAGACCCCCCGCTGGAAAAACCACCCCATGGAGGTTGGCCCGCTTGCCCGCGTTCTGGTTGCTTATGCCAAGGGCGATCCTATGATCAAGGATACCGTCGGTCTTGTGCTCTCCACGCTTCAGGTTGGTCCGGAAGCTCTCTTTTCTACGCTTGGCCGTACTGCTGCCAGAGGCATTGAGTGCAAGCAGACAGCAGGGTTCATGCGCCATTACTATGACCAGCTTGTCGCCAATATCAAAACGGGTGATTACCGTACCTTCAACAGCGATCGCTGGGATCCGTCAACTTGGCCTGCAGAGTGCAAGGGATTCGGCTATACTGAAGCCCCGCGCGGTTCTCTCGGTCACTGGATTCACATCAGCGACAGAAAGATCAAGGAGTACCAGATTGTTGTGCCTTCCACCTGGAACGCCTCACCACGGGACGCTAATGGCAATTCAGGAGCTTACGAGTCAGCACTGAAGGGTACGCCCATGATCAATCCCGAACAGCCGCTTGAGATTCTCAGAACGGTGCATTCTTTCGATCCGTGCCTTGCCTGTGCTTCTCATCTGTTCGACATGAACGGTAACGAGATCACATCGGTTAAAATCGTTTAAAAGGAGTCAGATATGGGGAGACTAATTGAAGAAATCTACGTTTGGAGGCTACCTGTAAGGCTTTACCACTGGATTAACGCCTTGTGTACGGTAGCTCTCCTTGTAACCGGTCTGTATATAGCCGCTCCCTTGTTCAACCCGCCGCTTGGAGAGGCGGTCTTTTACAAGGGTATGTCCTGGTGGAGGTATCTGCATTTTGCCGCCGCGTTTATTTTTATCGCCAACTTCCTTTTCCGTTTGTACTGGGCGTTGTTCGGCAGAGATAAATACGGAAGATTCGGCGGTTTCAGGCCATGGTCGCCAGCATGGTGGGGCAAGCCCTTCCTCGAACAGGTTAAATCCTATCTTTTCTTGCGTTCCGATGAACCTAACTATGTGGGGCATAACCCCGTAGCTGCTCTGGCTCACTTTCTGTTCATTTTTTGCGGGTCGAGCTTCATGATCTTTTCCGGGCTTGCCATGTACGGCGAAAACAATCCGGGCGGGTTCAACTCAGTCTGGTTCGGGTGGATGATACCGCTCATGGGCGGGAGTTACACTCTGCATTGGGCGCATCATCTTATGGCATGGATTTTCCCGATTTACTTAATCATGCATCTTTACGCAGTTTTCCGTCACGATGTCGTCGATCGCAGCAGTGTTACCTCTTCGATAGTGACCGGTTACAAACACAAGGTCGAGGAAGAGCCAGTCTGATCAGTGGTGTGCTCTTCTTTTTCATTCATGGAAAACAAGGCCTGTTGCTGGGGTGAAGCGCTCCTGCAATGGGCTTTTTCCTTTCGTTTCAATCAAACAACTTGTATTGTGAAGTATAATCGAATCAATATTATAGGCCTGGGCAACATTCTGTACGGCGACGAGGGATTCGGTGTGGCAGCACTCAACAGTCTGAAGGAATCGTCAGCTTTTCCAGAATCCGTCCACTGTATAGATGGCGGAACTCAGGGAGTCTACCTGCTCGACTTCATCGAGTCGGCAGATGCCGTCATTGTTTTTGACGCACTGATACCCCTCGACTATGATCGTCAGGTCTATGTCTATCGCAACGATGAACTTCCCGACTTTATCCATCGCAAAATGTCCTCACACCAGATGGGATTCAGCGAAATGCTTGGCATAGCCAAGCTGCATGGTAAAATGCCTGAGGAAATTGTCATGATAGGAGCGCCTCCAAAAGATCTCGAACTCAATGTCGGACTAAGCCACGAACTAGCCCTTCTCCTCCCCGAAGCAGTAGAGCGTGCAAAAGAAATTATCAACACCTGGCTGGCAGAAGTATAGCACTTTCCCCATGTCAAACCTATAATCTCACCAAGTGTCATCCCGATAATCTTCCCATGTGTCATCCCATCAATCTTCCCATGTGTCATCCCGACCAAAGGGAGGGATCTCATACTCCCCCCTGGTTCTCAGCACTGTTTTTACGTCTTAATCAGCCGCAGAAATTCATTCCTTGTCGATTGAGAGCTGATGAATTGTCCCGCCATCGCTGAAGTTGTGGTTATGGAATTAAGCTTTTCAACGCCACGCATCACCATGCACATATGTCTGGCCTCAATAACCACCCCGACGCCTTTGGGATTCAGCACATTCTGAATGGCATCCCTGATCTGCTGCGTAAGCCGTTCCTGAACCTGAAGTCGGCGGGCAAAAACCTCTACGACCCTTGCAAGTTTTGAAAGTCCGACAATTTTTCCATCAGGAATATAGGCAACGTGTGCCTTGCCGAAAAAGGGAAGCATGTGATGTTCGCACATGGAAAAAATATCAATATTCTTTACCAGGACCATCTCGTCATAACTTTCGGTAAAGAGAGCATTCTTAAGGAGTTCTTCAGGGTCCTGCCGGTAGCCTTTTGTAAGAAAACGGAGCGATTTGGCAACACGGTCCGGTGTTTTCAGCAGTCCTTCACGCCCGGTGTCTTCACCGATTCCTTCAAGCATGGCCGAAACCGCATCCGAGAGGCCGCTGATAATCAGGGGGTTATTTTCTGATGGCTCTATCAGGCAATCGTCATCATCGCAGCAGCTTCCACGGCCTGAAAGCAAAGCATTACTCGCCGAGATAACGGACGGCATTTTTTCCTGTTTCATATATTTTGACTTCATGGAGAGCAAGCTCCCGTTTATTGATGTTAAGCAGTCGTTGTTCAAGTATATCCCATATCAGCACTGCAAGCACTTCTGTGGTGGGTACGCAATCCTGCAGTTCAGTTACGTCATGGTTCAAATGCCTGTGGTCGAATCTGTTCATGATCTCCTCTTCAAGAATAGCTTTAAGCTCCTTAAGGTCAAACAGAAAACCAGTATCGCGATCAACAATGCCGGAGATGGTAATATCTACCAGATAATTGTGCCCATGTCCATATTTATTGCTGCACTTTCCGTAAATTCCAACATTTTCATGGTCTGACCAGTGTGGATTGAACAGACGATGAGCGGCATTGAACTCTATTTTTCTTGAAACATAGACTTTTCGTGGTTTATGCAAAAGGTCATTCATAACGCTGCATTGAATGTTTTTTCGCTGATCGCTTAATTGTTACAGGTTCAAAATTGCACTCTTTACGTTTCATTCTTCATGTCGTTCAAGTAACCGGTGCCTTAGTTTATAAGTTGCATGATCAGGCATAATTACAGATGCTGATTCCATAACAGGACTTTTTCAAATCCCTATTCCGTTTATCATGCATTCAACTGTAACCTTTCACAAAAAATTGCCGCTTTACGGCACTAACGCCGAAGGTCTGAAAACCCTTTTTGATGCATCTTCGGATCTTTTAGGTCCGGGCGGTTCGGCTGCCTCGCCTATGGATACTGTACTTGAATCCGTTGGCGCATGCTCAATGATGGATATCATCAGCATCCTTAAAAAAATGAGAAAAGTGCTGATTACCCTCGAGGCTGACCTTGAAGCCAAGAGGGCTGAAGAACACCCGAAAGTCTTTACCGCCATACAGATCAGGTACAGTCTTACCAGTCCTGACTGCACGCCTGCCGATTTTGAAAAAGCCGTCCGTCTTTCAATGGAGACTTACTGCAGCGTTGCGGCCATGATCAGAGCATCGGGATGTGTCATAACCTGGTCAACTGAACTTGTGCAGACGTCATGAGAAGATGTTTGCCCTTGTGTTAGTTTTTTTGCTCCTGCTTTCTCATGAATAATCCCAGCAACAGGCCTATACCGAGCAGGAGCACATAAATCATCAGGTGGCCGAGCATTTCAAATTCCTTGATGATTCCGTTAATCTGACTGTGAAAAAAATATCCGGCAAGCAGATAGGCTGACACGTAGAGCCCGACAACCATGAGGTCATAAAGAATGAATACTCTCCATGGCGTTCGGACTGATCCGGCAACAATCGGAGCAAAAAAACGGATGCTTGGCACAAAGGTCATGATAAGCAGGGTAATGCCCGCTTTTGAACGCATTTTTTGAGAGTACCGCTCAATCAAAGGGGTTGCACTTTTTGTTGTAAATCTTGCAATTAAACGATTTCCGCCCCTGCTGAGCCAGAAGGTGGTATTGTCGCCAACCAGAAAAGCCGCAATGGCGACAATAATGGTCAAAGAAGGATCAAGAGTACTGAAGTAGACCGTATAGCCGACCAGGATAAGAATGATCTCTTCCGGTAGAGGAATCAAGACATCCAGAAGTGCCAGCAGAAGAAAAATGCCGAAATAAGAGAGATGCTGAAGATAGTGCATGATCTCTGTTCGCATAACCATGTATTTAAAGCGGTAACGAGTGCGTGCTACTTTTGCAGTGCACGAATTTTGTCAATAACCTCTTTATAGGGATTTTCTGCAAGATCGGTTTCATAATCCGGAAGCGTCACATGTCTGGCTACAATTTCAAGGAGGTGACGATTAAGATGCTGTGCGATTTCAAGCATACGTGATTGATGGTGCTGAAGTTCATAATGGATGAACTTTTCGACATGATGTTTTTTCATTTTCTCAAGAATCAGAGCCATCATCACGGCATCAAGATGCTTTGAAACCTCGCTGAAGTAAAGAAGCGGGAGGTCGTTGGCGTATCCGGTTGCCTGATCAACACCCATTTTACGACAAACACCTGCGGCAATCTGCGGACGGATATACTCAACCATCAGAGGAATCACCATGAAATGGGGGATATACTTGACAATCATGCTGATAGCACTGTAGAGATCTTCAAATCCTTCAGTCTTATGGCTTACCAGAGTACTGGCCCATGAGGCAACCTGCATCTGCTGGTGGGACGGAAGTTGGTGCAGTACCTCCGGCACGGGAAGATTGGTCCAAGCAAGCAGCTGTTCCAGGTCATGTATTTGTGTTTCACTCATGGGAACTATTTCTTCCGGGTTTGAAGGACATCCAAGGTTCATGTTGATCGACCTGCAGTTTATCAAAAAAATTAGAGAACATAAAACCACCATGACTATAAAATCCGTATTTTTCCCGGCGGGCAATACTGTTACATCATTAATCGTAGATTTATCTTAACAGATGAACAAAGCTGCAGCACTTGCTCTTCTTAAAGCTATTCCGGAACCCTTTCTTATTGACGGAGGTTACTCGAATTTCGGGCATAAGTTTTTTATAGCCTCACAAACTGGCCTCGCCACCATTGATTTCCGAGTGTATGACCCGATCCTCGGTCCAATAGAGTACTCGGAGGCCGAGTACATTGAAATCACAGAAATAGCCGAAGCGGGTGGTACCATAGCAGAAAACACAGACCTTGCCCCCGATGAACAGCTGTTTCTCTTTAACAATTGTCAACCCGGTCTGATATACTGGGCCTTCCAGCCCTATGACAAAGCACCCCTCGAAGCTTACGCCTTATCCTCAGATAAGGCTTTAATCGAGCAGAAGTTCCTTGACGAATATATCAACAGCGACATCAAATCCTGGGAAGCTATGGATGAGGCCACACTGGTAAAGTGGGCAAAGCAACTTGAATAATTCCTGTAACACTCCTATAAGTCCTATGTTATCGAAAAGTATTGGATTGGATAAAGTTTCACTGTTACCCTGAGGAGTAGTATATTAAAAGGCTGAAACAGAGTGAATGGAATCCACCCCGCATACTGAGATGCATTGAAGAGAGGGGGCGTATGTATAGTCAGAAAGAAATCGCCCGGATTTTTGCCGGGTTTTTTATTGAGTTTTTATGATGTGAAATCTGGCTGCCGATTATTATAACGCTTTTATATAAAATCAGATAGGATAAGGAAAAGAAAAAGTATGGTACTGTTGACGGTTGAAGGATTAGAAAAAAAATATGGTCTGAAACACTTGTTCGAGGGAGTCTCGTTCGGCATAGATGACCGCGATAAAATTGGTATTATCGGTGCGAACGGCAGTGGAAAGAGCACGCTTTTGAAAATCCTTGCAGGGGTTGAGACTCCTGATAAAGGAAAGGTTATGGTGGCAAACCAGAGAACAATTGCCTATCTGCCCCAGGATTCACCGTTCAATCCTGAGGACACAGTGCTTCAGGCTATTCTGAAGTCGAGCGGTAAGGTCATGGATCTGATCTATGAATATGAGGTGGTCTGCAAGGAGCTTGAAACCAGGCATACCGAGGATCCTTCACTGATTGACCGGATGAGCCATCTTGCACATGAACTTGATGTCTGCGGAGCCTGGGAGCTTGAGTCAAACGCCAGGACGGTGCTCGGCAAGCTTGGGCTTTACGATCTTACGGCTGTCATGGGTACGCTTTCCGGCGGGCAGCGCAAGCGGGTTGCCCTGGCTCATGCGCTTGTTGTGCCGAGTGACGGGCTTATACTCGATGAACCGACCAACCATCTTGATGCCGACAGCGTTGAGTGGCTTGAGAATTATATCAGACGCTATCAGGGTGCCGTGATTCTGATCACTCACGACCGTTATTTTCTTGACCGTGTTGCTACAAGGATGATAGAGATGGATGGCCGTACAGCCGTCACCTATACCGGGGGATATTCGAGCTATCTTGTGCAGAAAGCTGAACAGGAAGAGCAGGCTATAAGAGATGACCGCAAGCGCTCTGCTCTTGTCCGGCAGGAGCTTGACTGGATGAGGGGAGGGTGCAAGGCACGGACCACCAAACAGAAAGCACGTATGATGCGGGCCGAAACGCTTGTGTACGCACCAAAAAAAGAGAAGCAGAAAGAGCTTGAAATCGGCTTCGGAGCAGGCCGTCTGGGCGATAAAATCATGGAATTCCACCAGGTGTCGAAATCCTACGGCGATAAGGTGCTCCTCAACTCCTTTGAATATCATCTGCAGAAGGGTGATCGTATTGGTATTATCGGGCCGAACGGTTCGGGCAAAACCACTCTTTTTGATATGATTACCGGGCGCGTTCAGCCCGACAGCGGCCATATCGAACTTGGCAAAACGGTCAACATCGGTTACTACGATCAGCAGAGTCGGGGGCTTGACGATTCCAAGCGGGTTATCGAGTATATTCAGGAGCATGCCGAGCAGATCAAGACAAAGGATGGCATGGTCTTTTCAGCCTCGAAAATGCTTGAACGCTTTCTTTTTGCCCCATCGACCCAGTACAGCTATATACGTACCCTTTCGGGAGGGGAGCGTCGGAGGCTCTATCTTTTAAAGCAGCTTATTGATTCGCCAAATGTGCTTCTTCTTGATGAGCCGACAAATGATCTTGATATTCCCACGCTCAGGGTGCTCGAAGACTACCTCGATACCTATACAGGGTGCCTGATGGTAGTCAGTCACGACCGGTATTTTCTTGACCGCACTGTTGAGTATATTTTTGCATTTGAGGAGAATGGCACTATCCGCCGTTATCCCGGAAACTACACCCTTTATCTTGAGCTGAAAGCGTCTGAAAAAGGGGAGAATGAAAAGAAACCGGTAAAAAAAGCTTCGGAGGCACCAAAACCGGCGGTGGCTCCTTCAGCAAAGTCCGGTAATCTTACCAGTAAAGAAAAACGTGAACTCGAACAGCTTGAACGCACCATTCAGGAAGCTGAAAACCGGCAGTCGGAAATCGCCGGACGACTCGCATCAGCCGGGAGCGATTTTGAGTTGCAGCAGAAGCTTGGTGCTGAGCTTCAGGGCCTCCAGCAGCAGCTCGATAAACAGATGGCCCGATGGACAAAACTTGCTGAGCAGGCGTAAGGCCGACAGTAATAATATATTTTTGCCATGGAGCAAACAGCAGAAGGTATCCTTAAAAGTCTTGAAGAGTTCTCAGACCCTGAGGCTGCAATTTTTGCTCAAAGATTTTTCAAGACAGGAGCAGGTCAGTACGGCGAAGGGGACCTTTTTCGTGGAATAAGGGTACCTGTTCTGCGAAAGCTTGCCGTGACGCTCGATAATACACCATTACCGGAGGTTATGGTGCTCCTCTCGTCGGCATATCATGAAGACCGGCTGCTTGCTGTTCTGTTGCTGATGCGTCGCTTTAACAGCAGCAGTGAAGCCGATCAGGAGCGGATATACAATCTCTACCTTGCACATACGCACCGTATCAATAACTGGGATCTGGTTGATATTTCTGCAGCACATATCGTCGGTCGCTTTCTCCAATCCCGTGACAGGGCGCCACTCTACAGGCTTGTCAATTCAGAGAGTCTCTGGGAACGCCGGATTGCCATAACAGCAACCTTTCATTTTATCCGGCAGGGTGAGTTCAATGATACCATCGCTTTATCTGAGATTCTGCTTCAGGATAAGGAGGAACTTCTCCATAAAGCAGCAGGCTGGATGCTCAGGGAAGTCGGCAAGCGTGATATGGCGATGCTGGAAAGCTTTTTATTAAAGCATTGCCTTCGTATGCCGAGAGTCATGCTGCGATATGCCATTGAACGGTTTCCTCAAGAGAGACGTCAGCAATACCTTAAAGGTCAGTGTACCTGAAACTCCGGGTGACCGGTCTGCCACAGTCCGAAACTCAGCACATCTGCAAGTGTTTCGAACTCTTTAGTTTTGCTGTTTCCCATGCCATGTCCGGCTTTATCGTCAGCAAAAAAAAGTATTGGTTTTTTTGACGTGTTCGCCTGCTGAAGTCTGGCGGCAAACTTTGCCGGTTGCCAGGCAATCACTCTCGGGTCATTCAACCCGGTCGTTACAAGCGTTGCAGGATAGTTCACATGATCCCTGATGTTGAGGTAGGGATCCATGGCGATAAGCGCTTTGCACTCTTCCTTGTTTTTGACTGTTCCGAACTCAGGGACGTTCACCGGTCCGTTGGGACTCTCTTCACCCCGTAACGGGTTTAACGCGCCGACCTGTGCAATGACGGCTGAAAAGAGGTCCGGCCGTTCCGTCAGGGCCATGCCGACCAGAATTCCCCCCGCACTTGCTCCGTTGATGGCAATTTTACCTGGTCCGGTATACCCCTGTTTCTCAAGATACTCAGCACAGCTGATAAGGTCTTTCCATGTGTTGGGCTTTGTTGTTTTCATTCCCTGGGTGTGCCAGGAATCTCCGCACTCTCCACCTCCACGAACATGGGCAAAAGCCAGAACCCCGCCCTTGTCAGTCCAGAGCAGCATGTCCGGGCTGAAAAACGGGGTGATCGATTTCCCGTATGCTCCGTATCCATAAATGAATGCCGGGTTCAGACCGTTTTTTTTGATGCCTTTATTATAGACGATTGAAAGTGGCACCATAACACCGTCATGTGAGGGTATCATCAGCTCTTCAACTGCAAGGTCGCGGTACTCCGGATATTCAGCAGGTGAGGAGAGTGTTTCCAAACTGAAGGTGTTTTTCGCTGCGTCGAAGCGATATCGCCGAAAGTCGTTGCTCCAACCGGCAATAACAATCCAGATGTCAGGAAAGCGGAATCCCTTTGAAGAGAGGCCGATAGTTCCTGCCTTGAATGGCAGTTCCAGTTCTTTTGCCTTCACATTGCCATACCCGTTCCGGAACAGCCTGGCTTCAACGCCGTTCAGTGATTGGGTATAATAGAGAGCGTTGTTGGTGAGCGTGAATGAAGTCAGCTTTGCTTTTGGATCTTCAGCGACAACAGTTTCGGCATGGAGAATGTCCGGGTTGCTGATCGAAGTTTTTACAACCTTGAACCGGGGTGCATTTTTAGGGGTATAAAGATAGAGCTCATTTTTAGTCACGGCAAAATCGTGAATCTCGTCTTCAGGAGAAAAGAGTTTTTTCCAGGTTATTTTTTGTTTTGACAGCGCTGAGGCCGGGGCATAATAGACAGTCAGCCGAGGGTCAACGTTTGAGACTGTTGCGAAGAGATATCCGCTATGCCTGTCGTAGTCAACGGAAGGGATATCTGCACTTTGTATATGCAGTTCCGGATTTACTGCATTTGAAAAAATTTCGCGGTCTGTTGAGGGATCACTGCCTGTCCTGTGCAGAAAAGTCTTGCTGTCGTACTGGGGATTCTGTCCGGCGTGCATAATTGGCTGCGTGCGGTTGTAAAGAAATGAATGCCCGCCTTTGACCCAGGATGGCGCAGCAAACCTGCAGCGGTCGATTCTTTCAGGATACAGTTTTTTTGATGCAACATCCATTATCAGGATGTTGCTCTCTTCAGAGCCGTTTGCCGATACAGAAATAGCAATGTTCTCGCCATTCTCAGAGGCTGAAACGCCGCTGATGACATACTCTTTTCCGCTGCTCGCAAAATAAGCGCGTGCATCGAACAGAAGGGTCTCTTTTCCCTCGAAGGTATCGCGAAAAAAGAGTTTGCCTGTTTCGTCCGTCGGGGTCTCTTTCAGATAAAAGTAGCGGTTATTGTCAGTAATGGAGAGGTTATAAACTTTTGATGATTTACGACTGTCGAAATCATGCATTTTTTCAAGAAGAGATCTCCGACCGGGGATTCTCTGCAGGATTGATTTTGCCTCATCTGATTGTTCTTTTATCCACAGCTGTACCTTGGGATTTTCAAGACTTTCCAGGGTACGGAACGGGTCTGTCACTTTTGTTCCGAAATATTCTTCCACAACGGATGACTCAGGCGGTGCTGAATGCAGCTTTGTCGGAATATTCTGTTCCGCACTGACTGGTTTAAGGGGAGAGAGAAGAAAAAGGGAGGTGAACGCAAAGAGCGCAAAGAGTGAGTGCCGTAGAATCATAATGTTGGTCAGGCGAAATGAATAAAAGAACATGATATTAAGAATATTCTCATCGATATAAAAAAAGCACGCTCAGGGATTCAGAAAGATTGGATTTTTTAGAGAGAGGCAAGCGTGACTGCGGAGCGGATTTTCTGAAGTACACTCTCCATATCTTCCGGCAATGGCGCTGTAAACGAGAGAGGTTCACGACTTGTTGGCTGATGAAATGAAAGGGTTTCTGCGTGCAGGGCCTGACGCGGCATCAGTTCGAGAAGGTTTTTGACGAAACTTTCGCTTCTGCTGATCGGGAGAGTGCGTAATGCTGCTCCGCCATAGGTTTCATCACCAATGATCTGGTGACCGAGATGCTGCATGTGTGCCCTGATCTGATGAGTCCGGCCTGTGTGCAGTGTCAGCGAGAGAACCGAAAACCAGTGAAGATTTTCGGTGACCAGATAGTCTGTGACTGCCGTTTTACCGTCTTTACCTTCAAAAGGGAAGTTTGCCATAACCTTCCGGTCTTTTTTTGATCGCCCGATATTGGTTGTTATGGTCCCTGACAGAGGTTCAGGAACTCCCCAGACAATCGCTTTGTACATTTTTATAACCTTGCGTTCCGCAAACTGCCGGGCAAGACGGTGGAGCGCAACAGGATTTTTTGCAATAATGATCAGTCCTGAAGTGTTCTTGTCGAGCCGATGAACAATTCCCGGTCGGAGTTCGGATTTGTCAAGCTCTTCTGCCTCTTTGCCGATATGGTGCAGAATGGCGTTTGCAAGTGTGCCAGTCCAGTTGCCGAAAGCCGGGTGCACCACCATACCCGGTTTCTTGTTGATAACCATCAGATCCTCATCCTCATAAATAACAGCAATCGGGATATCTTCCGGAGCGAGCTCAGGTGCTGGCGGGCGAAGAAGGGTGATCTGTATGAGATCACACGATTTGATTCGGTAATTGGATTTGACGGTCTTCTCATTCACCAGCACACGACCCTCCACTATAGCTGTCTGTACCTTGTTGCGTGTTGCATTTTCCACCTGTTGTGTCAGGTACTGGTCGATACGCATCGAGGTCTGCACCCGGCTTACCTGCAGGGTGATTTTTTTCGGCTCAAGAGCAGCTTCCTCCTGTTGCTTCGATTCGTTATTTAGCGGCTGATTTTGCATTTTGTGAAACTTGAATACTGCCAACAGTATATTTACGGCATGGCATACGCCAGTATAACAAAACCATATCATATCTATGCATTCCATGCAACAGTTGTCTGAAGAGCCGGGTACTGCCTTCGATCTGGCCGTCATCGGTTCCGGTCCCGGAGGTTATGAAGCTGCTGTCAGGGCGGCAAAAGCGGGAATGAAGGTTTGTCTTGTCGAAAAAGGGGCATTGGGCGGTGTGTGCATCAATTGGGGATGTATTCCAACAAAGGCACTGTTGCGGAGTGCGGAGGTGTTTGATCTTATTAAGAAAGCGGACTTTTTCGGTCTCAAGGTGCAGCCGGGAACTATCGATCTGGCAGAAGCCGTTAAACGCAGTCGCAATGTTGCACTGAAAATGTCTAAAGGGGTCGCCTTCATGCTTCGCCGGGCAGGCGTTGATGTCAGGCAGGGTGAAGCGGTGTTCAGCACGCCGCACGATCTGGATATTTTTCGTGATGGCGTTCGTGTTGATAGTGTCAGTGCCCGTCATATTATAATCGCATCTGGAGCCCATCCGAGATCGATGCCGGGTCTTGAGCCGGACGGAAACCGAATAATAACGAGCAGGGAAGCGCTTGCCCTGAAGTCAGTTCCGACGTCGATGATTGTTGTCGGTGGCGGTGCTGTCGGCGTTGAAATGGCCTGGTTTTATGCTATGGCAGGAACTTCGGTGACCTTGGTGGAAATGATGCCCCGTTTACTGCCGCTTGAAGACGAAGAGATAGCTGAAGTTCTTAAACGCTCCCTTCAGAAAGCTGGCATCACCGTTGCAACTGGAGCGAAACTGGAGCGCGTCACCGTAGAAGGGGATAGGGTAAGCGCTCATCTTATCGTTGAAGGAAATGACTCCCGACTGCTCATTGCCGACTATCTTCTTGTTGCAGTCGGAGTAAGTGGCAACTGCAGTGGACTTGGTCTTGAACATGCCGGTGTTGAGAGTTCCCGGGGTTTTATTGCGACAGACAGTCTATGCAGAACCTCAGCCGGTCATATTTTTGCCATTGGTGATGTTCGTGGAGGTATGCTCCTTGCTCACAAAGCTTCAGCTGAAGCCGCGATTGCTGTCAAGACCATATCGGGCGCTCCATCCCGTCCGCTTGATGATTCCATGATTCCCCGATGTGTTTATGCCGAACCTTCTGTTGCAAGTATCGGGCTGAGCGAAAAGCAGGCAGAAGATGGTGGCTATACGGTTCATGTTGGCCGTGCTATGTTTGCCTCTTCAGGCAAGGCAAATGCTTACGGACATCTTGAGGGTCTGGTAAAGCTGGTTTTCAGTGCTGCAGATGGCCGGTTGCTTGGAGCTCATGTTGCAGGACACGGAGCGGTCGAGCTTATCGGGGAGCTGACGCTTGCACGCTATCTTGCTGTGACCGCCGACATGCTTGCCGGTACAATGCACGCGCACCCGACCCTTTCTGAAACAATAAAAGAGGCTGCCGAAAATGCTCTTCATGACAAGGCTTCCAACCTGGCAAAAAAACCTCTCTAACTTCTTGGTCAGTTTTGGAAAACCATTTTCTATTGTCTTTCTAAAAGCATAAATTCAATGTCTATTATTGAAAATCTTTAAAACAGTAAGCCTTTTTCGGTGAATGATTTTCAAGGTTCACGGGGTGAAGGTATCAACCAAACGATCAATTATGACTCAGACTGAAACAGCTGCAAAAAAAACTGCTGCAAAGAAAACCAGTGCGGTAAAGGCAAAGGCGGATGCAACGGTTACGACACCCCCGGAACCCATAAAAACAGTAAAGCCTGCTGCTAAAAAGAAGTCAGGTCTTGCTTTTCCATTTACAGCAATTGTAGGTCAGGAGGAAATGAAGCTAAGTCTGATCCTCAATATCATTGATCCGAGGATTGGCGGAGTGCTGGTCATGGGTCACAGGGGTACAGGAAAAAGTACAACTGTCAGAGCACTTGCCGAAGTGCTTCCTTTGATCGACAGGGTGGAAGGCGATACCTATAACCGTACTCTTGAACAGTATCTCGAAGCTGAAGACGGCAAAAAAGGATCCAAGGCGCTCGATCCGAATGCAATAAAGATAGAGAAAATTCCTGTTCCGGTTGTTGACCTGCCGCTTGGCGCTACTGAAGACCGTGTTTGCGGAACCATCGATATCGAACAGGCGCTTACCAGCGGTGTAAAAGCATTTGAGCCGGGTCTTCTTGCCCAGGCAAACCGCGGTTTCCTCTATATTGACGAGGTTAACCTGCTTGACGACCATCTTGTTGACGTTCTTCTCGACGTTGCCGCAAGCGGTAAAAACGTTGTTGAACGCGAAGGTATCAGTATCCGCCACCCGGCCCGTTTCGTCCTTGTCGGCTCCGGAAACCCAGAGGAGGGAGAGCTTCGTCCTCAGCTTCTCGACCGTTTCGGTCTGCATGCGCGTATCATCACTATTCTCGATATCGCAAAAAGAGTTGACATCGTCAAGCGCCGCCGTGAGTTCGATGATGATCCTGATGCCTTTATGAAAAAGTATAACCGCGAACAGCTTAAGCTTCAGAAAAAGATCCAGCAGGCAAAAGATCTCCTTCCCGAAGTTACCATGACCGATGCTGTCCTTACCGATATAGCAAAACTCTGCATGAATCTTGGTATTGATGGTCATCGTGGTGAACTCACCATAACCCGAACCGCTTATGCACACGCCGCTTTCCGCGGTGAGAAGGTTGTGACCATGAAGCATGTCAAAGAGATTGCAGGTCTCTGCCTGCGTCACCGTCTGCGCAAGGATCCCCTTGAAACACTCGATGCCGGGGAGAAAATTGATCGTGAACTCGCTAAAGTCCTCGGAGAAGCAGAAGCAGTATAATGATAGCCTTTACCGATATTGTTGGAATGGATCTGGCCAAGCAGGCACTCATGCTGCTGGCCGTTGATTCTGAACTTGGCGGAGTGGTTATTCCTTCGGCCGTAGGGTCGGGAAAATCGACGATTGCCAGGGCCTTTGCCGATATTCTTCCCAAAGGCACCCCTTTTGTAGAACTTCCCCTGAATGTTACCGAAGATCGATTGATCGGTGGTGTTGATCTGGAGGCAACCCTTGCTACCGGCGTTCGCGTTGTTCAGCACGGTGTGCTCTCTAAGGCGCATGGAGGTGTTCTCTACGTTGACTCTATCAGTCTGCTCGACAGCTCAGCGGTATCGCATATCATGGATGCCATTTCACGCGGCGAGGTTCTTGTCGAGCGTGAAGGCCTCAGTGAGGTGCATCCCGCCAAGTTCATGCTGGTGGGCACCTATGATCCAACCGATGGCGAGGTTCGCATGGGACTGCTCGACAGGATAGGCATTATTGTTCCCTTTACCGCCCAGAACGATTACAGGGCACGCAAGAAAATTGTCAACATGGTACTCGGCACAAGGGATGCTGAGGATACCCGTGACGAGCTGAACATGCTTTCAGGTCTTATCCAGGCCGCCCGTGAGCAGTTGGCGCACGTATCAATCACGAACGAACAGATGCAGGCGCTTATACAGACAGCCATCAGTCTTGGCGTCGAGGGTAACCGCGTCGATATTTTTACTGTCCGTGCCGCATTAGCCAGTGCTGCACTTGCTCAACGCAGCGATGTTGAGGAAGAGGATATGAAACTTGCCATCAAACTGGTGCTTATTCCCCGCGCTACCCGCATGCCTGACAGGGAAGCTGCTTCGGACGATATGCCGCCGCAGGAAGAACCTCCACAGGAGGAAGAGCCCGAAGGTGAGGATGAAGAGGCGCCGGCCGATACTCCGGATGCCGAAGCCGAAGAGGAGCAGAAAGAGACTCCCGACATGATCGAGGAGCTGATGATGGATGCCATCGAAATGGAGCTTCCCGATAATATTCTCAACATCTCGCTTGCATCGAAAAAGAAAACCACCACTGGAAGCCGGGGTGAAGCACTTAACAATTGTCGTGGGCGTTTTGTAAGAGCCCAGCCTGGTGAAATGCGCAACAATAAAGTTGCGCTTATTCCAACTCTTATTTCTGCAGCACCGTGGCAGGAATCCCGCAGGCGTGATAAAAAGATGGCTGGCCGTTCGAAAACAGCTCTTCTTATCACGAAAGATGATGTAAAGGTCAAGCGCTTCCGCGACAAGTCGGGCACGCTCTTTATTTTCATGGTCGATGCTTCAGGTTCCATGGCATTGAATCGGATGCGCCAGGCTAAGGGAGCAGTAGCAAGCCTTCTGCAGAACGCTTATGTTCATCGCGACCAGGTTGCCCTCATCTCGTTCCGTGGAAAGCAGGCACAGGTTCTCCTGCCGCCCTCGCAGAGCGTTGACCGTGCAAAACGTGAACTTGACGTCCTGCCGACCGGAGGGGGAACCCCTCTCGCATCTGCACTCTATCTCGGATGGGAGACCGCCAAGCAGGCGCGTACGAAAGGTATTTCCCAGATCATGTTTGTTCTGATCACAGACGGTCGAGGCAATATCGGCCTGCAGGCTACCTTTGATCCGAATGCTGAAAAAATTCCAAAGGAAGATCTCGATAAGGAGATTGAAGCTCTCTCTCTTTCTATTCAGGCCGATGGCGTTGCTTCTATCGTCATCGATACCCAGATGAACTATCTTTCGAGAGGTGAAGCACCAAAACTTGCCCAGAAACTTGGCGGGAGGTACTTCTACCTGCCGAACGCAAAGGCTGAACAGATTGTGGAAGCAGCATTGAGTTTTTAATGGTTAAAGACCTTTCCGGCACTTTTCGCAGGAAAGGTCAATTGCGGAATTATTTCTCTTCTTTTTACATTAGATGGATATTAACGTTTTTAATAAAAGTTAACCTCTATTTCCTACCTACTTGTTACCATCATGTCTAATCGCCGTAAAATTGTTGCTATTGTTGGACTTGAGCAGTATAACGCCGGTCTCTGGAAAAAAATAAAAGGCCTTCTTTCGAGCGAAGCTGACCTGACACAGTTGAGTGACGTTGATCTTGAAAAACAGAATCCTGAAGCTGCCGCTGCAATTCATGATGCCGACTGTGTGTTCATGAGTATGATCAATTTCAAGGAACAGATCGACTGGTTCAAACTGCAGCTCGAACAATCGACCAACGATAAAACACTTTTTGTCTTTGAGTCAATGCCTGAAGCCATGGCATTAACCAGGGTGGGCAGCTATTCAGTCGGTGATGGAAAGGCGGGGATGCCGGATATGGTGAAAAAAATAGCCAATATGCTGGTGAAAGGGCGCGATGAAGATGCTCTGTATGGTTACATGAAGCTCATGAAAATCATGCGTACCATCTTGCCGCTTGTTCCAAACAAGGCAAAGGATTTCAAGAACTGGCTGCTGGTTTATTCCTACTGGATGCAGCCGACTGCGGATAATATTGCCAACATGTTCCGGCTTATTCTGCGTGAATATTTCAATGAGCGCGTTACTGTAGGGGCAATTGTTGATGTTCCGAATATGGGTCTCTACCATCCTGATGCTCCTGCTTACTTCAAGGATGTCAAGAGTTATAAAAGCTGGCTGAAAAAACGCGGAATTAATATTGACAAGGGCCAGAAAATTGCCCTTTTGTTTTTCCGTAAACACCTGCTCCAGGAAAAAACCTACATCGACAACACAATCCGTACGCTTGAGAAGCGTGGGATCCATCTTTTCCCAGCCTTTGTGACCGGTGTTGAAGGTCATGTGCTCGTCCGGGACTGGCTGATCAAGGAAGAGATTGACCTGCTTGTGAACATGATGGGCTTTGGACTTGTGGGAGGTCCGGCGGGTTCTACCAAACCCGGAACTGCCGCTGAAGCACGTCACGAAATCATGTCAAAACTTGATGTTCCTTACATTGTCGCCCAGCCTCTGCTCACTCAGGGGTTTGAATCCTGGCATGAGCTCGGAGTATCTCCCATGCAGATGACCTTTACCTACGCCATTCCGGAAATGGACGGAGCAATATCTCCGGTTATTCTCGGAGCACTGCAGGACGGCAAGATAGAGACTGTTCAGGAGCGCCTTGACCGGCTTGCCGGTCTTGTGTCACAGTGGCTTCGTCTGCGGGCAACAGCCAACCGTGACAAAAAGGTTGCCTTTATTGTTTACGACTATCCTCCCGGCCTCGGCAAGAAGGCAAGTGCCGCTCTGCTTGATGTTCCCAGAACGCTTTTTGCCGCTTTGCAGAGGCTGAAAAAAGAGGGGTACAATGTCGGCCAGCTTCCTGAAAGTTCCGATGCTCTTTTTAATGCACTTGATAAAGCAACTGATCATCAGATTCAGCAGAATCGTCCCGATGCCCTGAAAGTCAGTTACGACACTTTCAAGCAGCTCACCTCTTCAAGGGAGCGTGAACGCATCGAAGATCGCTGGCAGAAATTTCCGGGAGAAATTGTGCCGATTGGAGATCAGGATGTTTTTGTCGGCGGCATACGATTCGGCAATATCTTTATAGGCGTTCAGCCCCGTATCGGCATGCAGGGTGATCCCATGCGACTTCTGTTCGACAAGGAAAATACGCCTCATCACCAGTATATCGCTTTCTACCGCTGGATAAGCCGTGAGTTCAAGGCACATGCCATGGTGCATGTCGGAATGCATGGATCGGTCGAGTGGATGCCGGGACTTCAGACCGGCCTTACCGGCGACTGCTGGCCGGATGCCCTCCTTGGAGAGGTGCCGCATATCTATATTTATCCGGTCAACAATCCAAGCGAATCGACTATAGCAAAACGACGGGGGCTCGCCACTATGGTATCTCATGTTGTGCCTCCGCTCTCACGAGCTGGTCTTTACAAGGAACTTCCCGCACTCAAGGATCTGCTCGTTGATTTCCGTGAAAGATACCTTACAGTCTCATCTGAAAGTTCGGGGGAAGGTTCGGGTATTGAAGAGGCAATTATGCAGAAAGCCGAACTCCTCAATCTGACAGATGATTGTCCTCGCAGGGAGAGTGAAGGATTCGGGGATTTTGTCAGCAGACTCTACATTTATATTGCAGAGCTTGAGAACCGTCTGATCTCCAATTCACTTCATGTTTTTGGCGAGGCGAGCCCGCTTGAGTCACAGGTCATCACCATCACCGAAACACTCAAGAACCGTGGAGAAGACGGTAAAACCCTGCCCTATATACTGATGACATCGTCGGGGAAAAACGGTCATTATAACAGTTATGAAGATCTGACCACCCTGTCAAGAAAGGGTGATGAAGAGGCTATCCGTCTTCGCGAGTGGGTTGAAAACGCATGCCGTAATTTTGTACAGCAGGTGTTTTTTGACCGGAAAAATGTAGCGCTGGTCTTTTCATCGATAACGGGAGGTACAAAGCTTCCTGCTCAGTATATGTCCTTCATTGATCAGTTGACCCAGGATGGAGCAAAGCTTCTCTATGCTCTTCGCGACAATACCGGCGAAATGGAATCGCTCATGCGGGTTCTTGAGGGGCGCTATATTGCGTCCGGTCCCGGAGGCGATCTTGTTCGTGACGGTATCAATGTGCTTCCTTCAGGTCGAAATATCCACTCCATCGATCCATGGAGAATACCTTCTGTAATGGCTTTCAAAAGGGGAACGCTCATTGCCGACAGCATTGTCAAAAGGCATCTTGAAGAAAATGACGGGCACTATCCTGAAACCGTTGCCCAGGTGCTTTGGGGACTCGATACCATTAAAACCAAAGGTGAGGCGGTAGCTGTCGTTATCAGACTGCTCGGCGGGGAGCCCGCCTATGATGCGTTTGGTAAAATCAGTCACTACAGTCTTGTCCCTCTTGAAAAGCTCGGACGACCTCGTATTGATGTCCTGATGCAGCTCAGTCCGATTTTCCGCGATGCCTTCGGGCTGCTCATGGACCAGCTTGACCGGCTGATCAAGGCGGCGGCGACTGCTGATGAGCCGGTAGAGATGAACTATGTTAAAAAACATGTTGACGAAGCTCTTGCATCGGGAGCGGAGTTCAATAGTGCTACATCCCGTCAGTTTACCCAGGCACCGGGTGCTTACGGTACCTATGTCGATGATATGGTCGAAGACTCTGCATGGGAAACGGAAAACGATCTCGACGACCTTTTCATCCGCCGCAACAGCAGCGCTTACGGTGGCGGGCGAAAAGGAGAGAAAGAGACCGAAATCCTGCAGAAGCTGCTCGGATCAGTAGACCGGGTTGTGCACCAGGTCGATTCAACGGAGTTCGGTATTTCTGACATTGATCACTACTTCTCATCGTCCGGTTCCCTGCAGCTTGCAGCACGACGCCGAAACACGAAGAATGACAATATCAAACTCAACTATGTCGAGTCGTTCACCTCCGACATCAAGGTTGACGATGCAGAAAAATCACTGCGTATCGAATATCGCTCAAAACTGCTCAATCCGAAGTGGTTTGAAGGAATGCTGAAACACGGCCACAGCGGAGCCGGCGAGATCAGCAACAGGGTTACCTACATGCTCGGATGGGATGCTGTAACCAAGAGCGTGGATGACTGGGTCTATAAAAAAACGGCCGAGACCTACGCGCTTGATCCCCAAATGAGAGAGCGTCTTGCAACACTGAACCCGCAGGCAATCAAAAACATTGTAGGCCGTATGCTCGAAGCACACGGCAGAGGCATGTGGAAAGCCGATCAAAACATGATTGATGAGCTGCAGGAAATCTACGCCGATCTCGAAGACCGACTTGAAGGCCTGGTCGACGAATAATAAGAAGTTATAAGTCCTATAGGTCTCATACGACCTATAGGACTCATACGACCTATAGGACTTATAAAAGCCCTCCTCACATCGAAGTCGAATAATTTGGCGCTTCTTTCGTGATCTTCACATCATGCGGGTGGCTCTCTCTCAGTCCGGCTGAAGTTATGCGGACAAACCGGGTATTGACTTTCAGCTCCTCGATATTGGTTACTCCGCAGTATCCCATTGCGGATTTCAATCCACCGATAAGCTGGTAGACCACTTCATAAAGTTTCCCTTTTGCCGGGATTCGGCCCTCGATGCCTTCCGGTACATATTTTTTAGATTCGCTCGTCGCATCCTGGAAATAGCGGTCACTGCTTCCCTCAGGTTCAGACATAGCACCCAGGGATCCCATTCCTCGATACGCTTTGAATTTTCTTCCTTCATAGAGGATTGTTTCGCCGGGACTTTCATCGGTTCCGGCGAAAATGCTTCCGATCATAACGGAATCTGCTCCAGCGGCGAGTGCCTTCGCAATATCGCCACTGTATTTGATGCCGCCGTCGGCAATAATCGGTGTATTGGTTTTGATTGCCTCTTCCGCACAGTTCACGATGGCTGTCAGCTGAGGCATGCCGACACCGGCAACAATACGGGTTGTACAGATGCTTCCTGGTCCTATGCCCACTTTTACACAGTCGGCACCGGCAGCGACAAGGTCTCTGACGGCTTCAGGTGTAGCTACATTACCTGCGATCACCTGAAGTTCAGGATAGAGGCTTTTGATACTCTGAACCATTTCAATAACCGCCTTGCTGTGCCCGTGAGCAGTATCGACGGCTACAACATCCACTCCCGCATGAAAAAGAGCTTTCACTCTTTCAAGTGTATTGCCGCGGATGCCGACTGCAGCGCCGACTCTGAGGTGTCCTTGACTGTCCTTGCAGGCGTTGGGAAACTGTTTGCGTTTCTGAATATCCTTGAACGTAATCAGTCCTTTAAGGTTTCCGTCATTATCGGTAATAAGCAGTTTCTCGATTTTATGGGTAAGCAGAATCTTTTCAGCTTTTTCAAGATCAACATCCTCCCGCGCAGTAATGAGGTTCCTGCTGGTCATGATGTTTGCGATTTTAGCATCAAGTTCCGGTTTGATCCTGAGGTCCCTGTTCGTTACAATGCCTTTAAGCTTCATATCGGTATCATGTTCCGATGTCGGTCGCGCAATGACCGGTATGCCGGAGATAGAGTGACGAAGCATCAGGTCAAGCGCATCCTGCATGGTTGCATCTTCATACAGGGTAAAGGGGTTGCGGATAATGCCGCTTTCATAACGTTTAACCCTTGCAACTTCCCGGGCCTGCACTTCGATGGTAAGGTTCTTGTGGATGATGCCGATGCCTCCGGCACGGGCCAATGCTATGGCAAGTCCTGATTCTGTTACGGTATCCATTGCTGCGCTCACCAATGGTATTTTCAGCGTTATGGTTTTGGTAAGCCGGCTGGCAGTCGTTGTCTCTTTGGGGAGAACACTTGAATATGCAGGGATAAGAAGAACATCATCAAATGTCAGTGCATCATAGAGAATTTTCATAATAGTCCTGGGTGTATGGGATTGCTGCTGAATTAATTTTGCCAATTTACAAAAAGGGAGCTTAGAAAGAGAGTGTCAGGAATAGAATGCTTTTGAAAATCAAAAATAGAGTGTAAATTGCAGACCATTTTATATATGGAGAGGTCGCATAGTTGGTCTAGTGCGCTCGCCTGGAAAGCGGGTAGGGTGTTAAAGCCCTCGAGGGTTCGAATCCCTCCCTCTCCGCCCAAACAAAACAGTGTCATTTCAACCCTCCCTTGTCATCCCGACCAACGGGAGGGATCTATTTGGACTGTCACTCTCTGACTCATATCCCTCAGCACCCGGCACTCCAATCTCAGCACTGTCTCTTGCCTCCCTGCCCACCGCCCACCACCGACTGCCCACCGCCGACTGCAAACTGCCAACTCTGCTCTCAGTCATTTCGAACTGAAAGTGAGAAATCTCTCTTTTCATCCACCGCTAAAAAGCATAAGTGGACTTGCAAAAAAAAGTGGACACCTTAAGAAGCCATTACCCCTTCCCTGAAAACTGGACAGTTTTAAAATCAATTTTCCAGGGAGTTGCGTCAATCCCTGACGCGGCTACAATTCTTGGGTTAAGGTCATATCAGATAAATACACCGCCGGACGCTTCAATACGCTGGGCATTGACCCATCGGCAGTCGTCCGAAACAAGGGCGGCAATGAGATCACCAATGTCGTCCGGAAGGCCGACACGCCCCAATGCCGTTCCGGAAGCAATCAATGAATTAACCTGTTTGTTGTCGCGGACAGCGCCACCGCCGAAGTCGGTTTCTATTGCCCCCGGTGCCAGAACATTAACCGAGATACCCCGGTGACCGAGCTCTTTGGCAAGGTATCTGGTCAGCACTTCAATGGCGCCTTTCATAGACGCATATACGGAATATCCCGGCATGGTAAATCGGGCAAGACCTGAAGATACGTTGAGTATGCGTCCGCCATCGGCCATCAGCGGCACAAGTGCCTGGGTCAGGAAGAAAACGCTTTTCAAGTGAACATTCATAAGAGCATCAAACTGAGCTTCGGTCACATAAGAGAAAGCCGCATGGATGCCCATTCCTGCATTGTTGATAAGGATATCAAAGCGCTCTGAGCCCCATTGTACAAGAGTCTCCCGCACATGGGTGATGAAGGCAGGAATTCCTGAAATGGAGCCGGAATCAAGATGCAGGGCGGTTGCTTGTGCACCCAGTTTGGTGATACTGGAAACGACCTCATCGGCAGCAGCCTTATTCTGTTTATAGGTGATAATCAGATCGGTGTTGCGGGTGGCAAGTTTCAGGGCGGCATTGGCTCCAAGGCCACGGCTGCCGCCGGTTATGATGGCTATTTTACGAGTCATTTCTGTTTCCTTCCACTGTTTGAGTTCTGTTCAACGTTCATGCGTAAAGAACCTTCGGACGAGTCGGGCAGTCGGAGCGGAAGCTTGAGGAGAATGATGATTGCATGAGCATACCGAATATTCCAGCACCTTTTAAGAAAAAACACACAGAGTCATGTCAACGATACACTTCTTTTCGATGAGCCACTCGAATAACCAGGACAGAAACTTCGGCATCCTTAATATTACACAGGACACGATAATCACCAATACGGTAACGCCACAGGCCTGAAAGATCACCCTGTAAAGCCTTCCCACATTGCCGCGGACTTAATGCTACCCTTTTACGTAAATACGCGATGATCCGTTTTGCCTCTTGCCTGTCAATACGGGCCAGTTCTTTTTCAGCTTCTCGGGTTACCTCAATCTTCCAAACCAAGGCGGTGCTCCACTTCGTCTAAACTGGAAATTGGCTCTTCACCACTTCTTACCATTTCTAATACCTTCTCAGCAGAATAGATATCCTCAAGATCATCAAGGTGCTCAAGAATCGCTTCCCGAATGTAAAATGTTTTGGTTCTGCCGGTTCTTTTTGCAAGAGAATCAAGCCGCTGCCCGATACTTTTCGGAATACGAATACCTATTATTTGATCTGCGTTTTCCATAGTTTCCTCTCATTATGATCTGTTCCTCACCAGTTGTTAAACATGTTATACATTTTTATTCTGGCATCAAAAATAGAAGTTCCGGACATTGTGTTTCAGTGAAATTCACTTCCCTGATAATTTCCCTGTTAGCAGTGACTTTGGGGCCTCAGAGATGTTATCGAAGGGCTACCATCACCGCCCAAACACAATAAGCCCGCTACTCGCAGGCTTATTTGTTGCCTCAATTATTTCTTCATCTTTTCTGCCAACTGCCCCTGCTAACTGTCACTTCAGACCTCCTCTATTTGCATGCTCCGGTTCTTCGGTGCAGTTATTACTTTGCTTTCCAGGTAAGTATTTCCCCCACAGCCATTTCTCGAAATGTTGGTTGTTGTCCATTCTTTTTAAGTGCAGCCAATTCCTTTGCAAATTGTTCAGGTGTGCCTTTAAGCAGTGGGTTTGAGCCAAAATGCATCGGCACGGCAATACCGGGATTGACCAATTTCGTGGCCAGAGCTGCCCGTTGCGGTCCCATGGTGAAATGCCCGCCGATACAGACCAGCATGATATCAATCTTGTTCAGTGAACCGATCAGTGCCATATCTGAAAAAACATCCGTATCTCCGGTGTGGTAAATGGTTGGTCCTCCATTGATGGAGACAACAAAACCACCGGGTGATCCGCCGTAAACTATTTTTCCAGGCAATGGACTTCCCTCAGCACCCTCAACGATTGAACTATGTACGGCAGGAACAAAGAGAATCCGCACCTCTCCATCCAATAGATTTAATTCTCCACCAGGGAAGGCCATGTAGCTACGCTCGGCTTGTTTCTCGGGAAAACCACCATATTGCACAAGTGCCCTACCCAGGTCAAAGTTAGCAACCAGCTTAGCCCCTGTTTTTTTTGCAATTTCCAAGGCATTACCAATATGATCACTATGTCCGTGGGTAATCATAATCAAATCTGCTTTGTTTAGCGCTGCGAGATCTACTGCGCTGTTTTTATTGAGCGGGTTAGTGATCCATGGATCGATTAACAGTACCTTCCCGGACGGTGTCGTAATCTTGAATGCAGATTGACCGTACCATTTTAGCTCTGTGGGCGATGTTGCGAAGACATGGACTGGTAAGACCATAAATATGGAGAACGTCATACAATGAACCAGCCATACTAACTTTTTCATTGGATACCTCCTGATATTTTATCAATTGATGAGCAGTACTTTCCTTTATCGAAGTTAATTTCCAGCTTTCAGGCTGTCAGTCACAGCACTCTTGAAGTCCTTCAAAATTTTACATGTCGGCACATCTTTTTCACCAACCACAATACACACCCAGTTTGTTCATATATCACGACCAGCAGTTCTATTGCTTTTCGGTATTAATTCCTGCAAGATTTAAAAAAGATATTCCAGTCAAGGCCGGGCGGGAATTGCCTCAACCTCTCTCTTCACTACATTCGGCACACCAACTGCTCCAGTGTAAAATACCACAAGACTTACGGTTTCACTCCCGGAATTATATCCGTTATGCAGGGTATTCATCACTTCAACAATCGCATCACCCTTTTTAAATATATAGGTTTGCCCGCCTTTAATTTCGACGTTAAGCGTTCCTTCAAGCATGTAAGCATAAACCGGCACAGGATGCTGGTGCCATCCGGTTGAACCACCCGGAGGAATACGAACGACCAGAACCGTTATTTCCGGGTGATCCGTTTGAAGATATTTGAGCGGAGTGCCGTTACTTGTGACAGATGAAACAAGAACCTTGCTCACCTCAACATTTTTGTAGTCTTGTGCCCATCCAGATGTGTTCAGTATCAGTAACATGACAACAATGAAAAGACCATAAACCTTTTTCATGAGAGAGCGATTAATGGTTAAAATCCGCTAGAGGTAAATACACTATGGTGCTGTAAGAAATCCTTTACCCCAATAAAATAGCCAACTGATCACTTCACGCAAAGCTGTTTCTGGTTCAAAAAGGGTACTGTCAAGTGCTTCTTCCGCAAGCTTTTGACAGGCCTTTGTTATGTTCCCCTTGTCATCATCACCGACTGAAGGTTTTAATTCCCCGATGCTTTGCTGCGGGGCAGTTAATTTTTGGGAATTTATTTATAAAGTATATATTATATAGGTGTTGATAGGTCTTTTTTGTAATTAAAATATACTTTATTTATAAAATAAAAGGAGATGCAATCATGTCACTGACACTTTTTAAAAGGGATCCGTTGAAGCTCTTTGAAGACGTTTTTAATGAAAACGTTTCACCGTTTTTTTCATCTCTGGTAACTCCATCTTTCAAGGTTGATATAGCTGAGGATGATAGTGCCATTTTTATTGAGGCGGATATGCCCGGTATCAAAAAAGAGGATATCAAGGTTTCTATGGAAGATGATGTGCTTTCTATCAGTGCGGAAAGAACCCAGAGTGAGGAAGAAAAGAACAAAGGATACCACCGTGTCGAACGTTCATGGGGATGTCTTAGCAGGAGCTTTACTGTAGGAGAAAATGTTGATGCTGATAAAATCGAAGCAGCCTACGACAACGGCGTTCTTAAAATCAAGGTGCCGAAAATCGAGCCTCATCCAAAAACAGGAAAAGAAATTACAGTCAAATAGAAGTGGACGTCCCAAGTTGTTATGGTGAACGTCTATTGTGCTGAAGTATTTCGTAACCTTATAACCATCAAAGATCCATGTCAAACAAATCATCAAAAAAAGCAAAAAAAGAAGCCGAATCAGAACAGACGCAAGAGCAGCGTGAAGAGCAAATAAGGCTTGCCGCATATTACCGATGGGAAGCAAAGGGAAAAAACCTCTGGTCGGATAAGGATGACTGGTTTGAAGCTGAAGATTCCATTGTTGAGGATTATAAAGACTGAAGTCAATTTCTCAAAGATAAGCTGAGCTAATGAAGGAAGGTGAAACCATGAAAAACCATAAACTTGTATTGAGAAGCCTTTTTGTTCCGGGTTTACTTTTTATCGGTGCATGCTGTGGCGGGAAAACAGTCGTTGAAGCCCCTAAACCTTTGCCGCCTCCACCGCCAGTTACATCTCAGCTCGGTGATATATTTTTTGACTTTGATCGATCAGACCTCCGTACGGATGCACGAGAACAACTGCAAACCAATTACCATTGGTTAGAGGAACATCCTTCGAGAAAAGTAAACATCGAAGGAAATTGTGACGAAAGAGGAACCAGTGAATATAACATGGCCCTTGGAGAAAGCAGAGCCAATAGTGCCAGGGATTTCCTTATGCATATGGGCATTGTTTCTGATCGACTTAATACCGTCAGCTATGGGAAGGAAAAACCGTTTGCTGCAGGTCACAACGAAGAGGCATGGGCTCAGAACAGAAGAGATCACTTTGTGGCTCAATAGGGCTGTCTGATCTCATCATAACATATAATTGGCAAGTGTATGTTTTATGAACTTAATCAGAATTCATTATGCAAAAGGACAGAGTATTTCAAGGTGACGTCATACCTGCAGATATGCTTTCAGTTCCTGCATATGCGGCTGATTAGAACCGGGGAACACTGACAACCACAGGCGGCATTAACAGATAGGGGTTCTGTCAACTTTTATCTGTTAATGCCGGTTAAGGCTGGGCAAATGTTGGAATGGATGAAAGGGCAGTAAGGGGCTGGTGTATCCGTACCCTAACTCTGTTGTATCACCTGATCTTAAGAGATGAGAGCGAAACGGTTATTCTTCAGGTTTCTTTTTCAGGATATCCTGGATGATTTGACTCAATGCCGTCATTGAAAAAGGCTTTTCGATAAAGTTTGTCGCCCGATCACCAGCAAGGTGCTTGCCTATATAGTCAGCCGTGAAGCCCGACATATAGAGTACATGAAGTTTCGGACAAATCGCTGCAATTTTATTGAAGAGATCTCTGCCGTTCATCTCAGGCATAATTACATCGGTCACAAGCAGGTCTATTTTTGCTTTATATTTCTTTGCACGCTCAATAGCCTTAAGAGGGCTTGAAGCTGCAAGTACAATGAATCCTTGATGTTCAAGCATTTTTCTGCAGAGCTGCAGAATATCCGGTTGATCTTCAACCAGCAGGATCGTGCCGTTACCATGTTGCAATCCCTGCTCCTCAATGACACCTTCTATGGGTTGCGTCTGTTTCCGCTGTAATGGCAGATAAATAATTATCCTGGTACCTTTGCCCTTTTCACTCTCTATGCCAATAAAGCCGTTGCCTTGTTTGACAGAACCATAGACCGTTGCAAGACCCATGTCAGAGCCTTTGCCAACTGCCTTGGTCGTAAAAAATGGCTCAAGAATATGAGGCAGAAGCTGTTCATCGATGCCGTGTCCGTTATCGGTGATGCTCAGCGTTATATAATCGCCCGGTCTTAGACAGGTGTTCCCGGCATTGATTTTGGCATTGTCAACATGAATTGTATTGGTTTCGATAGTGATGGTACCGGTGTCCGAAATAGCATCGCGGGCATTGACACAAACGTTGGTTAGAATCCGGATGATCTGCGATGGGTCGAGCTTGACAAGTGCCTTCTTAACGTTGGGTAACCATATGAGCATGATGTTTTCACCAATCAATCGTCTCAGAATGGGGAGCATCTCCTCAACCGAGGAATTCAGGTCAATAATCCGGGCCGACACCGTCTGCCTCCGGGCAAATCCTAGAAGTTGCCCCGTCAATTCTGCTGAGTGGTTTGCAGCTTTCTGTATTGCCTTCAGATCCTCATACGAGCTGTCATGATGCTGAAGAGCCAGTTCGGTATGGCCGAGAATCACCTGCAGCATATTGTTGAAGTCATGGGCAATGCCACCGGCAAGCTGGCCAACCACCTGCATTTTCTGTGCCTGAAAAAGCCGCTCGTGCAGACCTTCTTTCTCCACTTCCAAGAGCTTGCGATGCGTGATATCCTGTATGATGCCGGACATACGAATCGCATTGCCTGATGTATCAAACTGATATCCCCCAACCGCCCAAATCCATCGAACCTCACCATCCGTATGCCGGATCCTGCACTCAATATTCCAGTCAGCGAGTTTCTCAACTGCGTTCTTGAACTGATTCTCCACCATGGCACGATCGTCTGGAATAATGTGATCCAGAAATATTTCGTATGTCCAGTGGGGACGAAGCGACTCGTAGCCAAAAATACGCTCATGCTCAAGCGAACGACGCACAACGTGGTCACTCAAATCAAGTTCCCACCAGCCTATATGTCTTATTGCAAGAGCCGCCTGAAATCCCTCGATACTTTTCATCAGTTTTTCACGCTCAATCTCTATCTCCTTGCGCTCGGTAATGTCAATATTTGTGCCGATATATCGAGCGACCTTCCCTTTTTCATCAAATAACGGCATTCCGCGCCCCATCAGCCAGTGCACTGTGCCATCAAGGTGAATAACACGATACTCAACGTTCATAGGACTTGCATTTTTTGCCGCATTCAAAACATTCCGGACGGCCTCAATCCTGTCATCAGGATATATGGAACGTCGCCAGAGTTCATGGGATGGTTTTTCCGTACCTCGTTCTAATCCATATAACTCCCATATTTCGTCTGACCATATATTTGCCCCGGTTTTCATATCCCATTCCCAGACACCTGCATGTGACGCTTCCAAGGCCTGGGTAAAGCGCTGCTGCTTTTCAAGAAACATATTCTCTATCTGCTTGCGTTCAGTAATATCAATACTTGTGCCGAGATAGCGATTAACCTTGCCTTTTTCGTCGAATAACGGCTTTCCGCGCACCATCAACCAGCGAACAGCTCCGTCAGATAGATTGATGCGATACTCTACAGCTATTACTGACTCTCTGTTTACAGCATCCGTAACGTCTTTGAAAACTCTTTCTCTGTCAAGAGGGTGTACGGAACTTTGCCAAAGTTCATGGGATGGCTTGTTATCACCTCGTTCCAACCCATACAATTCCCACGTCTCGTCCGACCATATATTCTCGTTTGTCTCTAATACTACCTCCCAGACACAGGCATGAGTCGCTTCCAAGGCTTGAGTAAAGCGTTTATGTTTTTCTATCAGCTGAAATTCAGCATGCTTTCGCTCGGTGATGTCGTGAAGAGCCAAGTAAAGCAGGGGGGTTTGCTCAATGGTAATGGTACCACTGTATACTTCCACATCACGTAGAGAGCCGTCAGCAAGGCGATGGCGAAAAAGGAAGAAATTGCGGTTTTCTGTGCTTGCCAGTTGCATTTCTGCCTGAATTTCTTGATCAGTCAACTGATCGATCTGCTTGATGTTCATCCGGCACAGTTCTTCTTGCGTCCATCCATAAAAACTGGCCGCTGCGGGATTGGCATCAACGATGGTGCCATCTTGCTGATCAATAATGAGCATCGCAGTATGGCTGTTCTGAAACAGGCTCCGGTAACGAGATTCACTTTGACGCCGCTCTTCTTCAGCCAGTTCACGTGCCTTACGTGTTCGCAGCATCGTAATGCCGTATGCCAGATTTTGAGCAAGTGCCGTGAGGAGATTGAATTCTTCTGTATCAAAAGCGTCGGGGTGATCGGAATACATTGTTATTACGCCAAAAACCGCATTGCCATCTCTAAGAGGAACGCTCAGCACAGATGCGTAACCACGCAAAATTGCATTTTTATGCCATGGTTTGAAAAGAGGGTCGGTCAAAATATTTCGAGAGGCAGACGGTATGCCGGTACGGATAGCTGTACCGGTCGGGCCATGACCATGTTCCACATCAGCCCAGGAGATTATTGCTGTTTGAAGATAACCATTTTCGAACCCTGCCTGAGCAACCGGACGTACGTTTTTTTCTTTATCATGTTCTGCATAGCCGACCCAAGCCATTCGGTAGCCTCCGGTTTTAACCATGATGCTGCATATTGTATCAAGCAGCTCTCTCTCATCAGTGCAATGAATCAGCGCCTGATTGCACTCGTTGATTGCCCGAAGTGCACGAGTCATCCGTTGGAGTTCATTATCCCTTTGTTTTTGCTCACTGATATCGGAGAGAATAATACGAAACCCATAATCGGTATCGCGCATTGCAGCATCAATCCGGAGAGTACGGAGTGAAAGAGCGGATTGAGTATGAGAATTTTCTGTTTTACCTGCCACCGGGCGAACCTCAATGCTTCCTGGCACTCTTTCGGTGAACACTTGTTTGAGCAGTGCATCAACTACTGCATAATCTTCGGGAATAACAAAAGCTTTGAAGTACACACCTTGTAACCGGGAGTGCGCAACTCCAAGCATGCTTGAAGCGGTGAGGTTAGCCTCAAGTATCCTGCTGTCACGATCCAGTGAGAGATAGCCAAGCGGTGCAAAGTCAAAAAACTCAGCATACCTGACAACACTTTTTTTCAGCTCACTCCCTGACTTAAGCAGTTCGTCCTGCTGTCTTTCAAGATCTATCTGATGAACGGAGAGTTCATTGTTTAACCTGAGTATTTCCTCAGATGAAGTTGAATAATCAAGGGTACTCGATTGATTGAACTTCAGGTGCTCTTCGGCAAGAGTTTTCAACTTTGCTGTAGTGGCAGAGTTATTGCTTTGCTGCTTTTTTGCCATGGAGATACTGGCTTGTTCATGTAAAAAATAACAATACAAACTAACAGGATACGTAGGACTCTACTAATCCGCACTTTCTTTTTTTTTCTCTATGAATGTACTAATAAGTTCCCTGAATTGCATTTTCCACCGGTTTCAGTCTGGCGGAGCAGCCAGCATTTGCAAATTGGTTTGCTGCCTTATTCCATTTTGCGATCATATTGAAACGTAATGGCAGGTCCAGGCTATTTAGTTTGGCAGCTTCTGCCAGTACCTCTGGGGGCTTGTTTTAAACTCCATTATCTTGACCTGATTGTTTATATTGGCATTGATAGCGCAAAACACCAACAAAGTGATACTTGGCAGTTACACTCGAAACACACACACAATCCACTATCCTATAAAAATGCAAGACATAGCCTGCTACACAACACTTTTTGCCCCTGTTATCTTTTTTTTGTGTGGAGTAATTATGGTTCTTTTCATCAATAAATTCATTGGGAAGGGGATCAGGCCAACTGATACAAAACCAGAATAAGGGAGCAATCGGAAGTTTTTTCAGCAACAATCTTACCATGCAAAGCTGTGTCAAACGAAACAATCGATGATGTCACCGGCGGCATCATCAATTGTTTCGTTTGACATGTTTTTGTATGCTTGATGGTTAAAAAAAGTCCTTTAGAGTTAACTTGTAATCAAAGACGAAAACAGACATTATGAATGTCTTGGATTAAGCAACTTTTTCGGAAGTAAGATCGTCGTTGCAACTGCCGTGAAGACTTGTTCCGGTATAGGAAATAAATAAATATCTTAAAAGCAGTTGCTTGACTGAGGTGAAACTCTCTGAACTTCCAGTTTCATATCTCAAGAGATCCCGAAGGGTTAAGATCTGATGCAGCCGGAGCCTGGAGTTTCAACATTGCTCCAAACTTCTTTGTGTAAGCGAAACGCTGACTCGGAATTTATCAACCCCGGCTTCAGCAATTCTTTCCACCCGTTTTTTTTCAATTCAGTGTGCTGGAATTGCCACCATGTCTGCACGACCCGTGCTGCATTTTCAGCGATCTGGTCTATCTTTTTAGCATCGAAACAGCCGACAGCTGCATCGTAATAACCAAGGGTGTCGGCTGAACCCTGAGAGATGGTGACTGCATAGACATTATAACCCGGAAGGAATGTTGCGTAATAAGATTCAGGCCATGAAAATCCAGGCTGAGAATCATCCCAGTTAATATCAAGGAGATGAATTGGAAAAATAAGATTGTTTCGCATGGCAACAGGACAATGCCAGGTTTTACGTCCAATAAATGTTGATCCGTCTTCCCTGATTGAGATACCCTTAGGAAGCCTGCCCTGAACCGAAGAAAGTACAATTTCTGCAACTTTGTTTGAATCAGCAAGGCCTTCCTTTGCCGGAACTGTCAGGCAGTGCTTTATCCAGCGCTCAATGACCTCCTGATCATCCCTTGTATAGAGGGAGGGTATTATCATAGAATCTTGAAAAATCATATTGCAACCTTTTTTTTAACCTGATTAATACGCCGAAGTTGATAATAATACGAGAATAAAAAACGTTATAAGCCTGTAACGACTCTTTCTGAATCGACCATTATGATTGCAGTCCAATATCTGAGGATACTCCCTCTGTGTATTTATCCACAACCATTTGAAGCTCATCCTTCGTGCAATCGAAACCGCTTGAAAGAATTATCTCCATGCGCCCCATCATATTCCTGGTAGTTATAACCTTATTACTGAAGGGTTTATCTGCCTTAAGCCGTTTAAACAACTCTTTCGACTCAGCTATACACATGTTTTTGTCGTGTGATGTTCATTCATGTTTCAACTTTAATTCCGGTTGAAAATCAACAGCTCCCTGTTATACTCCCGATGAAAAACCCATTGTCTGGCATTGCCTTTTGTTTCAGCTTGTTCAACTCCTCTTGTTGCTGAAATTCAGCAGCACCACTACTGTCTGCAGCAAATCTTGCAATTTCAGCTCTTGGATATGTCATAAAGGTCATAGGCGACAGACACGCTGAAAGCGATTTTTCTGTTCAGCAGATTGAAGAGCATAAGATTTCTCGATTTCATGAGCATATTTAAACCCCACTCACCCTGTTACTATATTATAAAAATTATTTTATTTCTTATAATGTTTTACTGGCATTCAATTGTTAAAATAATATTTTCTTATAATTTCTTATTTGATGACAGGATACGGTAATTTTTTACGTCATCGACATGAGCATGAATTAATAGGTGAATTTCGTATCTTTCTTTAAAACTTTAGGTTAGAAATAAATATCAATGAGATTATCTTAGATTTATATACACAGTTCTATAAAATTCTAAGATGCAGTAAATTTTAAGTAACTGAATATTTTTTCATTTCTCAAGGCTGAATTAGCCGCCACTTGTGTGGAAAGTATATTAGTATTTCTTAAAAAGAGATAACCCGCTGCTTGCGGTGGGGAGTTTCATTTCGACTCAATCAATATGACCTGTACCTGTAACCAATTAAATTTATTTGATTTATGTTTTGATAGTAATGATAATTTTTATAAAAAAAACGTTTTGATCTGGGCAAATCACCTTGGCGACCTGAGCATGTCTACTCCCTGCAAAATTGTTTGAAAAAACCCCTATAGCAGCCTGTCGGACTATTACGATGCTATTTTTTCAAGAAGAAATAATGGCGTAAAATATTAGAAGTCTTTACCCATTGGGGAGAAGAATACGGAAGATTGGTTGAAGTGTTTGTTGACGGAACATGGTGGACTATGGTTGATTATCTCAGGCCGACCAAAGAAATTGAAGAGCGGTTCAAGGATTAAAAAGGTGTAGGTTATGTCTCAGGAGCTATTGGAAGCACTGATTGATAGAATGAAAGGAGATACTGCGTTTCGTGCTGAATTGATGGCGAAAGAGAATGTGCAGGAACGCCTGGAGCTTATTTTTTCTGAAGTGTTATGCTGCGCAGTGGAAGAAATGCGTAATACCGAATGGAATGCAAAACCAGGCAAGGCAATTGAGAGACGGTTCAAGGATTGAACGGAAAGTTCTATGCTGCAATGTAACAATTATAGCCGGGAAAAAGCCCTTCATACTCCAACTGCCTGAATGCTGCATCATATGCAAGAGGTTTCTACCTTTTTCACCTTTTTCCAAACCTCGCGACGCAGCCGCAAAGCCAGATCAGCATTAATCAAACCGGATTTCAATACGTTATACCACGCCCACTGGCTCCACGTCCTGTTCTGAAAATTCCACCATGCCTGTATTGATCTGGCAGCTTTTTCAGCGATCTCTTCGGCCTTGTCAACCTTGAAACAGCCAATAGCTAAATCGAAATAATCATAGGAGTCGCTTGAATTCTGCGAGAAAGTTACAGCATAGACATCAAAACCGGGAAGAAGCGTCGCATAATAGGTTTCAGGCCATAACAACTCCGGAAAAGAATCGTCTGCCCAGTTAATTTCAAAAAGATGGATTGGGTTGAGTAAGACGTTTCGCTTGCGAAGAGAACAATCCCAGTATTTCCGATCAGAATCTTTTGAGCCATCTTCTCTGATTGTGATGCATTGAGGAAGCTGTTCCTGAATTGAATAGAGTGCAATCTCAGCGACTTTGTTTGAATCGACAAGATCATCCCTTTCAGGATAAAGTGGCGAGTGCTCTATCCACCATTCTATGGCAGCCTGTTCTTCCCCTGTATAGAGGGAGGGTATCATCATATTCTCTGGAAGATTCATAGTATTATTACCTTGTTTTAGGTTACAGGCAGCGACCTGCAGCGACCTTTATATTTTATCAAAATTACAAAAATTATTTTTTTAATAAAATCCTTATAAGACATTCCTCGCGATTATTCATTTGAGATTCCGCATGAAGATCTGAGAGGTTCCTATCCTGACGGGTATGTATTTCGCGGATGCACTCCAAAAATGAGTGACTATTTTGCAGCATATAATTGCAGTATTATGAGAACAGGGGCCGAAGCAGTTCTGGATTTGCAGGGAACTCATAGAGAGAAAAAAACGGTTATAAGCTCTTTTGTCAGAGGAAAAAAGCAGGGAGTTGTCGAAGAGATTGTATTGAATGATTTAAATCCTGTCTGGATTGCAAATTTGGGATTGGTGTTTAAGTTTTCACGGAATCCTTATGAAAATGAAATCGGAACGTACCCATCAGCAATCTGGAGATTATATGATGTTAATTGAAGCAGCAAAAAAGTACCCTGAACCATGAGAGGTTTTAAGAGGAATGTTGTATTTGAGACCATCCTTTTTGAGACGCAGACGATGAACCAGCGCATCAAGGGAGCGATTGCCTTTTTCATTATCCTCATAATCAAGGGCATGCAACAGATCCTGACGTTGGATTATCGTCTCGGGCGATATCGCCAGCCGTTCAATCAGATCAAATTCCTTCGAGGTAAGTTTTATCTCTTCTCCTGCTGGTGAACATAACGTCCCCTTATTGCGTATCAACGTCCATTGCGTCTGTTTTTTCTCTATGGCCGGTTCAACTGCCGGCTTCGAGAGCGGTAGAGATAGGTTCGCATCAAGACGACCGAGAATACTGTAACTTGATGCCGACAATTCTGAAAAGTCTATCGGTTTAACCAGATAGATATCCGCCCCGGCATTATAGGCATGTACTTTGCTTTCCAGTGATGACTGCGCAGTGAGCATAATAATGCGCATATCGGTATTGTTGCGGATATATTCGGCCAGCACCAGTCCGTTCTGGTCCGGCAGTCCGATATCGAGAATTGCGAGATCATATTGGTGCAAAGATATGCTCTTATAGAATGCAAGTGCTGATTCCACACCGGTAACGTCAAGACCCTTCAGCTCAAGGTATTCCACCATGCTTTCACGAAAATCTTTATCGTCCTCAACAACGATCACTTTTCTGCTGTCAGACATAGGAAAGCTGAATTGTTTTATTATAAAACCTTATAGTAATATAACCAGAATTACATCCGAATCCCGGCAGATAACCGCCCCTCGACTTGAAAAAGCACAGTCAGCCTGCCGTATGAACAAGAGGCAGGTGAATGGTTGCCTCAACGCCTGATGCGAAGCCTTCAAGGCGGACCTTCCCATTATGCCGTTCAATGATATTCTTAACCATCCATAACCCGATACCTGCACCACTGGTATTCATAGAGTTATGGCCGCGCTGGTACTTTTCAAATACTGACTCAGCATCACCCTTTGTAATCGGTATGCCCTGGTTACGGATACGAATGACCGCTTCATCCCCTTCCTTGCAGCAATCCAGTTCGATCGTTGAGCCCGGGGGAGAATATTTACGAGCATTATCAATGAGATTGAATATGGCCAATTTGAGCTGTGAGGGATCTCCTAAAATATCACACGCTTCAAGGTGTGAGGAATACTGAATAAATCGATCAGGCCACAAGGCAAGGAAAGATTCTACCTGTGAAGCAATGACAGAAACAAGCTCAACAACCTTCAATGGCACGACCGTCCTGGACTCCAAAAAGCGGCTTTCATGCATCGATTCTTCCATAACTTCAACAAGGCGGTCGATAGCTCGGCGTATTTTTTGCATTTCCACCGGGTTCTCACAACTGCGATTTTTATTTTTCAGCTCGATGAGGTCAAGGTTACCGCGGATAATAGCAAGAGGGGTACGGTATTCATGCGAAATCATATGTAAAAAACTGTTCAGACGCTTCACCTCATCTTTAAGCTGCTTCGTGCGAACAGCTACAGTCTGCTCCAGCCTCTCTATGCTTACCTGTTGAAGTTTCTGTACAGTGATATCCATTGACAACATCAGAATACAGATTATGTCGCCAACAGTTATTTGCTCTCCAGACATAATTGTCTGGACTTTCTTTCCGGATTTATTCCGGAACTGCATGGGTTTGTTTACAATTTTCCCATGTTCATTGATTGCAGCTAAATTACTTTCATAATCTTCGTTTTGTAAATACAGGCCAAGGTCTTTTATACTGCGTCCTACGACTTCTTCTTTTGTATATCCGAAGATGCGCTCCCACGATTTATTGACATCTATTAGTGTACCGTCCAGTAAATTCCCTATGGATATAGCAAAAGGTGAATAATCAAAGATCGTTCTGAATTTGCGTTCATTTTCAATGATTGCAGTCTGAATCCGTTTTTGTTCGGTGATGTCACGCGCTGTCACAACTGCTCCGATTATCTTACCTTCATGATTGCGAATCGGAGAGAAATTGTAGCTTCCTACCCAGGTTTCGCCAGAATCTTTTCGATGCAAGGTATATTCAACACCCGAGATATCATCGCCCCGGAGTGCTCTTGGAACCGGCCACTGTTCAAACGGAGCGGGTTCACCGTTAGTCATGAATACATCAAGTATGGATAGGTGGACGTTGAGACTTTTTAAGCAGTCCTGCTTGTCTTTGAATCTGTGAAACCTTGCAAAAGCAGAGTTGAATTCGATGAACTTTCCCTCAACATCAGAAATGAAAACAGAATCGTTCATGCTCTCTAATGCTGCATGCAGTATCGCTCTGCTTGTTATAACCTCTTGATCTGCCTTTTTATGTAAGGTTATATCCCGGACAACACCGACAATATGGTTTGATTCACCCTGCATTCCACGCTTGAAAGCACCGGCAGCCCAAATCCAGCGCAACTCTCCGTTTGCAGCGCGAATTCGGAACTCGTAAGAATACGTCTCCTGTTTTTCTATTATGTTGCTGAGAAGTTCCTTTACTTTGACGCGATCTTCAGGTATGACGTGATCATAAAACTTCTCAAGTGTCCAGTCAGGTGGCATTGTCTCGTAGCCGAAAATATGGGCATGTTCAAGCGTTCGCAATGTTGAGCCATTCTGAAGATTCAAATCCCATACACCGACATGACTGTTTTCAAGCACAAAATCCAGCCGTTCCCTGCTCATTCTATACCCTTCTTCTATCTCTTTCCTTTCTGTTATATCAATACTTGTCCCGATATACCGATCAGCTTTTCCCGTCTTGTCATAGAAGGGTTTCCCGCGTGACATCAGCCAGTGGACAGAACCGTCGGCATACAGGATGCGATATTCGATATTAAGATCGGTTTCATTGTCGGCTGCTGTGGAAATGGCCTCGACTGTCTTCTGCCGGTCATCGGGATGTATGGTACTTCTCCAGAGATCGAAGGTTGCTCTTCTGCCGTTCTTTTCCAGCCCGTATAACAGCCATGTTTCGTCCGACCAGATATTTTCTCCTGTTTTCAGCTGCCACTCCCAGACACCGGCACGAGCAGCATTCAATGCCATTGCAAGTCTTGTCTTACTGTCAGTCAGATCGTTCAGCAACTCCCTTCGGGTTGTAATATCAGTGACGGTACCGATGTAGCATTTCAATCGCCCGTCACTATCGTATTTTGGCTGCCCCTGACACCTCAGCCAGTGGATGGAGCCATCCTTATGGCAAACGCGGTATTCAATATGTATTTCGACCTCTTTGTTTGCTGACTCCATGACCTTCTCGAACATCAAATCCCGGTCCTCCGGATGTATGTTGCTTTCACAAAGCCGGTGCGTGTGAGGAAGGCTGTTTTTTTCCAAATCGTATAATTTCCAGATATTATCCGTCCAGATAACCCTGTCTTCGGTAACATCCCACTCCCAGACGCCAGCGCTGGTAGCTTCCAATGCGAAAATCAACCTCTCTTTGTTATCAATAAGCTCCGTCTCTATCTGCTTTCGCTTGGTAATGTCGATGATCGCTCCGATATAACGCGTCACTTTTCCTTCAGCATCACGCAATGGCATGCCTCGTGATGTGAGCCAGTGAACGGAACCATCAGGATGACATGTGCGATATTCCAGAGACGCCGCAATTCCTTTGCTGACAGCATCGCGAATGATCCAGGATGCCATCTCCCGGTCATCGGGGTGAATGGTATCTACACAGAGCTGGTTGTTCAAAGGGACGCTGTTCACCTGCAAACCGTATAATCCCCATACCTGTTCTGACCAGTTCAGTGTATCGGTTTTAACATCCCACTCCCAGATGCCGGTATGAGAGGCCTCCATTGCATAATTGTATCTCAGTTTACTCTCACTGAGCTCAAGCTCAATTTTTTTGCGCTCGGTGATATCGATAACGGTTCCGATATAGTTTTTTGACGTTTCCTCTTCGTTATGTAACAGTTTTCCACGGGACATAAGCCAGTGAACGGAGCCATCGGGGTAACAAACACGATACTCGTAATTCAGGTCACTATTGTTCCTGATAGCTTCGGACAGGGTTAGGCGTGTCATCTCACGGTCATCAGGATAGATAGTACTTACCCAGATCTGGAATGTTGGTTTTTCATTGCTCAGCTCCAAACCGTGCAGAGACCATACCTCTTTTGACCAGATAAGAATATCGGTTTCCAGGTTCCACTCCCAGACACCTGCATGTGCGGCTTCCAATGCAAAGTTTAACCTTTCCTTGCTGTATATAAGCTCTGTCTCTTTATGTTTGCGTTCGCTTATGTCAATCCCGATTGATACGACGCAGGGTTTGCCCTCGATAACTATCCGCCTCGTTTGGGTCATCATCCATGAGTATTGATGGCTTCCATGAAGTTGTACTCTTGTTTCAGTGCAATCTTCAATACCGGAAGTAAGCGTATTATTGAATTTCTCCCTGAGAAGAACCATGTCTTCAGGACAAAAGAACTTGGCGGGATCAACTTGTGGCTGCCCATCTTCATTTTTGCCGAAAAGCATATCACGGGCGTACTGATTCGAGGAAATTATATGCAAATCTGCATCCAGTATAACAGCGGAACAGGGGATCGAATCGACAAGAGCTGTTTTAAGTGTACGCTCTTTTTGCAATTCCTTGTGAATACGTTTTTGCTCGGCAATATTCTGTATGGTAATGAGCAGTCTGGTAATTTCACCTCCCTTCGACAGTACCGGACTCATGGTAACTTTCCTGACATCCCTTTCATCTGCAAAAACGACGCGTTTTCCGGTGCGGAGAATTTCTTCACTCTTCTCGCTGTGGTAAGCTGCAAGTTCCGGCAATTGCAGCACGTTTTTGATCAGATCATAAACATTGGCACCGATGCACTCCTGAGGTTGCAAACCGAATTGTGAGGCAAACAGGGTGTTGGTATTGAGTATAACACCTTTAGGATCTATGAGATAAACCGCATCAGGAAGAGATTCAAGTATCGCGGAAGCCGTATCGTCGGCCCGGTTTTCTGCTGAATGGATATTTTTCATAAGCACCGGTATTGGGGAAGATCAGTTAACGTCCCTCGTTCATACTAATGACTTACAAGTTATAGAGAATCCTCAATTATAAAAATATCAAGCCGGATGAGCAATGCTGCACCCGGGCGGTGACAATAACACAGCTTAAAGCATGAAAAAAAGGCAAAACAACCACATGTGCAGACATTGCCAATCCTGTAATACCATTTGAAGGAAATCAAAAAGCACCTTACACTCTATGGCGTAAAGTGCTTCCCGCCAAAAATCACAAAAAGGCACTTACTTTTTCGGTGCAATTGCTGTTGATACGTTTTGAACCGTTTGGCTTAAAGTATTGAACACATTGCCTGTAAACTCTTGAGCAGCTTTGCCTAATGGCTCAACAGCTGCAGTGACTGATTGAATACCATTAGTGACCAGTTCAACTTGTTGCTGACCCAGTTTTCCGACAAGTTCCACTAGATTGTTTACTGCTGCCGAGATGTCGTTTGCTGTTTCGTTTGCCATGTCTGTTATTGTTTTGGTTAATAAATATTACAAATGTTATACAAGAAACGAAGATATCTCCTGTCACTGTATGAGGGAAGAGATTTCCCTGCTTATAGAAACCGGGACAATTTGCCTGGTTTGAAAAAAATCAAAATGGAATAAGGTAATGCATGTTGTTATGAAACAGCATTTTAAGTAACGACCAGTAATAGATAAGAAAACATCCGAAAGACACTGCAAAGAAGAGTGAAAAGCCAAGACCAACTATTTTCTTATCCAGCACCCTACGCTGTTGAAATTTTTGCATTATGATTCCTTTATTGAAGTTGATGTTGGTTGATTTTGTAATGCATCCTCAACTGCTGCCTTTTGTAAATACTGGTTTATTGATCTATATATCAAGCCTTTATGAGTCTATCTGTTGCCCCTCATGCATTTCCTGTAACTGCCAGCGTGAATACCCCCGGTGAGATCGCACAACTTCTCGAATAGGGTGAAGTTCACGCTATTACTGTGTTCTGATAGGTTCTGCAAAATCTGTTATAATGATAATCAGTGGACTCAGGTATAGGCTCCGTAATACTTGTCAGATCTTTATTTTTTTCTTATATATACTATAGGTATTAAATATTCTTACAAGCTCCAAAAAAATATTTTTCCCACCTTGTCTCTTTCGTTGTAACAATTTTTTACACTTATTGCAGAATTCAGGGTATGCAGACCTTACCATCAGACGCACTCTTTTTACCGCTTGATCCTGTCTCCGATTTTTCAGAGGAACTTCTTCTTCAGCTTGCCGCTCAGCAGAAATCGCGAAAGAAATGGCTGTTGATACAACCGGTCAGCAACACCAGCA
>JABDHL010000023.1 GCA_012972825.1 Chlorobiaceae bacterium
AACTATCTGCATCGGTTCAAGAGCAGCGGTAAGACGTTTTCAGAGCTGTTTGCACTTTCTGATCACGATCTTTCGGTTCTGGTTCATCCACCACGCTCCGCCAAGACCTCTGACGAGCGGTATGCTGATCTCAGTATCCAGCTGAAGCGTCTTTCCGAAGAACTCGGCAAAAAGCACTCTCATGTCACCAAGCAGGTGCTCTGGGAGGAGTATCTTCAGGATCGCCCTGCTGGCTATCAGTATTCCCAGTTCTGCTATTATCTCGACCAGTACATGCAGCAGCATGATGTCACCATGCCGCAGCAGCACCAGCCAGGGTATCGGCTGCAGATTGACTTCGCCGGCGACCCACTCTGTGTCATCGAACCGCTCACCAGAGCGCGTGTTGAGTGCCCCGTTCTGGTCTGCACCCTGCCCTGCAGCAGCTTCTTTTATGTTGAACCGTTATCGTCCGCCAGGCAGGAACATTTGATCCCTGCGCTCAACCGGGCACTGGCCTATCTGGGCGGTGTTCCCAAGAACATTCTCAGCGACAACATGAGGCAGGTGGTGACGAAGGCATCACGCTATGAACCGCTTTTTACTGATGTTATGGAGCAATGGGCGTTGCACTACCAGACCAACATGCAGGCGACCAGGATCGTCCGGCCCAAGGATAAACCGTCCGTTGAGGGTACGGTGCATATTGCCTACAACCAGATTTACGCACGTTTGCGCAATGAGGAATTTACCAGTCTCAATGCCTTGAAGTGTCGGGTACGGGAGTTGCTGGATAATGCCAATGACCGGCTGATGACCGATTATGGCAAGAGTCGCCGGCAGCGGTTTATGGAGCTTGAGCAAGAGCTGTTACTGCCACTGCCTGCGACCGATTTTGTCTATAAGCGTGAAACCACGGCCACCGTCAAGAAAAATTACCATGTCATGCTGGGAGAAGACCGCTGCCAGTACAGTGTCCCGCATGAGTATATCGGCAAGCTTGTCAAGCTGATCTACGATGAAGCCGTGGTAGAGGTCTTTCTTGACTTCCATCGTATTGCCCTGCATCAACGCATCGTCGGACGCCGGGGTATCTACAGAACCATTGAGGAACACATGCCGGAAGCCCACCGTCGGTACCATCAGCAACAAGGGTGGACTGAGGAAGACTTTACCAGTAAAGCGGCGGCTGTTGGGCCATGTGCCGAAGAAGCAGTCCTGCGGATTCTGAGTTCAAAGGCATTTGTACAGCAAAGCTTTGATGCCTGCCTTGGCATACTGCGGCTCCAGAAAAAGTACGGAACAACCCGACTCGAAGCAGCATGTGGAATGGCACTGCAGGTTCCCAGCGTCAGCTACCGTCTTGTCCATAACATTCTGGAAAACAACCGAGATAAAGCCGTGGCGGCAGCAGAATACCATGCGCCTATGCTGCCGTTTCATGATAATATTCGCGGCAAAGAAGTCTACAATTAACCTCAACCACCATGACCATGAATACACAGCTTACCCTTGACCAGCTTCGCTCCATGAACCTTTATGGTATGGCAAATGCCTATGAAGCAGCTACCTTGCTGCCAGTCCACGAACAGCCAGCGGCGGACACGCTGCTCGGCCAGCTGGTTGATGCCGAACAGCGTTTCCGAAAAGAACAGAGTACCAAACGATACCTCCTGCAAAGCAAGATCCGTTACCCAGCCATACTGGAACAGGTTCACTGCAACGCCGCCCGGAACCTGAGCAGGGATCAACTGCTGAGCCTTGCTGACTGCACCTTTATCGGGCGGGGTGAAAATATTCTTATTACCGGCGCCACGGGATGCGGCAAAAGTTACCTTGCCTGTGCTCTGGGAAGGCACGCCTGTTCACTCGGGTATCGCACGCTGTACTTTGGTATGAACCGGTTTCTTGAGCGGATCGCCCAGACAAAACTTGACGGAACCTTTGTCCGGGTGCTTAACCAAATTGAACGAACCCATTTGATTATCCTTGATGATTTCGGCCTGCAGCCCCTCGATGCAACGACACGTATTGCCCTGCTGCAGATCCTTGAAGACCGCTACGGAAAGCAGGCTGTTATGATCACTTCTCAGTTGCCGGTTGCCCAGTGGCATGACGTAATTGGGGAGCCTACAATTGCTGATGGAATCATGGATCGGCTTGTCGGAAATGCTCACCGGCTTGAGCTGAAAGGAGAGTCAATGAGAAGAAAGAAATTGGATAAAATTGTGTAAGTTCTAACAGCAAATCTGGCCTCAAAAAGGTGGTACACTTTGCCCCGGAATCGGTGGCACATTATATCGCGGAATACCTGGCACACTTTCACCCGGAATGGGTGGTACACTTTCCCCGGAATACTCAGTTCGGCGGTAAAAAGCCGATGCACTATAAGAAGATTACTCAGAAAGCCATTGAGAAAGGATGGCTGAAAACGGGAGGGAAAACACCTGAGGCCACAATGTACGCCCAGGTGATTACTGAGATTAAGCGCCAGCAAAAGCGCGGCGTGCGACCGCGTTTTGTCCAACATGGTCGTGGTTATGTGGGCCTCAGCCAATGGATGGGTCGTGGGTTGGCTTGTCAGATAGATCAACATAATCAGCAGGTAAGGAAAGCCCTACGAGAGAGATTGTTCGCTTTGAAACCTATCGAATTTGAGGAACTCATTAATAAACTGCTTACTGAAATGGGCTTTGAGATGGTCGAGGGCACCAAACCCAGTAGTGATGGAGGCATTGATGTTCGAGGGATTCTCGTTGTGGGTGATGTCATTCGCATTAAAATGGCTGTCCAAGTCAAGAAATGGAAACTTAAAAACAATGTTCAGGCACCTGTTGTTCAGCAGGTGCGGGGCAGTTTGGGAGTGCATGAGCAAGGCTTGATTATCACTACAAGCGACTTTAGCTCTGGTGCTGAGAAAGAAGCTTCACAGGCAGACAAGACTCCAATTGCCCTGATGAATGGTGAGCAGCTTGTCATACTACTTATGGAACATGGCATTGGTGTTCATCGCTCGACGCCGGATTTATTTGAAATTGATGAAGAGTTTACCATTGGAGGTGAGTAAAAAATGGATGAGAAAATCCTGGTCTATGGGGTGGTTTCGAAGCATCTTGGCAGCGTAGCAGGGCAGCTTGCCATTTTTTTAGAAAAAGTTTTACCGACGTTGTTTGATGACTGGTGGAATAAAGCTGTTGTCAATGTTATGTCGTTTCAGCAAAAGAAGCGATTGGAACAACGTGCCGTAACTACGCTTAGTGGGCTTGACCTTGCAGGCTTGCTTCGAGTTTTGGATCAGAACTGGTATCAGATTTCAAGCAGTCTGGATCTGACCTCCGAAGCCCGTCACTTTGTCAAGGAGATGCAAACGGTTCGGAATCGCTGGGCGCATGCGGACTCAGAAGGGTTCTCTATTGACGACATATACCGAGATATAGATACCATACAGCGTTTCGCGGTTGTCATAGGCTCGGATGAAAAGTTGATTAAAGATTTACAGGAGACAAAGGTGGACTTGCTTGTTGGGGAGACCCAGTCGCAACCAGCAGGAGTTACTGATACGCTATCCGCATCTCCAGAAAAGAAAAATGAAGAGGCTGAATTCGAACCTGGTCAAATCGTCTTTGTCAAATCAAACCCATTGAACCGTGGTGCTGTGGTTGCAGTAATGCCCAGTAAGCCGGAGAACAGATTCAAGGTTTTCATAGGAAGTTCAACGCAATTATTTTACGCATCACAACTGCAGGCTGAAGACCAGCGGGAGGAAAATGAAAATATCTTGCCCAGTGACCAATTTCATGCCTATCTCACGTCATTACAGATCAAGTATCCAGGGTTGTCCACACTTTATTCGCTTAACGCTGCACGTGTCGACTTCATCCCGTATCAATTCAGGCCGGTATTACGATTTATTCGCTCGGATCGACCTCGTTTGCTCATTGCTGATGGTGTTGGTGTAGGTAAAACTATCGAGGCAGGGCTTATCCTTCGAGAACTCCAGGCTCGTCGTGAGATACGTTCTGTGCTGATTGTTTGCCCGCGGCCGCTGGTTACCGAGAAGAAGTGGCAAAACGAGATGAAGCGCTTCGAAGAACGTTTTACTCACCTTGATGGTGCAACTTTGAGGTATTGCCTCAATGAGATGGATCTAGATGGGGTCTGGCCAGAACAACATCAGAAAGTCATTGTCCCATACTCCCTGTTCGATGAATCGCTCATGTATGGCTCGCCTCCTGAAGGAAGGCGAAAGCGCAAAAAAGGCCTTCTGGATCTCGATCCGCCACCGCGTTTCGACCTGGTTATAGTTGATGAAGCCCATCACATTCGGAACCAGAATACCTTCAGCCACAAAGCAGTGAAGTTTTTCTGTGATCATGCCGAAGCTGTAGTTTTTTTGACAGCAACACCTATACAGCTTGGCAGTAACGACCTCTTTGTTCTGTTAAACACACTTCGTCCGGATCTTATTATGGATCAGGAGAGCTTCAAGCACATGGCGGAGCCAAACCCGTTTATTAACCAAGCGGTGTCAGCGATGCGATCTCAAGAACCGGAATGGCAAAACTTGTCGATTGAAGCTCTCGATCAGGCGGTGTCCATGCCCTGGGGCCAGGCTATACTCAGGCACAATCCGGATTTCGGTCGGGTCCGATCCGAGCTTTTGCGTGGGGAGATTACACCTGAGGAACGCATAAGGATGATCTCTGATACCGAGGGAATGCACACCTTCGCAGGGATCATCAACAGGACCCGCCGCCGCGATATTGGGAATTTTACAGTTCGGAAGCCTGAGACGGTCATCGTTCCATTTACTCCGGCTCAGCAGCATTTGCACGACGAACTGTTGAGAATTCAGACTGAAATATTCAGTCAGATTCACAATGGAGTCAATGTGGCTTTTATGATGACTACAATCAGGAGGCAAGCTGCCAGTTGCCTCTTTGGTTTAGCACCATTTCTTGAGGACATACTCAATCGCCATTTGGATGAATTGTCCTGGGAAGAAGCTGATGATACAGGGATTCCTGACTATGAGGCCATTATTCCCATTCAGATTCAGATCAAAAAGCTTCTTGCAGCGGTATCTTCTCTCGAGGCGAACGATCCTAAGCTCGAAGCTTTACGAAATATCATTCGCGACAAGCAAAACCTTTCAAATAACAAGGTGATGCTGTTTAGCAGCTTCCGGCATACATTGAGATACCTCTTCGAACATCTCAGCGAAGTCGGTTTCCGTGTCGGGTTGGTCCATGGGGGGACTCCTGATGAGGATCGAGTTGCGTTTCGCGCCCGCTTCGAGAAGCCGAGAGAAGACAAGGATTGTCTTGACCTGTTGCTGTTTTCCGAAATCGGGTGCGAAGGTCTTGACTACCAGTTCTGTGACTGCATCGTGAACTACGATCTTCCTTGGAATCCCATGCGGGTTGAACAGCGCATCGGTCGTATCGACAGAAACGGGCAAAAGAGCGAGAGCGTTGCAATTGTCAACTTGATTACTCCGGGAACCGTGGATGCAGATATCTACGAGCGCTGCCTGGTCCGCATCGGTGTCTTCAATAATGCCTTGGGAGGGAGTGAAGAAATTCTTGGAGAAATCACTCGTGAGATTAAAAATATCGCGGAAAACTATGAACTGAGCGAGGAGGAACGAAAGGGTAAGCTTCAGCAATTGGCCGACAACAAAATCCGACTTATCCAGGAACAGGAAGACCTTGAGCTAAAACAAGCGGAGTTGTTTGGTATTCAACTTCCTCAAGAACAGATGAATCGTGAAATAGCTGATGCTGCAAGTTTCTGGCTCTCGCCAGCTTCACTTTGCAGGTTAATTACCCTTTATCTACAGCGTGTTTGCGGGAAGGAGCAGGAATTCATTTTAGGCGAAAAGCCGCTCAAGACACTCCGTTTATCGCAAGAGTCAAGAGCCAGTCTTCTTCGGGATTTTCTGCAGCTTCAAAGGCAAAATACCTCCGTTTACAGAGAATGGGAAAACTGGCTCAAGAGCAGTACCCAGCATTTTTCCCTCACGTTCGATGCCGAATGCGCTACGCAGAATCCTGAGGCTGCCTTCATCATGTCTTTGCACCCACTGGTCAAGCAGGCATCCCTGTCTTTTGATGCTAAGCAACGAGTAATCACCAACCTGGAAATAGCATCGAACGATATCCCTGCTGGTCGATACGAATTTGCAATTTACCAATGGCGGTTCCATGGGATAAGGGAAGACTTGGAACTTAAGCCTATAGCCTCGTCTTCTTTGGTGACTGAGCATCTCGGTCGCTTATTGGAAAGTGCTGTCGATTGTCTGAGCGTTAAGCCTGATGGGTTTGATATTTCAGTTTGGGATGGATTGGATGCACAGCACTATCGCTTTTGGAACGACGCCAGAAGCAGGCATCGGCAAAAGACCATGGAATTGGCTGAGTACAGGCGGGAGAGCCTATCCACCAGTCACCGGGCGCGGATCGCTGTTTTGGAAGAACAGCTCAGCCAAGCGACCAACGAAAAGATCCAGAAAATGCGTCAATCTCAAATCAATGCAGCAGAAGCGGACTATGCAAGGCGAACCCAAGAGTTGGATATTGCAATGGAAAGAGCTGATATAATTGCAGCTCCTGTTGCGTATGGAGTGATAACCGTCTCTGGAGAAAAGTTATAATGTCACATTTGATCGAAGAATTAGCAAAAAAAAGAAAAAATTGGGTTGCCGCCAATAAGGAAAATAACTTCGAAGCAGGTCTCAAGCGACTACTAACTGACCTTTACCCAGATAACGCCCACTTCATCTATGAACTTCTCCAAAATGCAGAAGACTCTGGCGCAAGTGTCGTTCGATTTTTACTGACTGAAAAAGAAATTGAGTTTGAGCATGATAGTACTCGACTTTTCGATCTTAGGGATGTTGAATCCATCACAAGCATCGGTGCCAGCACCAAGCGTGACGACCATACAACCATTGGTAAATTTGGTGTTGGTTTCAAAGCCGTTTTTGCCTATACCAATACTCCCGAAATTCATTCCGGAACCTTTCATTTCCGTATTCATGACCTCGTAGTTCCTGAGGTTGATGGAGTGTTGTCTTCCATAATGGATGAACGGACAACACGATTCATTTTTCCCTTCGACCACCCAACGAAAAATCCAGCACAGTCTTTAGAGGAGATTGAGCGGGGCTTACGCGCTTTAAACGACAATACATTGTTGTTTCTTAATAATATATACACCATCGAATATCTGCTTCCTGATAGTACTTTGGGCTCACTAAATCGTGTTGAACAAGAACATGGGCATATTGAAATTCGATCCCGCCATCCAGGTGGCCAGGATACAGTTTCTCACTGGCTTCGATTCCAAAAAGATGTTGATGTTACGGATGAAGATGGCAAGCTCAAGGCCTGTAAAGTTGCTATTGCATACAACCTAATTGAAGAAGAAGAGACAAAAAAACAGCTTCAAAATTGGAAAATTGTTCCTGTCGAACGTGGGCAAGTCTCAATTTATTTTCCGGCCGATAAGGAAACATCTAACCTGCGATTCCATCTACATGCGCCTTTTGCTTCCACTGTTGCACGCGATAGCGTACGTGACTGCGAAGCCAATCTTCAATTGCGGGACAGTCTTGCTGAGCTTATCTTAGAGTCGCTTTTTAATATTCGCGATCGGGGGATGCTGACAATGGGTTTTATTGCATTATTACCTATTCAGATAGACAATCTATCTCTTTTCTACGAGCCAATTCGGGAGGCAATTGTCCGTGCATTCAAAGATGAAGCACTTATGCCAACAAGAAATGGTAGTCACGCTCCGGCTACAGGACTCTATCGAGGTCCTGTAAGTATCGCCGAAGTCTTGGATGACGATGACCTATCGTTGTTGACAAATTACGACCCACCATTGTGGGCAGCCAATCCTCCCCAATTGAACCAGCGGGAGGATCGCTTTCTTGATAGTCTTGCAATTGACAGTTGGAGCTGGTCAGAGCTTTCATCGACAGTATCTTCTCTTGATGAAGAAAGGCGAGCATTCATTGAAGAATGGATCAAACAGAAAGATGATAGCTGGATGTTGCGCTTTTATGCACTACTCGGTGAGGCTTGTGATAGGTACAATGCGGTTGTGGAAGTGAAAGACCTTTGTCTCGTAAGAGTAGATGCGGTTCAACGGACTGAGCATGTATTGCCTCAGGATGCTTTTTTCCCTCCTGAAGCGGGTGCAATTTCTTCGGCAAATCTCCGTTTTGTCAAATCTACCGTTTACAGTTCTGGGCGGTCAGAAACACAAAAAAGATTTGCAGTATCATTTCTGGAACGAATCGGAGTACGACCTTTTGACGCAAAGACAATTATCGAGTTGAGATTGGTACACTACCCAAAACCGCCAGGTAAGGTGGAAATTGATCACTATGAGGATATGAAGGATTTCATTTCTTTTTGGATGAAGAACCCTTCCGATGTAGACATATTTAAAAAGTGTGCTTTTCTTCTTGGTATTTCAGATGAAGGGAAGTTGTATTGGCTAAAACCAGAAAACCTTTGTGTGGATGTTCCATATATAGAGACTGGTCTTGCAGAATTAACAAGCATCCATAAGAAGTATGTTCTTTGGAATGGATATAGTGAAAAGTTGATTGAGGGTTTTACAGATTTTATCAAAGCCATAGGGGTAATGAATGGTCTTGATGTATCAAAAGCAGATATTCATGCCAATCCGAATAAAGTGGAATGGTTGAAAGCTGGTTATGAGTTTGCTAAAGAGACACATACAGGAATTTATATAGATTATTCTATCGATTCACTTGAAAGCTATTTGAAAGTTGGATCAGTAGCTGCAAGCCGATTAATATGGCAGGCTATCATCAGAGCAGATAGGAGTGTGATTAAAGCAAAGTACCGCCCAAATCAAGCGTATTTGACTCAAGAAGGTGATTCACAACTCGTTCACCATTTGACATCTTTCGCATGGGTTCCAGATAAAAACGGTGATTTCCATAAACCTCAGGATATAACAAGAGACGAGCTTCCTACTGATTATCCTTATGATGATCGCAATGGCTTGTTGACTGCAATAAGTTTTTCGGAACAAGCCATAAAGCGTAGTGATGAATATGTATCGCAAAATCATCATGCGCAATGCATGGGGTTCGTGTCAGCAGAAGAGGCCGAAAAAATGGCAAAGTTGGCCCAATTAATCAGAGAACGTGGGCAGTCTCCAGACAGATTGCTTGAACAGTTTATGCCAAGCTCGGAAGAAAAGCATCCATCATTTCCATCAAGGCATGTTGTGAATTCGGAACGTCGCGCGGAAAGACTTACTGAACAGCTTTCTGACATAGCTGAAAAGGATTATGAGGAGCGAAAAAGAAACGTTCGGATAACACGGGATACCATTGATCCTGCTCAATGGCTCAGGAATCAGTACACAAACGAATCTGGTCAGATGGTGTGCCAGATTTGCAAAAACGCAATGCCTTTTAAAAAACGAGATGGAGAATACTATTTCGAAGCGGTTGAGGGGCTTTCGAGGCATCATTTTTTTTATGAGCATGAGGCACAGTTTCTGGCTTTATGCCCTCTTTGTGCCGCTAAATATAAAGAGTTTGTGAAGAGCGATGAAGAGGTAATGGAATTGCTAAAACAACAGTTGGTCAGTGCTGTCGATTTTGATGTGCCATTGATGCTAGGTGATGTTACAACAAGCATCCGTTTCGTCGAAACCCATTTTCACGATTTGAAGGCCATTATCCAACGGTTTGCATAACAACAGGAAGGATTATGATGTATCCGAAAAAGCATGTATCTATCCGCGTTCCATGGCACGATACTGGTTGGGATGGACGAGTTTGCGCAAATCCTCGCCTGAATGGATCATGTCTCAAACTTAAACGTATTGGGCAAGATAGAAATGACGCCGCTGAAGAGGACGTTGCTGGTCAATCCCTTGCAGTACTTTCCCAGGAAAAATGGCCTTGTTGCGTGGCTGAGCGGGTAGCATTCATGGCGCAGTTCGAGTATACAAGAATTGCCAACCATCCATACAAGCGCACATCCGAGGGCAGTCATGGTCACTTTGCGCCGACCGCTCTGCGTCATCCTCCGTATTCGGCTCCGGCAGTTCCTTTTGCTTGGATGTTGCGGGAAAGCATGGATGAGCTTGGGAAAACATATGGGTTGGATGTGAGAGCAGAGCGAGAGCCCGCATTGGGATTCGATACGCAATGGATTCAGGCCAAAGAAAACCAAAAGGCTCTATCAGACTGTTTTTGTAATCACATCAAGCCGAAGGAGTCCCTCTGTTTTTTCTACGCTAAACATGTCCCTTTTGTCGAAGATTCCGGAGCTCAGCGGATTTTAATTGGGGTGGGCCGTGTTCTGAATGTTTCGGATGGTGTTGAATACCAATACTCGACCAATGATCTGAAAGGAAAATTGCGCTCCATGCTTTGGGAACGCATGGTGCAGCACTCAATACAACCAGATTTTAAGGATGGGTTTCTTCTCCCTTATCATGCAGCATTAAAACTGGCCGCTGACAATTCAGATTTCGATCCGGCATCCATTGTGGCATTATCACCAGAAGATCAGCTACTTGAATTCTCGCACGCTTCACAGCTTGTTACTCATGATGGTGCCATAGCCTCATTACTTTCGTGCGCTGAATCTCTCCGCAAAGCTCAAGGTATTTTGCCAGGCCCTTGGGAGCATTGTTTAGCATGGATCGACCAGCGGTTGGGTGAGCTGTGGACGGCACGCGGGCCATGTCCCGGACTCGCTTCAGCACTTTGTGCGTTTGGGATAGAGTTGGGAACATTTGTAGCCAGAGTGGTATGTGACAAAGTTGGCGAGAATGTTGATCCCTGGCCAATGGTTGACCAGATTCTCAAAGATCCCCAAAAACACCTTCCGAAAAACTTGGTGCAGGGGATAGGAGCAACTATACAGGCGAAGTGGACGTGCCTTCCTGAAGAGCGTCGAAAACTCCTCAAGCTGATAAGTCGGTTTGAAATCAGCAGAGAGCAGGCCATAACAATATATGTTCAAGAAGAACGCAAAAAAGCGAGTATCGATTGCTCTGATCAGTCTATATTGACCAACCCCTATTTTCTTTACGAAACTACCAGACTGACCTCTACGCCGATCAGTGTCTGGACCGTGGACCGTGGGGTTTTCCCTGACGAAACTATCCGGCAGAAACATCCATTGCCTGAGCCAACTGCTTTAGATGCCGGGACAGATGCCCGTCGTGTTCGAGCGCTGTGTGTAAAAACTCTTGAGGATGCGGCGGTCGCAGGTAACACCCTGATGCCTCAAGACCAGATTGTGCTCACTATTCGAAATCTGGGCATTAAGCCTGGGTGCGAAGTTGATGGCGATTTGATCGATGTCGCAAAGGACCAGTTTGAGGGGGCCATAGTTGATAGACCCCTGGCTGACGGAAGCCCTGCATTGCAGCTTGTCCGTTTGACCGAAATGGGTGAGGTAATTCGCTCTGCAATCCAAAAACGAGTCAAAGGCAAGCGGTTGGTTGTCGAAGCCGATTGGAAGGCCATTCTCGACAGTCATCTTGATGTTCACGGTGTGGGTAGTTCCGATGAACATGAAGAAAAGGCCCGTGAAGAGAAAACAGCGGCCCTTAAGGAACTAGCAGAATCCCGACTCAGCGTTCTTATAGGCCCTGCGGGGACAGGAAAAACTACCCTTTTGTCGGTGCTGTGTTCCCATCCTCAGATATCACAGGATGACATCCTTCTTCTCGCTCCAACCGGTAAAGCGCGGGTCCGAATGGAGCAATCGACGAGTGATCTCAAGTTAAAGGGGTTCACGGTTGCTCAGTTTCTAAGTCCGGACCGATATGACCCATCTACGGGGCGTTACAAATTGTCGGAAAAGGCTGCCGAGGCTGGAGCTCGAACGGTTATAGTCGACGAGGCCTCAATGCTGACTGAGGAAATGCTGGCAGCCCTTATTCAAGCGCTCAAGGGAGTACATCGTTTGATTTTAATTGGAGACCCCAGGCAACTTCCTCCAATTGGCGCGGGTCGCCCTTTTGTTGACGTTATCAAACATCTCACTCCAAGTGAGATTACGGAAATATTTCCGCGAATTGCTCCTGGATACGCTGAACTCAACATTCGGAGACGGCAAGCAGGCGAGGAACGGGAAGATTTACAGCTTGCTGAATGGTTCAGTGGAGCACCTATTGCACCTGGAGAGGACGACGTTTTCGATACCGTTGTTAAATCAGGGACAAGTAAGCATGTGCGTTTTGTGCAATGGGATTCATCAGAAGAACTCAGGGAAAGGTTGATTTCGGTTCTTGTAGATGAGTTGGCTCTTGAAGGCACAGATGACATCTTGAAGTTTGATCAAAGCCTGGGCGGAATAGACTGGAATGGAATGCGGTTCTTCAATTTTGGTTCAGCAGCACAGTCCGAGTCTTGGCAAATCTTGTCGCCGGTACGATCTGGGGCATATGGGGTGCCGGATATCAATCGCTCGATTCATAAACAGTTTAGACAATGCTTGATCGACGCTTCCCGAGCACCCAGGGGAAGGAAGTACCCCAAGCCGATGGGCCAGGAAGAAATTGTTTACGGCGACAAAGTTATCAATCTGGCCAACACCGATCCAAAAATGCCATGGAATCGCCATCGAAAAGTCTATCCGGAGAAGGACAATCCATATATCGCAAATGGTGAGATCGGGATGGCTGTTGGTTTTTTCTGGAAGAAAGAAGATCGCATAAAAAAACAGAGGGATTATCGTTGGAAACTCGAGGTTGAATTCTCTTCACAGCCGAATTTCAAGTACGACTTCACGGCAAAAGATTTCGGAGAAGAAGCGAATCCGGCGCTGGAGTTGGCCTATGCGCTTACGGTTCACAAGTCACAGGGAAGCGAATTTGGCACTGTCATCCTGGTTCTGCCAAATCCATGTCGTCTGTTGTCCAGGGAATTACTTTACACGGCTTTAACCAGGCAGAAAAATCGGATTATCATTCTGCACCAAGGGGCTCGTAGTGAGCTGCGGAAGTATTCATCGGACGATAGATCCGAAACAGCCAGAAGGTTGACCAACCTTTTTGAAGCACCATCCCCAATTTATATTGATGGGCGTTTCTTTGAGGAGAACCTGATACACAGAACAGCGCGCGGTGAAATGGTACGGTCTAAATCTGAGGTGATAATTGCGGATAGACTGTCGGCTCTGAAAGTTGAATACATTTACGAGCATCCTTTGACCCTCAATGAAGTCACAAAATATCCGGATTTTACAATCGAAGATGTTGAGTCGGGCCGGACCTTCTACTGGGAACACTGCGGGATGCTGCATGTGCCAAGTTATCGTAATAGGTGGGAGCAAAAGCTTGATTGGTATAGACGCAACGGTATTTTTCCCCATGAGGAAGGTGATGGTGAAAACGGAACATTGATTGTGACAAGAGAAAGTGAGCGGGGAGGCATTTCCTCACAAGACATCGAACGAATCATACGCAGTGTGATATTGGACGAGTCGTAACTTTGCCCAGCATTGATTCCTGCGTTCCGGGGCTTTTGCTGTCGCTATTGTGTTTTTACACCCCCCTCCGCCCATCCCTGTTTTTCCGTCACTGCTGAAATCCTTGTGATGTCATACCCGCTATGCGGACTGGGGAGATCATTCATCCACGGAAGTCTCCGGCGCAGGATAGGTCAGTTTGCCTGTTTTGTGCAAGGGCCGTTCGGTTCCTCTCTTCGTTTGTGTAGCTCTCTTGTCTCCCTTGCGCAACATTCACTTTTGAACCCCCTTCGTCAATCATACCCGGATTACCGGAAGGAATCCGCCCGGCAGGCCATTTATGCCAGCCTGCCGGCGGGTCTATCGTAAGCTATACTGACTTCACGTACAGCAATCCGTAAGGTAAGCTGCGGGTGCCTGACCGCTCCAACCCGATCTGAAAAGACATGGTCAGTGGGTCATCCTTTTTTCACCTCATTTTTGCCTGGCACTCTCCTGCTCATTCCCTCTACTCTATACCGTCCTTTGTGGGTTCTCATCTTCGAAACCGGGTGAAAAATGGCTTGGCGATGCTATCAGAAGATTAAGGCTGCCGCCGGCAACTCCTCCCGCTGTCGCTGGGGCGGGTAGCCGGTGGAGGGCAGCCCGGCGTTCAAGTCATGCAGTCAGACCGTCCTCGCTTGTCCCCTGTTGCTGTAGTGCACGTTCGCATTGCATCAATCTCTAACTTGCGGAGGCGTTATGTCAGTTACTGTCTATGAAATCATCACCGGTCAGATTATTGCCCAGCTTGAAAAGGGCGTTGCACCCTGGCGTCAGCCCTGGAGCGTCGGTTTACCGAAAAACCTGGTTTCAGGGAAGGTTTATCGTGGCATCAACCTCTTTTTACTCTCCACAGCGGGGTGCGAATATTTCCTGACAAGAAATCAGCCTGAAGAAATGGGCGGTACCATCCGCTGCAAAGGGCTCCCGGTTGTTTTCTGGAAGATGCTTGAAAGAGAAAACAAGAAGACCGGCGAGAAGGAGCTTACCCCTTTTATGCGCTATTACAAGGTTTACCCTGCCAACGGTGTTGAAGGCCTTGATGTCCCATCGCCCATCGGAGAGAAAAACAGCTCAATCGAAAGAGCTGAGGCAATTATCCAGGGAATGCCGAACCGGCCGGTGATCAATTACGGTGGAAACGATGCCTGTTACATCTCGTCCCGTGACGAAGTAAGAGTACCGGCATTGCAGAGCTTTTCAGACAGTGCGGACTTTTATCAAACCACCTATCATGAGTTGGCGCATAGCACTGGACACAGCTCACGCCTCAAGAGAGATGGCGTAACCCAAAACTGGGGATTCGGCTCACACGAGTACTCCGATGAAGAGCTTCTCGCCGAAATGACCGCTTCGTTCCTCTCCGGAGTGGCCGGCATCGAGCAGAAAACAATGCAGAGCTCGGCGGCCTATCTCAACGGCTGGCTCAAGAAAATGAAAGCTGATCCGAAATTCATCATTCAGGTCAGCTCAAGAGCACAGAAGGCGGCTGATTACATCCTTGGTCACCATGACGAAGACCCCGGTTAATCCGGGGCTTTTCATATCAGGCAGGTTTTCTGCTATGACGACCTGCCTTCATGCTGTTATGCCTGCATGAGTTCATGTCATCACGTTTGCATGTTTTCATTTTCGGAAAGGCGAGTGCTGGAACCGGGGTTTCGCCCTCATCTGCTTTTGCTCCCTTCTGCCGTTGTCATGCTTTTTGCTGAACGCCTGGCAAAAAGATATGCCAACGGACATTCATTCCACTGCAAGCAGTTCAGGGCTCATGGTCGCTGATGCCTTGGCTTCAGCTTTGTGGTGCACAACTGTCCGGTTTATCGGCGCAGTTCAGCACAGGGAAGAAACTCAGAAGAAAAAGATTAGTCATACCCGCTTTGCGGAGTTCAGGATTGCTCATCCCCGGAGGGGGCCGGCCAGGATAGGTCAGTTTGCCTGTTTTGTGCAAGGGCCGTTCGCTTCCGCACTTGCGTTTGTGCAGCTCTCTTGTCTCCCTTGCGCAAAAAGTTTGCCTGCCCGCGGGGAAGCCTCTGTTCCCCCGGGGAATGATTTGAATGCGTATTTTACCGTTAACCCGTCCGGAGTGTACCGGGCACAACGTGATGCATTATGGAAGTCTATCAGGTAGGAGAGCTTTTTCCTCACGAGAAATACTGTACGGGCAGGGAGCAGCATGTTGCATTGCCGACTGATGGTTTTTTCAATGTGCTGATGTCTCTCAACAAGATATCGCGAAAGGAGAAGGAGCTTTTTTCAAAGGGCCGGATTACGGCCTACCTTTTTGAACAACGGGATATTCCGTTTGTAGTCCTTGATTTCGGGGAAGGGTTCAGTATTGACATTTCCTTTGACACGTCACAGTTTGACGATGAAACCCGCAGGGTATGGATGCAGTCTGAAACCAACATCATCGCCCTGTTTCTTGTCGAAGCATCGACAGGGATTCTGGAAGCGATGAGAGTGATTGCGGTGGGGTTTGCCTCTGAATTCCGGGAAATCTGTGCTCGACAGGCTGGACAGAGTGGCATCGGGCAGCGTGTTCATCTTGTTCATGCGGCGTTCAGTACCAATGAGATGATGCAGCATGCGATAGCCAAAACAGCATTCAGGTCGTAGCCAGAGAGCCCCCTTCGCGGGGGCTTTTGGTGGCCTGTTTCCGAAGCGGGATGGCCGGAGATGAATTTTTATGAAGTGTTTTTCTGTCCGTTGTTTTACGAGGTTTGTTGCTGTTGTAGAACAGGAGCTTGCTTCTTTATCAGCTTGTCGAACAACTTTTGGGTTTCAGTTTCACGTGCAGCAGGATCAGGGAGTTGATAGATACGGGATTTTTCTTCGGGGGAAAGTGTCTGGAAAAAATCCAGTCGGGCTTCTTTTGGCAGTTCCTGCCACAGAAGCAGGATAAAAGCTTCCTGTTTCTGCTCCGGGTAAAACAGCTTCCACATGCCGAGTTCCATGGCGGATTTAACGCCTTCGATGGTTAAGCTGGTATGAGCTGGAAGCAGTGATTTCTTTTTCAGGTCACGTAACTCTTCTGCTGCCCGGTGCATCTCAAACAGCTTTTCCCGAACAGATAGAAAGAGCTTCCAGGCATCAGCTTTGTCGGGCAGTGGTTGGAAGATATGTCCTTCAAATCTGGTCTTTTCAGCTTCATTGTACCAGCGGTTAAGTTCGGCCCTGCTGATGTTGTTTTTACGGAACATCAGGCCGATTCCGATATCGAAGCCGATATCGTTGATCACTCGGCCGTTTTCCTTGAGCAGAGCCTTTGCATAGGTATTTCCTTTGATGACCTGCAGTGTTCTGACCGCTCGTTCGATTTCAATCTCATCGGCATGGGTGAGCAGCTCTATTGACCGGGCCCATGCATCATTGAAGTTCCGGGCCAATTTCTTCACGCTCTGTTCGAGCATGAAGTTCGAGCCATCTGAGGTTGTCGGCACCAAACTGCAGGCCGCTTTCCTGAGGGCTGTTTTGATGGTGTTGGTTTGCGACATGAGGCGATGTGTGTTGATGGTTCTTGTGGTTGAAACACCAGAGAAAACTCTGCCCATGGCCGGCAATGGCCGTTTTGAGGGCTTGTGCTGCAATGGTTTCGTCTCCTTCAGAGAGCTCGAAAAGCGCTTCAAGAGCGATGCTTTCCGCTTCGGCATTTTTGTAGTTCCCGCCTTTTTTCAGTCTGAGCCAGCGATTCCAGTGTTCCGCAATGAATTCCTGGGAGAATCCGGGATTTACCAGTGGGGGTGGCGCTACTGTTGACGGCGAGCTCCCTTTTCCAATTCCATTTTCATTTCCGTTAAGGGGGACTACAGGGGGATTCCTGAAGGATCCAGTATCAGGTATCACAGTATCTTTAGTAGTGTCCCTTGATCTGTTCCCGTTCTGCTCTTTTTCTGTTCCGGTTCTGTTTTTATTCGACGGTAACTCACTATTATTGATAAACTTGATCTGATCTCTATCTGCTCTTGATCTGATCTCTATCTGCTCTTGATCTGTTCTGTATCTGTACCCTGATCTGTCCCTGCTGATTCTGCTTTTTCGCTGTGTTTTCCGGGTATTCAATTGTTACTCCGATCTCTTCAAGAAACGTCGAAACTTTTTTTCTGCTCCAGTTCCAGCGTTTTGCATAACCGGCCACTGTAACCGCGTTGCCCTTGTCAAAGTCCACCTGCAGGGAAAAGGCGGCTTCAACCTTTGAGAAAGGCCGGTCTGTCGGCAGCTCTTTGACAAAGGCTTTTGACATCGGAATCCAGTTGCCGAACTTCATGTTCAGGAAAAAGCAGGTTCATGAAGAAGGAGCTGTTTTTTCCTCAGGCAATATGGTGGATAGTTTGGCCTCATATTTCCTCGTATCCAGAATCTGGTTCATAAGTTGAAAAAGAATAACCTTTAAAGGACTTGAGGGAAAACGGGAGATGAATCCTCCGTTTTCTGCTCTTGTTGTGCAGGTCGTCGACCGGAGTGAATTTCACCGATCAGTTCAATTTTTGAGAAATAGAGTTTACCACCGGCTTTATAGTAGGGGATTCTGTTCCGGTAGAACTTGGCGTAAATTGCGGCCTTGCTCAGTTGGAGAATCTTCGCTGCTTCATCCACTCCGATGGGGGTGTCGTCGCTCAGGGAAAAAGCCTGTTGTTTGGACAAACTTTCAATTTTATTTCCGATATCATCGAGCTTTTCATGCAAGCTCATGACAGGCTGAGGCAGAGTGTCGAAGGTTAAATGCGGGCGCATATTTGTAGTTATTAATATTTACCTAAACTGAGCTATTCGAAAAACGGTACCTCTTTCAAGGACAGAAATACAAAAAAGAAAGGCAACAAAGCAAAATTATAGCTTTACAGCTTTCA